>CAZZWL010000045.1:0-37422 GCA_964657755.1 uncultured Rhodanobacter sp.
CCGCCCATCATTGAACAAAACCAGTGCGGGTCGTTCAACGACGGGCGGGGGCAAGCCCCGCACCCTACCCCCCTTAAAAATCGTGGCCGAGCGTGAAGTACGGCTTGGGTTTGGAAGTCACGTAGTTTTCGCGGGCCCAGGCCAGGTCAAACTTGGTGTAGAAGCCCAGCACCGTGCTGCGCACGCCCACGCCGTAGCCCATCAGGATGGGGTTGTTGAAGTTGGTGACCGTACCGGAGAAAATGTTGCCATTGCCCCCGAACTTGATGGTATTGTTGGAATTATTTTCGCCAAACGGGTTGGTGCCGTTGTAGGCCGTGCCCGCGTCGAAGAAGCCCACGAACTGCAGGTTGCGGAAGAAGCCCGAGTAGATGGGCCGGTTGGCCAGGTACTGCACAATCGGAATCCGCAACTCACTATTGAACAGCACGTAGCGCGACCCCGTGCGCGTGCTCAGGTTGAAGCCCCGCAGGTTGGTCACGAATTGCTGGTAGAACAGGGTAGTGGGGTCGGGCACGCTCTGGCCGGCCGGCGTCAGCAGCTGCTGGTCGGCGTAGCTCTGGTTCACCCAGTTGTCCATGCCGCCGAGGCGAAAAATCTGCGGGTTGGCGCCCGACTGCGCGTTGCCAAAAAACTGCCCGTAGCTGGCGCGGTTGGCCCAGATTATCTGGCGGTGAACTTTCTGGTAGTGGCGCAGGTCGATGTAGAGCTTGCCGAAGCTATTGGCCTTGCTGCTCACGTCGTTCATCTGGAGCACGCCGGCCTTCAGGCGGGTGCCCACCAGCATGTTCACCCCCGTCACCCGCGAGTTATCAAACACCAGCTCCGCGTTGTAGCCCGCGTAGTTGCGCGTCTGGTCGAGCTCTGTCGAGGCCGTACCCGTGAGCGAGCGCGAAATATTGTCGTAGCGCGGGCCGCCACGCAGGCTTAGGTTGTGCGTGAGGGGGTAGGCGATGGTGGGCGCGATGGAGTGGCGGCCGTAGCGCAGCTGCTGCCCCGAGCCATTGGGGTCAAAAAAATACGCCTGCTTCTGGTACGCGATGCTCCAGTCAAAACGCTGCGTCACGTTGGTGTACGACACGTTGATGTTGCTGGTACGCAGGTCGAGCTTCCCAAAAATCCCCGCCTGAAAGCGGTGATTTTCAAACGCATCCGACAAATTGGCTTGCAGCGACAACCCAAAGCCCAGCAGCGGGTCGATGGCGATGCCCGTTACCAGGTTATCGGCCATAAAGCGTGTATCGTATTTATACGGCCCCGTGATGGTGGGCGTGGCAGTGCGCGGCGCATTCACCACCGGAGCCTTGGCATTGCGCCGGGGCCGGATGGGCGCCACGTCCTCGTCTTCCTCAAACTGGTAATTATTGGGGTTGAGCGGGGCGGTGCTGCTGCGCTTGGGCGCCGTGGCGGCCGTGGTAGCGGGGGTAGGCGCCGCGGGCGTAGTCGTGGCCGGCGCTGTTCCGGTGGGCGCAGTAGCCACGGAGCTAGTATCGCCGCCACCGGTAGTCGTGGCAGTGGTGGCCGCAGCGGCCGGCGTGGGGGGGGTAGGGGCCGCCGGCCGCACCGGGGCGGGGGCCGGCCGCGAGCGCGATTCCAGAATTTGCTGGCGGGCGGTTTTACCGAGTGTCAGGCTGGCGGGCAGCTCAAATTTAGGATAGAGGTAGAGCAGGTCGCGGGCCTGCACCTGCGCCGCGAAGGCCAGCGTGCCCTGCGGCAGGCTGTAGTCAAAGTCCTGGATATTAGTAGCGAAGCTGCTCACCGGCTGGTGCTGGCCGGTTTTGCGCGAGTAGCGGTACAGGCCCCGGATACCGTTTTCCTCGCCCAGGTACACAATCTCGTCGTCGGAGAGCGGCCGGGGCCGGGTTTCGTTCGAGATGGTGCTCACCAGCGGCTCAATCGGCACGGCGCGGCCGTCGAGGTGGCAAATGAAGAGGTCGTAGTTGTTCACCACGTTGGGGAACGTAGCCGGCCGGGACTGCCCCGTCGAGTCGAGGTAGCGATTCGAGCTGAACGCGATTTCCTGACCATTGGGCAAGAACACCGCCTGCTGGTCGTCAAACAGGTCGTCGGTCAGCTTTTCGGGCTGGCGGCTGCCGGCGCGCAGCAGGTAAATATCATTCTGGCCATTCTTCACCGCCGTGAAAACCAGCGCCTTGCCATCGGCCGAGTAGTTCATGTCGAGCACCTGGTCGTAGGGCGCGAAGATGGTGGCCGGCTGGCGCAGGTTGATGGCCCCGCGCACGCGGTCGAGCACGGCCAGGCCGGTGGTGTTGTGCACGTGCAGCGCCATGCGGCCGTGCGTCATCTCGGCCACGGCCAGCTGCGCGTTGCCGCGCCAGGCCAGCACCGGCAGGCGGGTTTCTACTTGCTGGTCGGGGGTGCGGTAGCCGCCCTGCAAGATGGTGCGGCGGTGCGCCCCGTTGCGGTCGGTCACCACCACGCGGTAGCGGCCCTGCTCGTTGGCGGCGTAGGCCAGGTGCTGGCCATCGGGGCTGAACACGGGCTGCGAATACACGTCGAGGCCGCGCTTGTTGCGGGTGCTGAGGCGATTGGCCTCGGTGGGCACCACCAGCGCCGACAGGGTTTCGCCGTGGTTGATGTCGCGGTAATAATTAACCCAGTTGCGCAAAAACACCTTGAACGGCACGTTCAGCGATGACGAGATGCCCACCTCCACGTCGCGGGTAATGCGCGTGAGGTTCAGCACGTTCTGCACCGTGCCGTAGCCGTAGCGCTCCGCGATGTAGTTCCAGATGCTGTGGCCTGCCAGGCGCTGGTTGCGCACAAAAAACGGCGCCGTGCGGTTGCCGGTCGGATACTGGCGCGCCATGTCGCGCATATAGGCGTCCATGTCCACGCTCCAGCCCTCAGCCGCGTACGACGCCGCCCCGCTGATAAACCAGTCGGGCAGCTGCAGCAGGTAGTTACTTTGCAGCACCTCACGCAGCGAGCCGCCGTACATCATGTCGTTGAGCAGCACCTGGGTTATCTGGTAGCTCAGCTCGCGCTTGAAGTCGGTTTGGCGGCCCGTGAAGGCCACTTCCACCTTAGTTTGGCGCGTCAGCTGGGCCTCGCCACCGTTCACGGCGTTGGGCACGGGCAGGCCAATATTGCTCTGCCGCAGGTCGCCCACCGAGTTGTAGAGCATCAGCGTGGTCTTGCTGTAGGGGAAGTAGCCCACCAGCGCCGTAATGCGCTGCAGCTCCTGCTCGGCGTACTCGGCCGTGCGGCGGGCGCTGGCCTCGCCGCCTTCGTAAAAAAAGACGTTAAAATTCTGGGTCGAAAATTCCTGCCAGTTCAACTTCTTGTACTGAATGCGCACCCGGCCAAAGGGTTCCTGGGCGGTTTGGGCGCGGGCGGGCACGGCCCCTACCCCCCCCAGCACGAGCAAAGACACTACCAGGGCCGCCCGGCCCTGGGCTAGGCCGGCAGCATCCCGGCGAAAAAGATGGAAAAAATTCACAGCAAACGGGGTCAGAATTACGAGCGGGAAGAACGAAACGAGGCAGGCAGCAACCCGCCCGGCGCGCCGGTAGGGCAGTTTTTTAGGGTAACGCCGCACGGGGCGGGTCTGGTGTCCGGGCGGACAGGTAAGTTACGCCGCCTGATAAAGCGCGTAGTAGCGGGCTAAGTTAACGTCGAGCCACAGCTCGCCACTACCGTCGAGGTAATCGGCGAGCTGCGCGGCCAGGCGCGGGGCCAGGCTCACGCCCTTCGAGCCAAAGCCCCCGAAGAGGCTCAGCCACGGCAGGGCGGGGTGGCGGCCCAGCAGCGGGCGGCGGTCGCGCACGGCGGGCCGCACCCCGCGCCGCTCGCCCGTCACCTCAAAAGGGAGGTCGGTGAGCGCCGCCAGGCGGCCGGCCAGCTCGCGCTGGTCGCCATCGTCGGGCACCTCCGCAAAGGGCGGCCAGCGATACGTCGCGCCCACCCGAAACTGCCCGGCCACTATCCCCGGCACCACGTAGGCTCCCCGATTGAGAACCTGCGCCGCGCCAAGGCCGGGCACCGCCACGTCGAGCACCGCGCCCTGGTTGGGGGTGAGCGGCAGCCAGCCGAAGTACGGACTCGCCAGCGCGGCCGCACCCTGGCAGCACACCACGCGCTGGGCGCGCACCTGCCCAGGGGCATAGCGCACGCCCGTGCCGCCGCTAACGAGGGCTTCCCAATTAAAAGTTTCTTCGCGCAGCCAGCCTTCCGCCCTACCCCCCTCGGCCAGCGCGGCGAGTAGGGCTTCGACCCGCAGGTGGCCGCCGCCGCGCAGCCACGCGCCACCGTGCGGGGCCAGCAGCCCCGGCCGGATAATAGGCGCCGTTTCTATCTTCTCCACGAAACCCTGCCAGGGGTCATCGGCGGCGCGGGCCAGCATCTGCTGCTGCTCCTGCGCCGAGCCAAAGACCTTGAGAATGGGCGCGTTCTGGAAATATTCTTCGCCCAATTCCTGGCTCAGCGCCTGGTAGTAGGCCACGGCGGGGGGTAGGGTTTCGAGGGCGCGCCAGGTGAGGGCGAAGCGCTTGCCGGCCACGGGGTTCATGAGGCCGGCCGCCACGCGCGAGGCGGCGTCGGGCCGGGGCTCGTCGTAGACGAGCACGCGGTGGCCGCGCCCGCGCAGCTCGCGGGCCAGCACCGCCCCGGCAATACCGTGGCCGATGAGCAAGTAATCGTAGTCGGTCATGCTGTAGGGGGTAGGGAATATAAAGAACGTCATGCTGAGCTTGTCGAAGCATCTCGCTCGCGCCGTTGAATTACTAAACCCAACGGCGTGAGCGAGATGCTTCGACAAGCTCAGCATGACGTTCTTTCACTATTTACCGCTACTCATTATCCCCCAAGCTACCTTTGCCGGATGCTTCGGATTGTCCCTTTCACGTTCAACGCTTTCAGCGAAAATACTTACCTGCTCATCGACGAGGTCACGCGCGCCACGGCCATCGTGGACCCCGGCGCCTACTCGAAGGCCGAGCAGCAGACGCTGCGCGACTACATCGAGGCGGAGAAGCTAGATGTGCAGTTTTTGCTCAATACCCACGCCCACATCGACCACGTGCTCGGCAATGCCTTCGTGCTGAAGGAATATCCGGGCATTCCGTTTTTGCTGCACACCCTGGACCTGCCCACTTTGCGCGCCGTGCCCACCTACGCCGGGCCCTACGGCTTCGCGGCCTACGAGCCGGCCGAGCCCACCGGCGAGCTGGCGGCCGGCCAGGTGGTGGAGCTAGGCGAAAGCGAGCTGCAAGTGCGCTTTGCACCGGGCCACGCACCCGGCCACGTGGTGCTGTATGATGCGGCGGGCGGGCAGCTGATTGGGGGCGACGTGCTGTTTCGGGGCAGCATCGGGCGCACCGACCTGCCGGGCGGCCACCTCCCTACCCTGCTGCAAAGCATTGAAAGCGAGTTGTTTACCCTACCCGACGAAACGGTGGTGCACCCCGGCCACGGCCCCACCACCACCATCGGCGCGGAGCGGCGCAGCAACCCGTTTTTGACGTAGCATTTTTGCCCTGGCCCCGCCCTACCCCCCTCTTTATCGCCCAGCCGCTACGCTCTTGAAACGACACATACCCAACGCCGTCACCTGCCTCAACCTGCTGTGCGGGTGCCTGGCGCTCACGTTCATCTTCCGGGGCGAGCTGGTGCTGGGTGCCTACCTGGTGGGCGCGGCGGCCGTGGCCGACTTCTTCGACGGGCTGCTGGCGCGAGCGCTGCGCGTGTCGTCGCCCATCGGCAAGGACCTCGATTCGCTGGCCGATATGGTATCGTTTGGGGTGGTGCCGGGGGCGATTTTATACAAGCTGATGGGGCAGGCAACAGATGCAGCAGCAGGCATTGACCGGCCAGGCTGGCATATTGTAGTAGGTCCGGCAGCTTGGCTCTATTATGTAGCGCTGTATCTCCCCTTTCTCATCACCATTTTCTCAGCGCTGCGCCTTGCCAAGTTCAACAACGACACGCGGCAGACGACCTCCTTTATCGGTCTCCCTACCCCTGCCTGCACGCTGGTAGTAGCCTCGCTGCCGCTCATTTTAGCTAATGACCAGTTCGGGGTGAAAAATATTATTCTGAACCCCTGGCTGCTGCTAGGATTGGCGGTGATGCTCTCCGGCTTACTAGTAGCCGAATTGCCGCTTTTCGCCCTGAAATTCAAGAATCTGCGGTGGCTGGGAAACCGGCGGCGGTTTATTTTTGTAAGTCTCGCTTTGGTGCTGGTAGCCACGCTGCGGGCGGCGGGCATTCCCCTGGCGGTGCTGCTCTACGTGCTGCTCTCGGTGCCCGGCCGGGTGCGCAGCCGCGACGCCGCCGAAACCAGTGCCGCCGGTCCGCAATAAGTTGGTGGGCTCCGCTGTTAGCCTGTATATAGCTAGAGGGGTAGGGACCAACGGTTTTTCTTGAGTAGTGCCTTAGCAGGTTTGTTTATGCGAAACTTCTTCTCGTTGCTGTTGCTGGGGCTGCTGGCGGGCCTGGTGCTACCCGCCCGCGCCCAGGTTGGCGGCACCGCGCAGACCGTGCCCGTGCGGCTGAGCTGGACCGTGTACGCGGGCCTGCGCAGCCCCAGCGCCAGCCCCGACACCGAGCCCCGCCGGGTGCCCAGCTTCGTGGGCGCCTACCACGGGCCCACCGAGGTGGTGGGCACCTACACCCTGCGCGTGCCCGGCACCGTGAGCGCCGGCGAGCTGCGCGACGCCGTGTACGAGGCCTTTTCGGCCGCCGACGCGAAGCTGCTCGGCAGCGCCGCCCTACCCCCCACCCCCACCCTGACGCTACGCACGGGCACCGAGGCCCGCCGGCCCTACACTTACGTGCTGCTGAAGCCGGTGCGCCGCAACCCCCAAACCGGCCAAGCCGAGCGCCTGCTGTCCTTTACCTACGCCTACCAGGCGGCGGACGGCGGCGCGGCAACCAGTCGCACGAATGCCACCCATAGCTTTGCGCAAACTTCGGTGCTGAGCAGCGGTGACTGGTATAAAATCGGGGTACCGCGCAATGGCGTGTATAAGCTCGACCTGGCAGCCCTGCAGAAGCTGGGCCTGCCCGCGTCGGTCGACCCCAACAAAGTGCAGCTGTATGGCAACGCCACGGGCCTCTTGCCGCAGGCCAATGCAACCCCGCGCCCCGACGACCTGGTGGAGAACAACCTGTATTTCAAGGGCAATACCGATAACGTGTTTGGCAGCGACGAGTACCTGCTGTTCTATGCCAGGGGGCCGCACACCTGGCGGGCCAGCCAGCCGGGCCGGGCGGCGCAGCAGTCGCAGCCGGGCCTGTACGGGCTGCTGGGCGAGGGCGGGCGCTTCAAGCACGTCAACAACTTTTTTTCGGATACGGCCTACTACTTCATTCGGGTGGGCAGCAGCAATGGGCGGCGCATCCCGACGGTGGCGGCCCCGGCCAGGGCGCCGCAGGGCGCGGCCATCACCACGTTCTTGGACCGCCGCTACTACGAGCACGACCTGGTGAACGTGCTGCGCTCGGGCCGGCGCTGGCTGGGCGAGTCGTTTAAGGTGGGCACGGCCAAGGACTTCGTGTTCAGCGGCGATGGCAACCAGCCGCTGGCCGACCTGGTGGCCGGCGACACGCTGCGCCTGACGGTGGCCACGGCCGCTATGGCACTACCCTCACTAACCAGTAGCTTCCAGGTGGCGCTGGGAGGAAGCGCGCTGGGCACTTCGCAACTGAGTGCTATCCCAATCGGCCCGTTTACGGCGGTGGCCACCAACGACTTCCGCACCTTCACCACGCTGACGCCGGCCGGCCTCACTGACCCCAAGGTAACGCTGACGTTCAGCTCGTTTGACGGCAACGGCACCGGCTACCTCGACTATTTGGAGCTGGTGGTGAAGCGCCAGCTGCGCCTGAGCGCCTCGTACCTGGAGTTCAATTCCCTGAACTACAAGCGCGGGGCGGGCACGGTGGGCACCTTCACGGTGGCCAATGCGGGCGGCGCGCTGGTGTGGGAAACCACCAACCCGCGCCGGCCCCAGGCCCAGACCCTCGACGCCAACGGCAGCTTCGCGGCCTACACCGACTCGCTGCGCGAGTTTGTGGCCGTGCAGCCCACGGGCACGTTCGACACACCCCGGCTGTTTGGTAAAATCGCCAACCAGAACCTGCACGCCCTCAACACCGATGGTAAGCTCGACATGGTGATTGTGGCCTACCCCCCCTTCCGGGCCCAGGCGCAGCGGCTGGCCGACCACCGCCGCGACTACAACGGCCTGAACGTGGCCGTGGTCACGACCAGGGAGGTCTTCAACGAATACAGCTCGGGCGCGCAGGATGCCACGGCCATCCGCGACCTGATGAAGCAGGTGTACGACCGCAACCCCGACCCCAGCAGCCGGCGCAATTACTTGCTCTTGTTTGGCGATGCGTCGTTTGACTACAAGTCGTCGCCCTACAACGACAAGACGCAGGAGCCGACCTGGTGGGCCGACCGCGCGCCCTTCACCACCACCGCCAACTTCGACGCGGCCAACCAGAATTTCGTGCCGACTTACGAGTCGCGCGAGTCGTTTTTGCCGGTGAGCGGCGGCCGCGACAACGTGGAGGGCGAAAACAGCTATTCGTCGGAGGACTACTACGGCTTGCTCGATGACACGGAGGGCGACTGGATTGAGTCATCGGGCGTTACGTTTGAAGCCACCGATATTGGCATTGGGCGGCTGCCGGTGCGCCCGCCGGTGGGCGATAAAACCAACGCCACCCAGGCCCAGCAGGTGGTCGATAAAATCATTGACTACGACACGCCGGCCAGCTTTGGCAAGTGGCGCAACCGCATCACGCTCACCGCCGACGATGGCGACAGCAACCTGTTCGTCAACGATTCGGAGCAGACCTTCGCGCCCACCATCAGCCAGGATGAGCCGGCCTACAACCTGCGCAAAGACTACCTCGACCTGTTTCCGCAAGTGAGCACGGCGGCCGGGCAGCGCTCGCCGGCGGCGGTGGCGGCCATTGACGAGGCCCTGGAGCAGGGCTCGCTGCTGATTGGCTACACCGGCCACGGCGGCCCGCGCGGCCTGGCCGACGAGCAGATTATCACCAACGCGTCGCTGCTGGCGCTGCAAAACCAGCACCGCCTCACGTTTTTCGTGACCGGCACCTGCGACCTGAGCACCTACGACAACCCCGACTTTACCTCAGCCGGCGAGCAGGTGCTGACCGACAACAGCACGGGCGGCGCGGTGGGCTTGTTCACCACCACGCGGGTGGTGTATTCCAATTTTAACACCCAGCTGGTAGATAGTTTTTACAACCAGATACTGCGGCGCAACGCGGCCGGCACGCTGCCCTACCTGGGCTTCGCCACCGGCACGGCCAAGAACCTGGCGGTGGGCGGCGACCTCAACAACCGCAACTACACCCTGCTGGCCGACCCCACCACCCGCCTCGCCTACCCCAGCCAGCGCGTGGTGCTCGACTCCATTAATGGCCGGCGCGTGCAGTCGGTGGCCCTCAGCCTCGACACCCTGCAAGCGCTGGGCCAGATGCGCCTGAGCGGCCACATCGAGCGGGGCGGCGTGCTGAACACCACCTTCGGCGGCACGGCCGACATCACCATTTTTGACAAGCCGGTGACGGTGCAAACCCTGGGCGACCAAAGCGCGCCGACGCCGGTTCAGACCCAGGAAAACGTGATTTACGGCGGGCAGGCCACGGTGCGGGCCGGGCGTTTTATGGTGCGGTTCGTGGTGCCCAAAGACATTGCCTACAACGTGGGGCTGGGCAAAATAAGCCTCTACGCCCAGGACTTGGTGAACAAGGTGGACGCCCAGGGCTACCAGCTGGCGCCGGTGGGCGGCGCCTCGCGCAAGGCCGCCACCGACACCCGACCGCCGCTGGTGCACCTGTGGCTGAACACCACCGAAACGCCCAACGACAGCTCGTTCGTGTCGGGCGCCAGCACCAGCCCTACCCCCTACCTGCTGGCCAGGCTCAAGGATGAGTCGGGCATTAATACCTCCAGCGCGGGCATTGGGCACGACATCACGGCCACTATCGACAACGACCCCAGCAAGTTGGTGGTGGTGAACAGCGCCTACACCACCGACGTCGACAACTTCCGCACCGGCCTGGTGCGCTACCTCTACAAAGACCTGGCGCCCGGCCCGCACACCATTCGCCTGAAAGCCTGGGACACGCACAATAATTCGGCGGAAGGCACGGTTGACTTTATCGTGGAGCAGTCGGCCGAGCTGGCGCTCACGCACGTGCTCAATTATCCCAACCCGTTCAGCAACATCACCACCTTTCACTTCGACCAGACGCGCGCCGGCCAGGAGCTGGATGTGCAGGTGCAGATTTTTACCATCGCCGGCCGCCTCGTGAAAACGCTGCGCGCCAACTACCCCGCCAGTACTGCCCACATGCCCAGCACGTTGCAAGACCCCGCCCTGACCTGGAACGGCCGCGACGACTACAACGACCAGCTGGCGCGGGGCGTGTACGTGTACCGCGTGAGCGTGCGCACGCCCGACGGCCAGGCCGCCACCAAGTTTGAGAAGCTAGTTTTGTTGAATTAACCCCCGCCCTACCCCCCACCGGGCGGCCCAGGCGGCGCGCCGGGGGTAGGGCCCGGCAGCTAGTCCGGTTTTTGTTGCAACGTTTTACCCTTCACCAGCTATCCTAATAGTATCTAGTTCTTTACTCCATCTTATGACCTTTTTTCGTACGCTAGGCTTCGCGCCGGCGCTGTTGCTGCTGGCCGCGCCGGCCGCTCTGGCCCAGGTGGCCACCGCCGACCTGCACACCATCACTACGGCGGTGCCCATTCTCACGCTGAGCCCCGACGCGCGGGGCGCGGCCCTCGGCGACGCGGGCGTGGCCACCTCGCCCGACGCCAACGCGGCCTTCTACAACCCCGGCAAGCTGGGCTTCGTGGAGTATAAATACGCCTTCTCGCCGTCGTACTCGCCTTGGCTGCGCCAGGTCACCGACGACATGAGCCTGAGCTACCTCTCGGGCTACGGCAAGGTGGGCACGCGCGGCGCGTTCGCGGCCTCGCTGCTGTACTTCAACCTGGGCCAGATTGACTACCGCACCGGCAACAACCTGCCCAACGGCTCGTTCAACCCCAAGGAATATGCCGTGACGGCCTCGTATGGCCAGAAGCTGGGCGAGAACTTCGGCGTGGGCATCACGGCCCGCTACGTGCGCTCGAACCTGGTGGGCAACTACTCGGGCAACGACGCGCAGGCCGGCAACTCTTTCGCCGCCGACTTGGGCCTCTACTACACCAAGGATGCCACCCTCGGCGCGGGCATCTACAATTTTGCCTACGGCCTTTCGATTTCGAATATCGGCAATAAGATGGTGTACGTGGACGCCACCAACTCCAGCTTCCTACCCACCACGCTGCGCCTGGGCACGGCCATCACCCGCGAAATCGACTCGTTCAATAAAATTACCCTGGCCATTGATGCCACCAAGCTCCTGGTGCCTTCGCCCTACTGGGAAGACCCCTACGACCCCAGCAACGCGGCGCAAGTGGCGCGGGTGAAGCAAACCAATACCGAACGGCAGCAGCAGGGCATCGTGCAGGGCATCTTCAACTCGTTTAGCGATGCGCCGAACGGCTTTAAGGGGCAACTACAGGAAATTAATTTGCACGCGGGGGCTGAGTACTGGTACAACAATACCATTGCGGCGCGGGTGGGCTACTTCTACGAGAATCCGCACGTGGGCGCCCGCCAGTATTTGAGCTTTGGCCTGGGGGCGCGCCTGTCGGTGTTTGGCGTCGATGGCACCTACCTGGTGCCCAACTCGCAGGCCAACCCGCTGGCCCAGACCATCCGGGTATCGCTGCACTTCAACCTGAACAAGCTGGCCGACGCCTTCGACGAGAAGGGCGCGGGCGGCACCCAGGGCACGCTGCCCAATTAATTTTACCGGTGGCCCACGGGCCTCCACAGCTGAGGGGCTGGCTTCCGAGCGGAGGCCAGCCCCTCAGCTGTTTAGCGGGGGGTAGGCGCCCGTTTTTGGGGCCGGAGGAACCCGCCCGGCGCGGCAAAAAACCAAAGAGAGCAATCTGCTTATGCTAAGCAAACGTAGGTGCGCGCTGTTATTTTGCGGGAGGTGGCGGCCGTGGCCGCGTCCTCCCGCCCTTACCTAGCCCCCGCTCGTGCTCAACCGACTTCAGCCCCCGCCCACCTTCCCGCTCACCCAGATTATCTTGCCTACCCCGCGGGTGCGCTTGCTGCCCAACGGCGCGCGCCTGCACCTGCTGGCCAACGCCGCCCAACCCGTGCTGCGGCTACAAGTGGTGCTGCCCGCTGGCAAGTGCTACGAGCCCCTACCCGGCCTGGCCCAGCTCACGGCCCGCATGCTGGCCGAGGGCACCGCCACGCACACGGCCCGCCAAGTGGCCGACGAGGTGGCCTTCTACGGGGCTTCGCTCGACTGCGAGGCCGGGCCCGACCGCGCCACGCTCACGCTCTACTGCCTGGCGCGCCACCTGCCCACCCTGCTGCCGCTGGTGCTGGAAGTGCTGGCCGCGCCCACTTTTCCGGCCGATGAGCTGCGCCTGCTGCAAACCCGCATCAGCCAGAACATGCGCGTGGAACACCGCAAAATCAGCTACCGGGCCAGCGAAGAGTTTAACCGCCAGCTATTTGGCGAAGCCTCGGCCTACGGCCGGCCCTTCGACGAAGTCTCATTCAACGAGCTGACTAGTGAGCAGCTGCGCGCCTTTCACGCGGCGGCCTATACTCCGGCCGGCGCCGAAATCTTTTTGAGCGGCGACATTGAAGCTTATGCCGAGGCCGTGGCCGCGCAGCTGGGCCAGTGGCAGCCGGCGGCGGGCGGCGCGGCGGCGGTGCCGGCCCTACCCCCCTGCGCCAGCCCCACCGCCCCCACCGGCCTGGTGACGGTGGCGGTCGAGGGCAGCATGCAGGCTTCGCTGCGGGTGGGGCGGCACTGGCCGGCCCTCACCGGCGAGCAAACGCCTCAGCTGCTGCTGCTGGTCAAAATCCTGGGTGGCTATTTTGGCTCGCGCCTGATGCGTAACATTCGGGAGGACAAGGGCTTTACCTATGGCATTCATGCCAGCGTGGTGGCCCGCGAGCGCGCCGCCACGCTGGTTATCGGCACCGACGTGAATGGCGAGAGCGCCGAGGCCACGCGCGTTGAAATCGCCGCTGAACTCACCCGCCTGCAAACCGAGCTGCTGGCCGACGACGAGCTGGAAACCGTGAAAAACTATACCCTGGGCAAGCTGCTGGGCGAGTCGGCCACGGTGTTTGAGCAGGCCGACCGCCACCGCTACGTGGTGCTGCAAGGCCTGCGCCCCGACTACTACCCCCACCTGGTGCACCAAACCCAGGCCACCACGGCCGCCGAGCTGCGCGAGCTGGCCCGCACCTACCTCAGCCCCGCCGATATGCTGACGGTGGTAGCCGGCGGGGCGGCAGGCGAGCCGGCCTAGCCAGGCCCTACCCCCTAGCGCGACATATTGGGGATGCGGAACTGCAGGCCTAGCGACGGAATGACGGTGACGCCGCTGAGCGACGTGGTGCTGCCGTCGAGCAGGGTGTAGTCGCCGTAGTTCTGGTAATAGAGGCTGACGGCGGGCACCACGTACACGTACTTGTAGCCCAGCTTGAGGTTCAGGAACAGGCCGTAGGACGAGAAATTGCGGCTCTGGCGGTCGAGGGCGGGCAGCACGCCGGTGCCGGCGCGGTTGTATAAGTTGCTGGGCGTGAAGCCGTAGCTCACCCACGAGTGCGCGTACACCGCGCCGTAGCTGATGGCCCCAATGCTTTCCTCGGGCCCAAACGACTGGCTGACGGTGAGTGGAATGAGAATATCGTGGCGCGTGGCCGAGAGGCCCAGCAGATTGTTGAGGTTGTTGAGAAACGGCAGGCTGGGCAGCGCCGCCCGCTGAATGGCGTATTGCAGCCCGATGCTGGCGTAGGTGGTGCCGCTGGCCGCGCCCCGCTCGGGGTTTTCAATCGAGCCGGTGGGGCCCAGCAGCTGGTATTGGGTATCGAACACGTGCGAGCCAAAGGCGTACTTGTAGCCCACGTCGAGGCGCGGCACCACGCCGTAGCGGATGCTGAGGTCGGCGGTGGTTTGCACGGGGTCGAGGAGGTAGGCTAGGGCGGCGGCCTGCACGTTGCTCACGGTGCCCGAGTAGCGCACGGTGTCGCCGCGGGCGGCCTGGCTGCCGAGCTGGCTGGCGGCGTCGCGCACGGCCGTGCCAGCCTTGCTAAGCGGCGCCGAGCCCACGTTGAAGCCCTGGTTGTAAGCCAGTCTAAATTCGCCCTGGGGCGTTACCTTGCCCGAGGTCGTGATGCCGCGCGGCGCGGTGCAGGCCGAAGCCACCAGGGCCAGACCCAGCCCAACAGAAGCAGCAGAAATACGCATGTGTGCAGAAATAAAAAGCGAAACTCCCGCTCCGCAATACGAAAACCGGGCCAAGCCCCGGCACCCTGGCGCGGCCGGCCGCGCCGGGCCCGGCGGCGTTGCTAAACTGCCCGGCGCCCGGCCAGCGTATGCCAGGCGGCATTTTTTCTCCGCTAAAATTTTAGCGCTACTGCTGCTGGGCGTGGGCCTGCTGGCCGGCGCGGCCCGCCCGGCGGCCCCGCGCCTACCCCTCACGGTGTACGTTTTTCTGGCCGAAACCTGCCCCATCAGTCAGCAGGCTGCCCTGCCGCTGCGGGCGCTGCATCGCCAGTATGCGCCGCTGGGCGTGCGCTTCGTGGGCGTGTTTCCGGCGCCGGGCACCACGGCGGCGGGCGTGGCCGAGTTTGCCCGCACCTACGCCCTACCCTTTGCCGCGCAGCCCGACGCCGGCCAGCGCCTGACGCGCCAGCTCGGCGCCCACACCACGCCCGAGGCCGTGGTAGTGGCCGCCGATGGCCGCACCATCCTCTACCAGGGCCGCCTCGACGACCAGTACGTGGCCCTGGGCCAGCGCCGCACCCTCAGCCAGCACCACGAGCTGGCCGATGCCCTCACCGACCTGGCCGCCGGCCGCGCCGTGGCCGTGCCCCGCACCCAGGCCGTGGGCTGCTTCATCGAAAAAGCCGGGCTATAGGCTTATCGGCCGCCGAGGGGGGGTAGGACTGCCTACCAAACAGGCCGGAGCAGCACCTTAGCCAAAACCAGAAATTGCACTATCTTTCAGTTAGTCAGTCAATAAACGGTATTATGGCAAGATTATTTTTACTCTTTCTGTTTTTAATCGGCTGGGCCCTACCCCCCTCGGCGCGGGCGCAGGCCACGCAGCTCAATTTTAGCGAGCACATCGCGCCCATTATTTATTCGCACTGCGCGCGCTGCCACCGGCCGGGCGAGGTGGCGCCGTTTTCGCTGCTCAGCTACCCGGACGTGGCCAGCCGGGGCACCACCATCGCGGCCGTGACGGGCTCAGGCTACATGCCGCCCTGGAAACCCGACCCTACCTACCGCCACTACCTCGACGAAAACACGCTGAGCGCCAGCGAAATCGCCAGCATTAAGAGTTGGGTGAGCGGCGGCATGCCGCAAGGCAACCCCGCGCTGGCGCCGCCGGTACCCACTTTCCCCACGGGCTCGCAGCTCGGCACGCCCGACCTGGTGGTGCCCATGCGGCAGACCTTCACGGTGCCCGGCACTAACCAGGATTTATACCGGGTATTCGTGCTGCCCGTGACGCTGGCGGCCGACCAGGACATCGCGGCCATCGAATTTCGGCCCGGCAATAAGCGGCTGGTGCACCACGCCATCATCGGCCTCGACACCACCAGCCGGGGCGAGGTGCGCGATGCCCAGGACCCCGGCTACGGCTACACCAGCTTCGGCGGCTTCGGCTTCACCACCGTCGAGGACAACTTCGCGGGCTGGGTGCCCGGCAACCAGGCGCGCTTTTACCCCAGCGGGCTGGGCAAAAAGCTGTATCGCCACGCCCGGCTGCTGGTGCAGGTGCACTACGGCCCTACCAGCGTGGCCCAAACCGACTCGTCGGTGGTCAATATCTTTTTTAGCCGCCAGCCGGTGACGCGCTACGTGGCCACGCAGCCGGTTATTCAGCCGGTTATCGGCCTCACCAACGGGCCGTTTGTCATTCCGGCCGGGCAGGTCAAGACCTTTCACTACAGCTGGCCGGTATCGCAGGAAGTGAGCCTGCTCTCGGTGCTGCCCCACGCGCACTTACTGGGCAAGAGCTGGAAAATCTGGGCCATCCGGCCCGGCGGCGACACGATTAAATTGCTCAAAATCGACGACTGGAATTTCCGCTGGCAGGGCAATTACCGCTTCCCCACCATGCAGCGCATCCCGGCCGGCGCGCGCCTGGAGGCCGACATCACCTACGACAATACCGCCAACAACCCGCGCCAGCCCAACTCGCCGCCCAAGCAAGTGACCTGGGGCGAAAACACCAGCGACGAGATGCTGCTGGCTTTTTTCGACGTCATTCCGTACCGCGCCGGCGACGAGGCCGTGGCCCTGGCCACCCGCGCCGCCGTGCCCGTGGGCCCCACCAGCCCCGGCACCGACTTCCTGCTGCACCCCAACCCGGCCGAGCTGGGCGCGGCCACCGCCAGCTTCTCCCTACCCCTGCCCGGCCCCGTGAGCCTGCGCATCCTGGACGAAAAAGGCTGCCTCGTGCGCACCGTGCTCAGCCAGCAACCCCAGCCGGCCGGCCCGCGCCAGGTGCCCCTACCCCTGCAGGGCCTGCCCGCCGGCCTCTACCTCGTGCAGCTCGAAGCGGGGGGTAGCAGCCACAGCGGCAAGCTGCTGGTGCAGTAAAAAAGCCATTTGTCATGGCGAGCGCAACGAAGTGGAGCGCGGCCATCTTTCCTTTGCCGTTGGGTACGTGACTCAGCAAAGCGAGCGACCAGGAAAGATGGCCGCGCTCCACTTCGTTGCGCTCGCCATGACAATCGATATTACTTAAGTAGAACAATGACCATTCTCTACGGTGTGCCCGGCGAGGGCCTAGGCCACGCCACGCGCAGCAAAGTCCTCATTGCCTGGCTACTAGCGCAGGGCCACGACGTGCGCGTGGTGAGCAGCGCGCGGGCCTTTACGCTGCTCGACCGGACGTTTCCGGGCCGGGTGCTCGAAATCAAGGGCTTTCACATTGCTTATAAAAAGCTGACGGTGTCGAAGTCGCGCACCATCGGCCTCACGCTGCGCAGCGCGCCGGAGGCGCTGCAAGTCAACTTCCGGCAGTACCGGCAGCTGCTGCACGGCTTCCGGCCCGAGGTGGTGATTTCCGATTTTGAGTCGTTCAGCTACTTCTTCGCCAAGCTCCTGCGCGTGCCGGTTATCAGCATCGATAACATGCAGATTATCAGCCGAACCCACCTCGACGTGACGGTGCCGCGCGCCGAGCGCGAGTCGTACGACGTGGCGCGCTACCTGGTGCGGGCCAAGCTACCCCGCGCCCGGCATTACCTGATTACTACCTTTTTTGAGCTGCCGCTGCGCCTGCGCTACGCCGAGCGCACCACGCTGGTGCCCAGCATTATCCGGCCCGAAATTCAGGCCGCTACCCCCTCGGCGGGCAGCTACGTGCTGGTGTACCAAACGGCCACCAACCAGACTGACCTGGTCGAGATTTTGCAGCAAATGCCCGACCAGGAATTCCGCGTCTACGGCTTCAACAAGGACGAAAACCACGGCAACGTGCTGCTGCGGCCCTTTTCCGAGGCGGGCTTCATCGCTGAGCTGGCGGGCAGCCGGGCGGTGCTCACCAACGGCGGCTTTTCGCTGATTTCGGAGGCCGTGTACCTGCACAAGCCGGTGTGCGCGGTGCCCATTCCGGCGCAGTTTGAGCAGTGGCTGAACGCGGCCGAGATTGAGAAACTGGGCTACGGCCGCCGCTTCGAGGCCATTACGGCGGCCAACGTAGCGGCTTTTCTGGCCGAGCTGCCGCAGTATGAGGCGGCGCTGAGCAGCTACCAGCAGGCCGGCAACGAGGTGCTGTTTGCGCGCCTGACCGAGCTGCTGGCCGACGTAGGGGCGGGGCTTGCCCCCGCCCACCTTTGAACGGACGCGAAGAGGTTATTCCTAAACAGTCGGCGCGAATGTCGGGCGGGGGCAAGCCCCCCCCCTACATTTGCAGCTCTCATCTTCCTTTCCAACACATGAGCTACATCGCAGCCATTCATGCCCGCCAGATTCTGGATTCGCGCGGCAATCCAACCGTTGAAGTTGACGTCACTACCGACTCGGGCACCGTGGGCCGCGCCGCCGTGCCGAGCGGCGCCAGCACCGGCGTGCACGAGGCCGTGGAGCTGCGCGACGGCGACAAGGCCATTTACCAGGGCAAAGGCGTGCTGAAAGCCGTCGAAAACGTGAACACCAAAATTGCTGAGGAGCTGATTGGCTTCTCGGTGTACGAGCAGGGCCTGATTGACAAAATCATGCGCGAGCTCGACGGCACCGCCAACAAGGGCAACCTCGGGGCCAACGCCATCCTGGGCGTGAGCTTGGCCGCCGCCCGCGCCGCCGCCCAGGAGCTGGGCCAGCCGCTCTACCGCTACGTAGGGGGGGTAGGCGCCACCACGCTGCCCGTGCCCATGATGAACATCCTGAACGGCGGCTCGCACGCCGACAACAAGATTGACTTTCAGGAGTTTATGGTAATGCCCGTGGGCGCTAGCTCGTTCTCGGAGGCACTGCGCTGGGGCACCGATATCTTCCACACCCTCAAGAGCGTGCTGAAGAAGAAGGGCCTGAGCACCAACGTGGGCGACGAGGGCGGCTTTGCCCCCGATATTCAGAGCAACGAAGAAGCCATTCAGCTGGTGCTGCAAGCCATCGAGCAGGCGGGCTACAAGCCCGGCGAGCAGGTAATGATTGCGCTGGACCCCGCCGCCTCGGAGTTTTTCGAAGACGGCCACTACCACTTCAAAAAGAGCACCGGCGAGAAGCTGACGCCCGAGCAAATGGTAAGCTACTGGGTGGAGTGGACCAAGAAATACCCCATCATCAGCATCGAGGACGGCCTGGCCGAGGACGATTGGGCGGGCTGGAAGAGCATCACCGAGCAGGTGGGCAAAAAAATCCAGCTGGTGGGCGACGACCTGTTCGTGACCAACGTGGAGCGCCTGCAACGCGGTATTGATGAGCACATTGCCAACGCCATCCTCATCAAGGTAAACCAGATTGGTACCCTCACCGAAACCATCGACGCCGTGAACCTGGGCCGCCGCAACGGCTACAAGTCCATCATGAGCCACCGCTCGGGCGAGACGGAGGACAGCACCATCGCCGACCTGGCCGTGGCCCTGAACACCGGCCAGATTAAGACCGGCTCGGCCTCGCGCTCCGACCGCATGGCCAAGTACAACCAGCTGCTGCGCATCGAGGAAGAGCTGGGCGAAACCGCCTACTTCCCCGGCAAGAAAATGTAACTATCAGCGTTTATAACAAAACGTTATGCAGACCGAAGGGAAGCATCTCGCTCGCAACCGTTGGGGTTCGTAAGCCAACGATTTGGGCGAGATGCTTCCCTTCGGCCTGCATGACGTTCTTTTGCATTCGCTTACTGCCCAACGCTCATGCAGCTTCCCGCCTTTCTCGCCCCTACCCTGCGCGTGCTGCGCAACTTCTACTTTCTCACGGCCGTGGGCTTTGTGGTGTGGATGACCGTATTCGACTCCAACGACCTGGGTAAGCAGTACGACATGTACCACAAGTGGCGCGAGCTGCAGGCCGAGAAAGGCTACTACGAAGCCAACATCAAGCTGGTGCAGCAAGACCGCGCCGAGCTACTCAGCTCGCCGGCGCTGCTCGAAAAGTTTGCCCGCGAGAAGTACCTGATGAAGCGGCCCGGCGAGGATGTATTCGTCCTCGTGCCCAAGGAGGCCAACTAAGGAAGCGCGAATTTCGCAGCCTTTATTTATGCAAAATGCCCATTACTTTCTGAGTAGTGGGCATTTTGCATTATGCTCGTTATCTTCGCCTTAATCTTGTGTCAATAGGCTGAAAATTAGAATTTTTACATGAAAAAATTCACTACTTCTTATCAATTACTACTAGCCTTTCTAAGCCCGGTACTATTTGCTTCCCACTCGGCCGGGCTGCGTGCTAAAGAATATCAACCAGCTGGCAAAACCCTGGCGCCCTACGCTTGCGCGGGCGCCAAGGCGGCGAAGCCGGTCCGGGCCGGGACCAGGAATGCGGGTACGCCGGGGGTGCAAAAAGGGACGGGTTGGTATGGCCCCGCCCAAACCGAGCCGGCGGTGGCCCCCGACCTGCTTGTGGCCGCCACCCCCCGGCTGGCCCCTACCCGCTTGGTAGCGGGCAGCCCGGCCGTGGTGCAAACGACCATTCAGAACGCGGGCCTCATGCGGGCGGGGTTCTCGGTGCTGGGTTACTACCTCTCGGCCGATGCCACCCTGAGCAGCGACGACCTGCTGCTGGGCGAAACCGTGACGACGGCGCTGGCCGCGAATAACTCGCTCACCAGCAGCAGCGAGATTACCGTGCCGGCCAGCACTGCGGCGGGCGCTTACTACCTGCTGCGCGTGGCCGACTACCTGAATCTGGTGCGGGAGAGCAACGACGGCAACAACGTGTGGGCGCACCGGGTGGCCGTGGCCGCCGCGGGGGGCAGCGCGGCCCTCAGTGGCCAGCCTGACCCACTGGCCACTACCCCTACCCCCCCCCCGGCGGCCGAGCCGCGAGCCGCATTCAGCCTTAGCGTTGCCCCCAACCCCGTGGCCCACGCTGCCCCCTTGCGCGTGCAGCTGAGTGGCCCTGGGCTATCGGCCGGTCTCCGACTGGCGCTTTACAATAGCCAGGGCCAGCAAGTGGCCACTCAGGCGCTGGCCAGCGCGCCCGGCGGCGGCGGCCAAGCTGAGTTTTCGACCGGGGGCCTGGCGGCCGGGGTATACGTGCTGCACCTCACGGGCACCGGTTTGCACGCCGCCCAGCGGGTCATTATCGAGTAGGGCGGGGCGCGGTGGTTTCCGGCCCGGCGGGGCGGTGGTTTGGTGGGCCGCCGCCCCGCCCTATTTTTGGGCATGGCCACTTCTCCTTTGCGCAGCCGGGCGCGCGCCTGGGCCGGTGGCGTGCTAGTGGGGCTGGCAGGCCTGCTGGCGGGAGCGCGGCCCTACCCCCCCACCCCCACCCAAGCGCAGGTGGCCCGGCGGTTTTTGGGCGAGGTGCTGCGGGCCGACTACCCCGCGGCCTACCGCCGCCTGGCGCCCGAGGTGCGGGCGGGCGTGCCGCTGGCGGCGTTTGGGATGGCGGCGCGGCCGCTGTGGCAGCAGGGGCAGGCGCGCGGCCCCGCCATCGAGCTGTATCAGGTGGGAACGCGGCTGGGCACCGGGCGCGCGGGCAGCCAGTGGTTTTGCCGCTTCACGTTTGCCAGCGACTCGGCGCGGCGGCCGCCGCCGGTGCTGCTGGAAGTCACGTTTCGCGATACCACGGCGCGCGCGGTGCTGGGCTTCGGGCTGCGGCGGCGCGGCGGGGGGTAGGGCGGCTCAGTCGTGGGCGGCGTGGGTGAAATCGAGGTTGTAGACCACGTTGAGCCGGAAGCCATTGTTATTCTCAAAAATGGCCCGGCCGGTGGCGTCGTCGAGGATGTCGTGCTGAGTCCACTGGTTGAGGTAGTTCAGCTCCAGCTGAAACGCGTTAGTAAACTGGTAACCGAGGCCGCCCGAAATCCGGTTTTGGTTGAAAATATTTTGCCCCACATTTGGCCCGAAACCAATAAAGAGCTCATCGAAAAAAGTAGCGTACAGCTCGTTGTCCTCCAGCGTGGCACCTTGCAGGGGCAGCTGGCCGGCCACCTGGTAGCGGGCGCGGTTTTGGTACTGCCAGCTGGCCACCTCGGTGGGCCGGGCGGGGTCGAGCTGGCCCAGCCAGCGCTGCTCCAGGCGCAGGCGGTGGCTGAGCTGCAGGCGCCCGTAGTCGGCCCCAAACGTGATATCCTCGTAGGCGCGGTGCTCGGGCTCGGGCTGGCCCAGCGCGGCGGTGGGATAACGGCCGTAGGGGTAGGTGACGAAATAGGTGTAGCCGCCGCCCAGCTTCACGTCGTGGGCCAGCTTGTATGTGCCGCCCAGGCGCAGCAACAGTTGCTGCGGGTGCGCGCCCAGCTCCACGCGGCGCCACTGGGCTTCGGTGTGCGCGGCCCACTTAGCGGTCAGCTTATGGTCGCCGGTGTAGGTGAACCAGGCCAGCGCGTTGTGGTCGAGCAGGCGGGTATTCTGGGCGTGGGCGGTGGGCGCGGCGAGGGCCAGCGCCCCAGCGGCCAGCAGCAAGGAGCGGAGCAAAAAAGTCATCTGAGCTTCCCGTACGGAAACCAGGCGATTTCAGCCGGGCAGGGAAATTTTACCCAGGCTCAGGCCGCTGCCCGCCAGCGCCTCGTTGGCCAGCACCGCGAAGAGTACGGCCTCCTTGGCATCGGGCGGCACGCCGGCCTCGGCGGTGCTGCGCAGGCTAGTAGCGGGCAGGTGGCGGGCCAGGGCGGCCAGCAGCGTGGCGTTGTGGGCGCCGCCGCCGCTCACCAGCGCGTCGGCCGCCGGCGCGGGGCCCAGGTAGTGGCACACACCCTGCGCCACGGCCCCGGCACCCAGCTCAATGAGCGTGGCCAACACGTCGGGTACCGACAGGTTTTCCGTGCCCGTACGGTGCTGATTTTCGGCCAGATAAGTCGGCGAGAAAAGCTCCGGCCCGGTGGTTTTGGGGAAGGGCTCGCTGAAAAACGAATGGCTACGCAGCGCCGCCAGCAGCCCGGCGTGGGGCTGGCCCTGCGCGGCCAAGCGGCCGCCTTCGTCGTAGGCCTGGCCGGGGTAATGCTGGCGCACTACGGCATCGAGCAAGGTGTTGCCGGGGCCGGTGTCGGTGGCCTGGGCGGGGCCGCCGTCGGCGGGCAGCAGCGTGAAATTGGCGATGCCGCCGAGGTTGAGCAACAGGCGATTTACGCCGGGCTGGCGAAACAATAATTCATCGGCAAACGGCGCCAGCGGCGCGCCCTCATAGCCAGCGGCCACGTGCTTCTGCCGAAAATCGGAGAGCGTGAGTATGCCCGTGCCCACGGCCAGGTGGTCGCCGTCGCCGATTTGCAGCGTGGCGTGGTGCGGAAAGTCGGCCCGGCCGTGCTGGTGGCGCGGCGCGTGCCAGATGGTTTGGCCGTGGCTGGCCAGCACGTCTACTTCGGCCGGCCCTACCCCCCACCCGGCCAGGCAAGCCAGCACCGTGGCCGCGTGGCGGCGCCCCACTTCGGCATTCAAGAGCACTACTTCTTCCAGGTCAACTTGCGGCTGACTAACGGCCCGCAGCCGCGCCTGAAACGCGGCCTCGTAGGGCACCGTAATAAACTGCTCCATTGTCACTTGCAGCGTCGCGCCGTGGCCGGTGCAGCGGCACAGCGCCACGTCGAGGCCATCGAGCGAGGTGCCCGACATGAGGCCGATAATGCGGCGGCTGGGCTGCCGGGCCACGGCCAGCAGGCGGCTTAGGTGCGGGTTCATGGGGTAGGGCCGCTGCCGGTCAGCTTGGGATTGTCGCGGTGGCGGGTGGCGTCGCGCTGGGTTTTCTTGGCCAGGTTGCGGGCCATCGCGTCGGTCAGGTTCACACCGGTTTGGTTGGCCAGGCAAATGACCACGAACAGCACGTCGGCCAGCTCGTCGCCCAGCTCCCTACCCCGGTCCGAGTCCTTGAACGACTGCTCGCCGTACTGCCGGGCGATGAGGCGCGCCACCTCGCCCACCTCCTCGGTGAGAATGGCCATGTTGGTCAGCTCGCTGAAATAGCGCACGCCGGTAGTGGTTATCCACTCATCAACAGTGGCTTGGGCTTGTTCAATCGTCATAGTTGAATTGAATTAAGCGGCTGGTGAATCAAGAATTATCGTCACCGGGCCGTCGTTGAGCAGGCGCACCTGCATATCGGCCCCGAAAATGCCTGTGGGCACCGGCTGGCCCAGCTCCTGCGCCGTCAGGGCCACGAAACGCTCGTAGAGTGGCTCAGCCACGGCGGGCGGCGCGGCGCCAATGTAGCTGGGCCGGTTGCCCTTGCGCGCATCGGCCAGCAGCGTAAACTGGCTCACTACCAGCACCTGGCCGCCCACATCGCGCACGCTGCGATTCATCTGGCCTTGGTCGTCGCTGAAGATGCGCAGGGCCACCAGCTTGCGGGCCAGCCAGGCCAGAGCGGCCTCGTCGTCGGTGGGCGCGCAGCCGGCCAGCACCAGCAAGCCGGGGCCAATCTGGCCGGTGACGGTGCCCTCGACGGTGACGGAAGCTTCGCGGACGCGCTGAATTACGAGGCGCATTTTTTCAGTGAGTGATTAACAGTGAGAAAAAGAACGTCATGTCGAGCTTGTCGAGACATCTCGCGCGGGGTAGTAATCTAAACGTTAGAAATTAGTGCTCCACGCGAGATGTCTCGACAAGCTCGACATGACGTGCTTTTTCTAGTAGCTTTCAGATTTAGACAACTAGGAGCAAATGCAAGTGCTGCGCACAAAGACGCTTGAGTTCTACCGCCTGATTTTCAGGCTATCTAAATGGTGCTGGAAGCGGCGGGCGAAAGCCTTGTGCTGGGCAAAGGTTTCGCTAAAATCGGAGAAGCCGCTGCCATCGGGGCGGGCGCAGAAGAAGACGAAGCGGTGGTGCGCCGGGCGCAGCACCGCGTCCAGGGCCTGGGGGTAGGGCGTGGTGATGGGGCCGGGCGGCAGGCCCTTGTGGCGGTAGGTGTTGTAGGGCGAATCGACTTTTTTGTCCACGTTGAGCACGCGCTTGCGGGTGCCCAGGCCGTGCAGGGGCCAGAGCAGGGTAGGGTCGGCTTGCAGGGGCTGGCCGCGGCGCAGCCGATTGAGGTACACGCCCGCGATGAGGGGCTTATCGAGGGGCTTGGCCGTTTCGCGCTGCACGATGCTGGCCAGCACCGCCACCTGCACGGGGCTCAGCTGAAGGGAGTCAGCCTCGGCCAGCCGCCGGCCGGTCCAGAAGCGCCGGTGTCGCGCCGCCACCGAATCGAGGAAGGCCGCCGCCGGCGTGGGCCAGAATAGCCGCAGCGTGCCGGGGATAAAAAGCGTGCGCACCGTGGCCGTATCGAGACGGTAGCGGCGGGTCAGGTAGGCGTTATCAGCCAGTAACTTGTGTAGCTGGGTGGTATCAATACTGAGCTGGCGGCCGGCCTGGCGCGGCAGTTGCGGCAGGTACTGAAAAGGCTTGAGGGTGAAGGCCAGCGTATCCTGGCGGCCGCTTTCGAGCAGGCGCAGCAGGTCGAGGTTGCCCGCGCCGGCCGGCAGCGTGTAGCGCCCCGGCTGCACCGGGTGCGCGGCCGTGCCAAAGCCCCACCAGCGGGCCACCTGGGCAAAATCGGCGGGCCGGGCCAGCACGCCGGGCTGCCGCAGCGAGTCGAGCAGCGCCGTCAGCCCTACCCCCCTCCGAATGTACAAGTACGACGGGCCCTCCACGGCGGCCGGCACGTTGGGTGCGTACAGCAGGCGGTAGGCCAGCGCGCCTACCCCCGCCAACGCGCTCAGCAGCAGCACCGCCAGCAGCCAGCCCCAGCGGCGCGGCCGGGGCGCAGCCAGCGGCGGGGACAGAGAAAGAGGCGCGGTGGGTTCAGTCATGGAGGCGTAAAAAGGGCAGGCCACGGGCCACCCGCGTCAAAATTACACCCTCCTACCCCTCCCCTAGTGGCCCAGCCGGTACAGCACGCCCACGCTCGGCAGCAGGCGGCCCAGCTGCCAGGGGCCGCGGGTGGCGGGCTGGCCATCTACCAGCACCTGCGCCTCGGTGGCGGGCAGGCTGAGGTCGGCCGCGTGCTGGCTGAAGCTGAAAAACCCCTTCTTTTCTTCGATTAACAGCTGGCCGCGGGTGCGCAGCGGCAGCACGTAGCCCAGGTCGGCCACGGCTTCCCAGCGGCGGTTGATTTCGATGCCCAGCCCGAGCTTGGGCAGCAGCGCATCGGTCACGTTTTGGAGGGAAAGCGTGAGCTGGTCGCCGGGCAAGGGGCTGCCGCCGAGGCGCAGGTCGGCGTCGGAGTTGGGCACGGTGCCCAGTTCACGGCCCACGCTTTGGCGCAGGTAGCCTACCCCCACCCGGCCCAGCAAAGGCCGGCCGCGCGGGTTCAGGTTGCGGGCGTAGGTGAGGCCGGCCTCCCAGCCCTCGCCCCGCAGCTGGCGCAGTACCTGGCGCGACGTGGCGTAGGCACTCAGGCCGCCCACCAAATCGAGCTGAATGCCGAAGCCATACTGGTAGGTGAGCGCTTGCGGCGTGGTGCTGGCCCGCACATCGGCGCGAAAGGCCGAGCCGCCGGGCGCCAGCACCGCGCGCAGGTCGGCGGCGGGCAGCTGCACGGGCAGCAGCCCACCAGCGTAGGAGTAGCGCAAGTGGTTGAACAACCGCCACTTTTTAGCGGCTGGCGCGGCCGGGCCGGCCGCGGCGGGGGGGGTAGGGCGCCGTAGCAGTGTATCGGCCAGGCGCTGGCGGGTTTGGTCGAGCAGGGCGTCGGGGGGGAGCAGGGTGGTGTAGTGCTGCCAGAAAGTGGAGTCGTAGGGCACCGGGTTTTGCAGGAAAATATCGGCGTACTGGCTGCGCTCGAGGTAGGTGGGCAGCTGCACCTGGGCCGTGTCGATGGCCGTGGTCACGTACTCGGCCAGGTGGTGGCGCACCCGCCCGCCCACCGGCCGGCCCAGGGTGTTGTACCAGATACTTTTCAAATAATACCGCCCCGCATAGCGCTGGTAATCGGCCCGATATGCCCGCTCGGTGGCCTCAAAAACCAGCATATTCTCGCGCCGGATGCCAGCCGGCGTGCGGTGCCAGGCGGCCCCCAGAAAGGCGTAGCTGCGCTCGTCGATGTACACTTCGCCCGCAAAATTGGCCCGGTCGGTGCCCGGCCGCGGCTCGAAGGTGATGACGTACACCGCCCGCCCCTCAAAGGTCGTCTGCGGACTGAACCGGTACTGGTAGTCCTTGAACTGCGCTGAGTTGATGAACTCGGCCCGCTGGCGCACGAAGTCGAAGCGGTGCGGCACCAGCGCGCCCGCCATCCAGTTGATGCCCGGCAGGGCCAGGCCGTCGGGTCGGGCGGGGCGCAGGTCAACCCGGCGCGACTCCAGCACCTGCACCTGGCCGGCCGCGCGCGGGCGCTGGTAACCAGGGGCATACACCCGCAGCTGACCTTCCACGAGGTAGTCGTAGTGCCGGCCGGCCGCCTCCTCGTCCGACTCGCGGTAGAAGCCCGTGAGCTGAGTGGGCCGCACCGGGTAGTTGCGCGGAATGCGCGCCACCGCCTCCCGGATTATCCCCTCGGCCGAGGCCGTGACGCTCACCGTGCTCAGGCTGGCCGGACTTATTTTCAGCTCAATGAGCAGCTCCGGGCCCGGCAGGGGGGGTAGGGGCCGGCGGTAGCTGCGGTAGCCCAGCAGCGCCACTTCCAGCTCGCTTTGCTGGTAGGCAGCCGGCACCCGCAGCGCAAAGCGGCCATCGAGATTGGTACTGGTGCCCAACTTGTTACCGCCGATGCCGACCTGCGCATTCGGAATGGGCTGGTGAGTATCGGCGTCGAGCACCCGGCCGCGCAGCACCGGGCTTTCCTGCGCTAGCGCAGGGAGCGCTAACAGGAGGAGCACCACACAAAAAAGAACGTCATGCTGAGCCTGTCGAAGCATCTCTACCGCGCCGCCAGGTTTACTAACCTGATAAAAGTGGCCAAGATGCTTCGACAGGCTCAGTATGACGTTCTTTATCAATGCATTAGCCTTTACCTACGCTTGCAACGGCTCTTCCAGCTCGCTGATGGCCAGGCCGTGCTGGCCAGCGGTTTCGCCCAGCAGCTGGCGCTGCCAGGGGCGCAGGGCGGCAAGGCTACCCTGCTCCACCACGTCGCCGATGAGGCGGTTGCTGAGTACCGTATTGGCCAGCACGGGGCTGTAGTCGGCAGCCAGGTGGTTTTTGAGGGCGTTGAGCAAGCCTTCGCGGGCCTCGGCGCGGGCGGCTACCGGGCCGCCAAAGCGGCGCCGGAACGGCTGCGGCCGGCGCTGGTCGGCGGGCAGGGGGCCGTCGGGGGCCAGCTCGGCGGTGGCCAGGGCCACCAGCTCGTCGGCGTAGGGCGCGCGCTTGAGCTCGGGGTGCAGGCCGCCGGCCGTGCGCAGCGCCCCGTGCGAGGCAATGGGCTGGTGCGTGATTTCGGCCAGCCTATCGTTGCTGAGCACCATGTAGCTGGGGCGGTCGAGCTGCCGGGCCACGCGGTCGCGCAGCGCGTACAGCTCCCGAAACAGCGGCAGCTCCTGCGGGCCGATGCGAAACTTGCCGGCCAGGCGCAGGTGCGGGCGCAGCTCACCGCGGCCGTAGCGCACGGCCTCCAGGGCGTGGTTTTCTTCGGCCGCCCACTGGGCCCTACCCTGCTCTTGCAGGCGCGCCGTGAGGCGGTCGGTTAGCTCGAAGAGGTAGAGCACGTCGTTGGCGGCGTACTCTTTCTGGGCCTCAGTGAGCGGGCGCTTGAGCCAGTTCGACTTCTGCTCGCCCTTGTCTACCTCAAAGCCTAACTCACTCTGAATGAGGCGGCCAAGGGAGATATTGTTGTCCTCCAGGGCCAGCAGCGTGAACTGCACGCTGGTGTCCACGATGTTGCGGCAGGTGACGCTAAATAGCTCGTCGAGCAGCAAAATATCTGATTTGCAGGAGTGGAAAACCTTAGCCACGGCGGGGTCGCGCAGCACCGCGAACAGCGGCTCCAGGCCGGCGGCCATGTCGGGCTCCAGGGGTAGGGGGTCAATCAGGTAGACGGTAGTGCCGTCGAATACCTGAATCAGGGCCAGATGTCGACCATAGCGGTAGCGGTTGTCATCAAATTCCAGGTCGATGCCGATGCGGGGCTGGGCAGCAAAGTGAGCGGCGGCATCGGCCACCTGGGCGGCCGTGGTGAGGTAGTGAATGGTTGGCTTCATGCGTGGCGGCAAAGGTACGGGGTGGGGCGGCTGTGGCGATAGCTCGATAGTGCAGGAGTAGAATAGCAGTGAGTAGACTTCGCGATAAAGAGAATTTACTAATTACCCCCTCTTCTAAATAGGGCAATTAGTAAATTTTATTCTTATAAAATGCGATTTACCCCTTTAATTTTTGGACTATTTTTCAATTTTTTACGGATTTTCTCTTCATGCACCCTTTACTTTGCAGGTAGCCGTTTTGTTTATCAAAGGCTCATCATTGCTTAAACACCCCTTAATCAACATACCTTATGAGGAACATCTTTACTCCTTTACTAGTGGTAGCTGCGTTGCCGGTGCTTGCGCAAACGCAGGTGGTAAATGGCCGCGTGACCGGCACCGATGGCAGCCCCGTGCCGGGCGCTACCATCGTGGAGCGCGGCACCACCAATGGCGTTACCAGCAACGCCGACGGTGGCTTTACGCTGAGCGTGCAGCCTAGTGCTGCGCTGATTATCAGCTCAGTAGGCTTTGCCGCGCAGACAATCCCGGTGAGTGGCCGCAGCCGCTTCGACGTGGTGCTGCAAAACTCCACTACCGACCTGGCCGAGGCCGTGGTGGTGGGCTACGGCACTCAGACCAAGGCCGACCTCACGGGCTCGGTGGCCCAGCTTAGCAGCAAAGAGGTAGGTAACCAGCCGGTGCAGTCGTTCGAACAGTCCATCCAGGGCAAAGCGGCCGGCGTGTTTATCGAAAACAGCAGCGGCAAGCTGGGCCAGGGCATTCGGGTGCGGGTGCGCGGCGTGTCGAGCATCAGCGGCAGCTCGCAGCCGCTGTACGTGGTGGATGGCGTGCCGATAGTATCGGACAACCTGTCTTCGACCTCAGCGGCCAGCAACCCCATTGCCGACATCAACCCCAATGACATCGAGAGCATTTCGGTGCTCAAAGATGCCTCGGCTTCGGCCATCTACGGCTCGCGGGCTACCAACGGGGTAGTGCTCATTACCACCAAGCGCGGCAAGGCCGGCGAAACCCGCTTCAACGTGGGCGTGCAAGGCGGCTATAGTGAAGCGACCCACAAGCGCGAATTTCTGAATAGCCAGGAATACGTGACGCTCATTACCGAATCACTGCTGAACGCTGGCCGCACCCCCGCTGCCAACGCTACGCGTCTGACCGGCTACGCGGCCGGCGCTACCGACCCGCTCACTTACGATACTAACTGGCAGGACCAGGTGTTGCAACGCGCGGGCTTCCAGCAGTATGATATAAATGCCAGCGGCGGCACGGAGAAAACCCGCATCTACTTTTCGGGGCAGTACAGCAAGCAGAAGGGCATCATCGTCAGCAACCAGTACGAGCGCATCGCGGCCCGCTTCAACGTGGACCACCAGGCTACGGACCGGCTCTCGTTTGGCCTCAACCTGACGCCGACGCGCTCGGTCAACAACCGGGTGCCGAACGATAACGCGTTCAGCACCCCGATGCAGATAGTGGCCCTACCCCCCATCACGCCGTCTATCGACCCGCGCACGGGCCTCACTAGCGGGGCCCTCGACCCCACCACGGGCCAGCCCAACGCCACGTTTCCGCTCTACTACAACCCGCTGCTGAGCATTCAGGGCGGCTCGTACGTGACGACGACGTACCGGCTGCTGGGCAACCTGTATGCCCAATTGAAGCTAACGAAGGGCCTGATTTTCCGCTCGGAGCTGGGTACCGACCTGCTGAATCAGGACGAGGAATCGTATCAGGGCCGTATCACGGCCCGTAACTCGGGACCGACCAACGGCAGCGCCTTTAGCGCCAACCAGACCGCTGCTAAACTCGTCGTCAACAACTTCTTCTCGTACAAGAATACTTTTGCCGAAAAGCATAGCCTCGAGTTAACACTAGGTACCAGCTACGAGACGAATCGCCTAAATGGCACAAACGTTTCAGGTACGCAGTTTGCCTCCGACGCCTACCGCACCATCGACAACGCCTCGCAGATTACGGCGGGCAGTTCGTTTACTACTAGTAGCTCGCTGGTTTCGTATTTCGCCCGCGCGGCCTACGCGTTTGAGGGTAAGTATCTGATTGGTGGCAGCGCCCGCATCGACGGCTCGTCGCGCTTCGGCGTGGACCGGCGCTATGGTATTTTCCCGGCCGGCTCGGTAGGCTGGCTGATTTCGGAGGAAGACTTTTTGAAGGGCAACACTACCTTGAGCCTGCTGAAGCTCCGGGCTAGCATCGGCAAAACCGGTAACCAGAACTTCGGCAACTTTGCCTCGCGCACCCTCTTTACGGGGGTAGGCTCGGGCTACGTGGGCACCCCCGGCCAGCGACCCTCACAATTGGGCAACAACGCCCTGAACTGGGAATCGACGGTGCAGTACGATGCAGGCCTGGAATATGGCTTCTTCAACAACCGTATTACCGGCGAGGTAGACATCTACCGTAAGAACACGACGGGGCTGCTGCTGTCGCTGCCGGTGCCGGGCACCTCGGGCTTCAGCACCTACTTCACCAACGTGGGCAGTATGCGCAATCAGGGCGTGGAGCTGTCGCTGACGACCCGCAACTTCGTGGGCGACTTCACCTGGACGACCAGCGTGAACGCGGCCATCAACCAGAACATGGTGCTGGACCTGGCGGGTCCCGACATCCTGGGCAGTTCCCTGAACCGGGCGCGCGCCGGCCAGCCGCTGGGTGAGTTCATCGGGCCGGAATACGCGGGCGTGGACCCCGCCAACGGCAACGCGCTCTACTACCTGAACACGCCCAAGTCTGATGGCAGCCTCGACCGCGGCACCACTACCAACATCAACCTGGCCACTTCCGTGCCGGTGGGCAACCCTAACCCGAGCTGGACGGGCGGCTTCACCAGCACGATGACCTACAAGGGCTTCGACCTGACGGCCACGCTGGTGGGCGTGTTCGGCAGCCAGATTTACGACGGCGGCGCGCAGTACTACTCGGTGGGCTTCAACAACGGGGCCGACAACCAGACGCGCGACCAGCTGAACCGCTGGCAGAAGCCCGGCGATATTACCAACGTGCCCAAGGCCGTGTACCTGGGTGGCAACGGTATCGGCGCCTCGTCGCGCTTCGTGCAGAATGGCGACTACGGCCGCCTGCGCTCGGTGGTGCTGGGCTACAACCTGCCTAGTTCGCTGGCCAAGCGGGGCTTCCTGCAATCGGCCCGCGTCTTCGTGCAGGGCTACAACCTAGCCACGTTCACCAAGTACACCGGCTGGGACCCCGAGGTAAGCACCGACTACGTGAACGGCGGCGGCGTATCGCAAACCCAGGCCAATATCAACCAGGGCATCACCTTCTACACCGCGCCGCAGGCGCGCACCTACACGGTGGGTATCAACCTGGGCTTTTAAGGGGTAAACCACTCGTTTTTACCACTTAGCAATTGCTTTTGAAGAAGGCCGCACCAGTTCGCTTTCGGGCAAATACCTGGGTGCCGGCCGCTTTTTCTTCCCTACCCCTAGCTTTTCGTCTTATGAAAAAAATAGTACCCGGACTGCTGACGGCAGTTCTGCTTCTGGGCGGCCTGGAGAGCTGCAACAACAAGCTCAATATCCAGCCGACCAGCTCTATCGACGCGGCCCAGGCCTTCGGCAGCTCCAGCGACGTGCAGGCGGCGCTGGTGGGCTGCTACGCCGGCCTGCAAAGCGTGAACCTCTACGGCGGCTACATCCAGTTTCTGACTGACCTGGTGGCCGACAACGGCGACGAGGCCTTCGTGGGCACGTTTTCGCAGCCGCAGGAGGCACAGCGTAAGGCGCTGCTCATCACCAACAGCCAGGTGAGCGCCACCTGGCTGAGCGCCTACGACGTGATAAACCGCGCCAACAACGTGCTGGCCAACCTGGGCAAGCTCGACACGCCGGCCCAGCAGGCGGCCGTGGAGGGCGAGGCTAAGTTTATCCGCTCGCTGATGTATTTTGATATGGTGCGCACCTTCGGCCGGGCCTGGAACGATGGCACGCCCGCCAGCAACCCCGGCGTGCCGCTGGTGCTAACGCCTACGCTCTCCGTGGCCGACGCCCTACCCCTACCCCGCAACACGGTGGCCGAGGTATACACCCAGATTATTACGGACCTGACTACTGCCGAGGCCAAGCTGACGACCAGCGGTGGCCTCAACACGTTCTCGGCCTCGCGCTACGCCTGCGCCGGGCTGCTGGCCCGCATTTATTTACAGCAGGGCAACTACCCGGCCGCAGCCGCAGCGGCCGGCCGCGCCATCAGCAGCACGGCCCGGCTGAATGCCTACTACGGCGACAACTTTGGCTACAACCAGGCCACCAACAGCGCCAGCCAGCTGGTGAGCAACACGACGGAGGATATTTTCACCATCCAAATCTCGGCCCAGAGCGGCACCAACCAGCTGAACACGTTCTACTCGCGCACACGCCGGGCCGACGTAAACATCAATGCGCAGTTTCTGAACCTGTTTGAAGCCGGCGACAGCCGCAAGACGCTGTACTTCACCACGGCCGGCGTCACGTATACTACTAAGTACGACGCGCTCTACGGCAACGTAAAGCTCATGCGGATTGACGAGATGCTGCTGACGCGCGCCGAGGCCAACTTCCGGGCCGGCACCACTACGGGCGCTACCCCCCTGGCCGACGTTAATACCATTCGGGCGCGGGCCGGGCTGCCCGCCCTTGCTGCCGTTACGCTGGCCGCCATCCTCAAGGAGCGTCGCATTGAGCTGGCCTTCGAGGGCTTCCGCCTCGGCGACCTCAAGCGCAACCAGGAATCGACCACTGACCCTACCGGCGCAGTCATTGCCTGGAACTCGCCGCGGCTGGTATTCCCGATTCCACTGCGCGAAATCAATGCTAACCCGAACCTGGTGCAGAACGCGGGCTACTAAATGCCTAGCTTTTTGCGCAAAAAGCCCACGACTGCTTAGTCGTGGGCTTTTTTATTTAAAATCTGCTAGTTACCTAAATTTAAGGATGAGCTACGGATTTATTTCAATTAATTATTACTAAAATACCTCATCTGTCGTTCAGGAAAACAAACTTATTTGCGCTCACGAGGTCAATACAATTTCTTAACAGTGGCTTACTCACTGATTTAATTTTCCACTTTAAAACTGTCTGTATGAACAGAAAATCGTTTACTTCCGTGCGGGTTTTGCTGCTGCTGCTAGGCTGGCTGATGGCCCTGCAGGTCGTGGCCCAGACGCGGGCCATCAGTGGGCGCGTGCGGGGCTCGGATGGCGGCACCTTGCCGGGCGCCACCGTGGTGGAGCAGGGCACCACCAACGGCACCACCAGCGGGGCCGATGGTGGCTTTCAGCTGAGTGTGCAGCCCAACGCGACGCTCATTATCAGCTCCATCGGCTACACGACCCTGACGCTGCCGGTGGGCAACCAAACCACGCTCGCGGTGACGCTGCAAGCCAGCACCACGACCCTCAACGAGGCGGTGGTGGTGGGCTACGGCTCGCAATCGAAGGCCGATATTACGGGCTCGGTGACGCAGCTTTCGGGCAACGTGGTGCAAAACCAACCGGTGCAGTCGTTCGAGCAGTCCATTCAGGGCCGCACGCCGGGGGTAGTGATTAATCAGGGCAGCGGCAAGCTGGGCCAGGGGCTAAACATCCAGGTGCGGGGCACCTCGTCGGTATCGGCTTCCAACCAGCCGTTGTACGTGATTGACGGCATCCCGGTGACGTCGCAGGACCAGTCGTCGGCCAGCACCGAGCCGCTGAACCCGCTGGCCGACCTCAACCCCAACGACATCGAGAGCATCAGTATTCTAAAGGATGCCTCAGCCTCGGCCATCTACGGCTCGCGGGCTTCTAACGGCGTGATTATCATCACGACGCGCAAGGGCAAGCAGGGCCAGACCAAAGTGACGGCCGGCTACTACTACGGCATTAGCGCGCCCACCCGCCAGCGGCAGTTCCTGGACGCCACGCAGTATAATACGCTGCTGGGCGAGTCGCTCATCAATGCCGGCTACTCGACCCAGGCCAGCCTGCCAGGTGATTTCACCAACTACTTCGGGCTGGACTACAACTCGCCTTACAACACCAACTGGAGCGACCAGGCGTTTCGCAACCTGGGCAAGTACAAGCTGTTTGGCGGCGGGGCCGACGTGGCGCAGTATGACTTCAGCGTGAGCGGCGGCGATGCCAAGACGCGCTTCTACCTCAGCGGTACCTTCAACGACCAGAAGGGCATTATCGTGGGCAACCGCTTCCGGCGGGGTAGCCTGCGCCTGAACATCGACCACAGCATCCTGGACAACCTGCGGGTGGGCCTCAACACCTCGCTGGCCCGCACCGTGAACGACCGCGTATCGGGCGACAACGAGTTCTCGAACCCCTTGCAGCTCAACGCGCTGGCGCCGACCCAGCCGGTGTATGACCCCACCACGGGCCTGCTCAATGCCCAGACCATCTATTATAACGCGCTGATTGACCAGGAGCTGGGTAGCAACCGCGCCGGCACCTATCGCTCGTTCAGCTCAGCCTACCTCAACTTTGTGCCCTTCAAGGGCCTAACCGTGCGCACGGAGGTGGGCGGCGACTTCCTGAACCTGAACGAGGACCTGGTGCGCAGCGCCGGTACCCAGACGGGCGCGGCCACCGGCTACGCGTTCAGCGCTCAGACGCAGGTAGTCAACTACACCAACAACAACACGATTACCTACGCCCGCGACTTTGCCGAGAGCCACCACCTCGACCTGCTGGTGGGTGAGTCGTACCAGCGCTCCGACACGCGCGTGACGGCGGCCGAGGGCCGGGGCTTTCCGACCAACGACTTTACGCGCATCAGCAGCGCGGCCGTGAAAACGGGCGGCTCGGGTACCTCGGGCACCGGCTACTCCATCCTCTCCTATTTCGCCCGCGTTAACTACGCCTTCCAGGGCAAGTACCTGGTGGGGGGTAGCGCCCGCATCGACGGCTCGTCGCGCTTCGGCACCGAGCGTCGCTACGGCACGTTTGGCGCGGCCTCGCTGGGCTATCTGCTTTCGGAAGAGAGCTTTTTGAAGGGCAACACCGTGGTGAACTACCTGAAGCTGCGCGCCAGCTACGGCCTCACCGGCAACGCCGAGATTGGTAACTTCTCGTCACGCAGCCTAGTGTCGGCCCTACCCTACGCCGACCAGTCGGGCACGTTTATCGGCGGCGCCCTCGGCGACCCCACGCTGACCTGGGAAAACACCAAGCAGACGGACTTCGGCGTGGAGTTTGGCTTCCTGCAAAACCGCATCACCGGTGAGGTAGACGTGTACCAGAAAAACACCGACAAGCTGCTGCTGAATCGCCAGCTGCAGTTGGCCACCGGCTTCAGCAACGCCACCCAAAACGTGGGCTCACTGCGCAACCGCGGCCTGGAAGTTGCCCTGAATGGCCGCATCCTGGACGGCGACTTTAAGTGGAGCGTGGGCGGCAACATGTCGTTCAACCGCAACCTGATTACCTCGCTCGCTACCCCCATCATTCCGGGTGGCGCCATCATCGGCCGCGTGCAGCAGGGCGAGCCGCTGGGCGTGTTCTACACCAAGCGCTACGCCGGCGTAGACCCCGCTACCGGCGACGCGCTGTATACGCAGGCCGATGGCTCGGCCAGCAACAACTACGGTACGGCTCCCGACATGAAAGTGGGCAACCCCAACCCCAAGTTTACGGGCGGCGTGAACACCACGGCCAGCTTCAAGGGCTTCGATTTGAGCGCACTGGGGCAGTTCAGCTACGGCAACGACATCTACAACGCGGCCGGCGTGTACCAGTCCACGGGCTTCAACAACTACCTCGATAACCAGACCGTGGACCAGCTAAACCGCTGGCAGAAGGCAGGCGATATTACCGACGTGCCCAAGTCGAGCTTTGGCTCGGGCAACGGCATCGGCAACTCGTCGCGCTTTGTGCAGGACGGCTCGTTCTTCCGCGTGAAGAACGTGACGCTGGGCTACACCCTGCCCGCCGACCTGGTGAAGCGCGGCTACCTGCAGTCGGTGCGCATCTACCTCACGGGCCAGAACCTGGCCACCTTTACCAAGTACACCGGCTACGACCCCGAGGTGAACACGTTTGGCCTGGGCTCCAATATCATTGCGCTGGGTCATGACTTCTACACGCCGCCGCTGGCCAAAACCTTCCTCATCGGTGCTAACCTGGGCTTTTAATCGTCTGTCTCGTTGAGTAATATGAAAAATATACTGTTTAAATCCGCCTTGGCGCTCACGCTGGGCCTGGGCCTGGCGGCGTGCAAGGATGCCCTCGATATTCAGCCCCAGCAAAGCATCGACCTCTCCACGGCCTTCAACACGTCGCAGAAAGTGGGTGCGGCCGTGGTGGGCTGCTACGCGCAGCTCGACAACGCCAGCCTCTACGGCACCGACCTCATCCTGGTGCCCGAGCTGATGGCCAGCGATGGCTACCTCACCTGGCGCGGCTCGTTTCAGAACTACGCGCAGCTAGCCGGCCACATCCAGAACTCGCAGATTTCGAATGCCCTGGGTATCTGGCAGGCGGCCTACGCCAACATCAACCAGACTAACCTGGTGCTGGCCAACCTGAGCGTGGTGACCGACAGCGCCCAGCGGCAGCAGTTTCGGGGCGAGATGCA
>CAZZWL010000046.1:0-37129 GCA_964657755.1 uncultured Rhodanobacter sp.
GTTCATGCTTTCGAACGACATTGCCGATTACCCATTACTCATTTACATAGGTGAACAGGTCGTCGGGGCCCACTTTTTCGCGGCTGTGCCAGCCGCGCAGGCCCAGGCGCGGCGCCGCGATGCCGCGCTCCAGGCGTTTGGGGCAGCGAAAGACCCGAATCTCGTCCCACGCTCCGCCGTTAATCAGGGCGGTGAGGACCGTGGGGCCGCCCTCCACCAGCACCGACTCGATGCTGCGCGCCTGCAAGTCGGCCAGGATGGCGGGCAGCAGGTCGGGCGAGGGTGGCGCGCCGGGTGAGGCAAAAGGCAGCGTGACGTAGGTAAGATTGGGCTGGCTGGCGTGCGTGCGGTGGGTATAGAGGATGGTGGGCTGCGAGCCGTCGAGCACGTGGTGGCTGGGGGGTAGGGCCAGGTTTTTGTCGATAACCAGGCGGGTGGGCTGGGGGCCGGGCCACTCGCGGGCATTCAGGCGGGGGTTGTCGTGCAGGGCCGTGCGCGTGCCCACCAAAATGGCCGCCTCGTCGGTGCGCCACTGGTGGGTGAGCAGCTGCGCCTGCGGCCCGCTCAGCTGCACCTGCTGAAAGTGCGGCCCGGCCAAGAACCCATCGGCCGACTCGGCCCACTTCAGCACCAGATAGGGCCGTTTTTTTTCCTGGGCCGTGAAGAAGCGCTTGTTGAGCTGGCGGCCCTCGGCGGCGAGCAGGCCCGTGCTCACCCCGATGCCCGCCGCCCGCAGGCGGGCTAGGCCCTGGCCGGCCACCAGCGGGTTGGGGTCGTCGTTGCACACAATCACTTCGGGCACGCCCCTGGCGATGAGCAGGTCGGCGCAGGGCGGCGTTTTGCCGTGGTGGGCGCAGGGCTCCAGCGTCACGAATACGCGGCTGTGACGCAGCAGCTCTTGGCTGGCCACGCTGGCCAGGGCGTTCACTTCGGCGTGGGGGCCGCCGTACTGCTGGTGGTAGCCCTCGCCGATGATAGTGCCCTCGGGCCCTACCACTACGCAGCCCACCAGCGGATTAGGGCGGGTGTAGCCCCGGCCGAGGGCCGCCAGGTCGAGGGCGCGGCGCATAAAAAGCGAATCGTCGGGCACGGGCATAGTAGGGGGTAGCAACGCGAATTAGGAGCGTAAAGCTATTCGCCAAAATGAATTTTCCCTACCTCCCGCGTCCCCATCTTTGCCCGCGCATGACCACCCAGCAACTTACCGCCGACCTCACGGCCGCCCTGTACGCCGCCTACCCCCCCTCCGAAGCCCAGGCCATTGCCGGGCTGGTGGCCGAGCACCTGCTGGGCCTGTCGCCCTTGCAGCGCCGGATGCGGGCCGCCGTGCCCGTGCCCGCCGCGGTGCAGGCCGCCCTACCCCCCCTGCAAGCCCGCCTGCTGGCCCACGAGCCGGTGCAGTACGTGCTGGGCACCGCCCACTTTGCCGGCCTCGAGCTGGAAGTGACGCCCGCTACCCTCATCCCAAGGCCCGAAACCGAGGAGCTGGTGCAGCTCGTGGCCCGCGCGCACGCCGGCCCGCCGGGCCTGCGCCTGCTCGACGTGGGCACCGGCAGCGGCTGCCTGGCCATTGCGCTGGCGCGGGTGCTGCCCCGGCCGGCGCGGGTGCTGGCCGTCGATATTTCGGCGGCGGCGCTGGCCGTGGCCGGGCGCAACGCCGCCCGCTACGCGCCGCTGGTGGAGCTGCAGCAGGTTGATATTTTGCAAGCGCTGCCGGCCGGCCTACCCCCCGCCAGCCTCGACATCGTGGTGAGCAACCCACCCTACGTGCGCGAAAGTGAGCGGGCCCTGATGCGCACCAACGTGCTGGCCTGGGAGCCGGCCACGGCCCTGTTTGTGCCCGACCACGACCCGCTGCTCTTTTACCGCCGGCTGGCGGGGGTAGGGGCGGCGCTGCTGCGGCCGGGGGGGAGCATCTGGCTGGAAATAAACGAGGCGCTGGGGGCCGAAACGGCCGCGCTGTTTGGCCCCGAGGCCTTTGCGGAAGTCACGGTGCTGGCCGATTTTTTGGGGCGCCCGCGCTTTGTGCGGGCCGTGCGGACTTGAGGCCCCGCGCAAAGCCTGGCCCAGGCCAGCGCGGAGCGGCGGGCTGAAGCGCTCGAAAAATAATGTACCAACACGAAACAAACGCCGGGGCCGGGGGCTTATAAGGCGCTTTCCAACGGTAAGCACCTTGTTTTATCCCCACTTCCTGCATTGACAAATGGCTGAGCAACCGCTTCTGACCCCGTTTCACTCCGATAAGCTGAATTTGAAAAACCGCGTCGTGATGGCCCCCATGACGCGCAGCCGCGCCGACAACGCCGGCACCGTGCCCAACGACCTGATGGTGGAGTACTACACGCAGCGCGCCACGGCGGGCCTCCTCATCACGGAGGGTACCTACGTGAGCCCCGAGGCCGTGGGCTACATCAACGTGCCCGGCATCTACTCGGCGGAGCAGGTGGCGGGCTGGAAAAAAGTAACCAGCGCCGTGCACGCGCTGGGGGGCCAGATGTACGCCCAAATCTGGCACGTGGGGCGCATGTCGCACCCCGACCTGCTCGGGGGCAGCCTGCCGCTTTCCGCTTCTGCCCTCAACCCCCACAGCCAGGTCTACACGCCCACCGGCTTTAAGGAGACGGTGGCCCCGGCGGCCATGACGACCGCGCAAATCAAGCAAACCGTGGCCGACTTTGTGCGGGCGGCCCAGAATGCGCTGGCGGCGGGCTTCGCCGGCGTGGAGATTCACTCGTCCAACGGCTACCTGTTTCACCAGTTTTTCAACGGCACCAGCAACACCCGCACCGACGAGTACGGGGGTAGCATCGAGAACCGCGCCCGGTTTTTCTTTGAAGTGCTCGACGCCATCAAGGTGGCCGGGGTAGACCTGGGCAAGGTGGGTGCGCGCCTCAACCCCTCGCTCGACGGCCTCTTCGGCATGACGCTCGACGCCGAAACCATCCCCACGTTTGACTACATCATCAAGCGCCTCAACGACTACGGCCTGGCTTACCTGCACCTCTCCGAGCCGTTTACCGACGTGAGCCAGAATGAGTTTGCCGAGCCGCACATCGCCAAGCGCTACCGGCCGCTCTACAAGGGCACGCTCATCATTAACGGTGGTTTTGACCAGGCAAAGGGCAACCAGGTAGTCGCCGACGGCGATGCCGACCTGGTAGCCTACGGCACGCTCTACATCTCAAACCCCGACTTGGTGGAGCGTTTTGCCAAGCACGCCCCGCTGGCTAAGGGCGATAAAGATACCTTCTACACGCCGGGCCCCAAGGGCTACACCGACTACCCCAAGCTGGGCGAGTAGGGTAGGCGGCCGCTGGCACGTGCGGCCGCCCCGTAGGTAATGACAGCCAAAAAGGGCTGCCTATTCTAAGCTTAGAGTAGGCAGCCCTTTTTGGGCTGCACAAAAATTGCCCGCCCGCTACTCGCGGGTAGACGCTGGTCTGTTGCCCAAAAAATTATCGGCCCCAGCTGGCAGCATCCCGAATTGCCCGTGGCCGCCCACTCGTGCCTGGCTCGTTGAAGCCAAAGCCTGGCTGAAGCGAAAACGCAGAAGCCCCCCACGGGGCGGAATAAGTGGGCGAAGCCGCGCGTTAGGCGGGGGGTAGGCGCACGTCTGCGCCGGCCTGCCGACCTTTGCCCCGCCCTATGTTCCGTTACCCGCTTCTCCGCCCGTTGTTTGTAGTCCTGAGTGTGTTGCTGGTGGCGGCCTGCGCCATCACTAACAGTCCGCTCAAGCTGTATTTTATCAGCTCGTCCCGCTTCACGTCGGGCAGTAAAGCGGGGGTAGGGGCCGGCGATACGCTCTCGACCCGTCTTTATGCGGCCACGGCCGCCGGGGGCGCCAGCCGGCTCAATCACTTTCGCGTCACGGTGACTTATTCGCCCCTGACGGCGCCCTTCGCCTACCCCACCAACCTGGCTACTTTCAGCTATATCAGTCTGCCGACCAGCCAGGAAGTGGTGTACCTGGATTCGACGCTCGCGCCGACCCCGACCGATTTTCTTTACACCTCCACCTTTGGCGCGCGCACCACGTCGGGCACCGAAACGTGGCGCTTCACCGCCACCGACACCGATGGCAACACCTCGGCCCGCTCCTTCACGCTGGCCGTGCGCCGCGCCGACTCCATCGCCGTGTACCACGACTACACGCTCCGGCTGCCGGCCTCGGCCTACGGCCCGGCCGCCCGGCGCTTCATCGACCTCAAGTCGGGCCTTGTCTACCCCGCTTACGCAGTTTTGCCCAACCCGGCGCTGCAAAAGCAGACCGATTTGATTCTGCTACCCGACGCCGCGCGCCTGGCTACCCCCGACGACCCCACTATTACCCTTGACCCGGCGCGCTGGCCCGCAGCTAATATTCACCGCACGCGCTTCTCGCTCACGGCCCTCAACGCCACCACGTTTGCCGACGTGCAGGATACCATTCGCATTCAGCAGCAGTTCGTTGCCAGCAACGCGACCACGCTGCTCACCAAGCTGGCCGTCGACCAGGTATACGCCTTTCATACTTACGACGGCACTACTACCAGTTCCAAGCCCAAGCCCATCTATGGGCTAATGCGGGTCGTAAGCCTACCCTCCGGCAGCACGGCCGGCCTGCAGCTGCTGGTACGCCTGGCCAAGCAGCCCCGCCCCTAGTCGCCGTCGCCGTGCCCTACCGGGGCCGTTGGCCCCTCGCCGCAATTTTTCCCGTTGGCTCATTGCCAGCACTCCGACCGCGCAAGCCATAGTGGCCCTGTGCAGAGAAAGCCTTTGTGAGGATAGCTGAGCTTTGCCAGCTGGTCACCAAGACCAATTTTCCCAGTAAATTCTAAAAACACAATATCCAGCGATGGGCGGCACCAGTGCCGCCCATCGCTGGATATTGTGTTTTTAGAATTTAGCCAATTTAAATCAATGCTAAAAATGTTTTAAGTTTTGTATATTTTACTATGGGCCAGAAAACGGGGGAATATGGATATTTTGTACAAATATCTAATTTGTCTGCTGCTGTTAATTCGAAGCGTCAATCGAATTTATAATTTAATTATAAAAAAAATTATAAAATGAGTTGGTTGCACCTTTTTTCTATAATGCTTTAAAATGAATAAAAAGCGTTAATTATGGTAAAAATAATCGTTTAAGTTGTACTTTATAATTTATTTGACTTGATTATGTTCAATTTTATAAAGTCACGCCATATATTTGCTAATGGTGCTTATGGGTACTCGTTATTTATGAATAATACCTGATGATTAGTGTGCTTTACTTTACTTAATGAGAACGTTATGTCTGCTTTACTTAATAAGTATCCGAATCTTAAGTTTATAACTATTATCTGGATTATTTTCGCCGTCGCGGCTGGTGGAGTGCGGCCGGCAGCAGCTTTATCCAAAAACAGTACTTTCAAAAGCAGATCGCGACTTGCTATTCGCCACAAGGCGACTACGGAAGCAGCTGAACTGTTGGTTGCTGGTAACACTCCAGCCATCAGCGGTTTTGCGCCCGCCAGTGGTAGTCCGGGCGGCATAGTGGTTGTCACGGGCACTGGCTTCACGGGCGCCACGGCGGTGAGCATCAAGGGTAGCCCGGTCGCCAGCTTCACCGTGAATTCGGATACGCAGCTCACGGCCACCATCAGTGGCAGCCAGGCTACGGGCCCGGTGCAGGTGACGACGCCCAGCGGCTCGGCTACCAGCAGCGGTAGCTTTCGGGTGGGCCCGGTGCTGATAGTGGTGCGCGGCAACTCGCAGGCCAATGGCGCGACCACCACGGGCAACAACAGCCTGATTGGTAGCTCCACTACCGGCGCCTGGCCCGACCAGGCCGCCGCCCTGCTGGGGAGCGGATACGTGTGGCAGAACCGCAGCAAGAACGGCGCCACCATCGACTACCTGCGCCAGAGCGATGACACCGAGGTGGCGCCGCTTTTTGGCACGGGTAACTACGGTGAGGAATGGATTGTGCTGCAAGAAACGACGAACCAGATTTTTCAGGCCAACCCGGCGCAGCAGGTGTACAGCAAGATGGCCGCCTGGGCGCAATACTGGAAATCGAAGGGCCTGAAGGTGGCCGTGGTGACCTGCTACGCGACCCAGGAGGCGCAGTATAACCCCGAAATCGACGCCATCAACGCGCTGTACCGGGCCAACTGGGCGTCGTTCTGCGATATGCTGCTCGACGTAAAAAGCAGCCCCTACATCACGCAGCTTGGCATGGACCCGCAGTACGGCTACTGCTCCGACGGCCTGCACCTCAACACCCTAGGCAACCAGATACCGGCCCACTGCGTGGCCGATGGCTTCAATAGCCGCCCCCGGACGGGTATCATTCCGGCCACGTTTGTGCTGCCGGGTATCGCGGTGCCGGGCAGCGGGCAGCCCGCGCCGGCCCCCACCCCCGCGCCCGCCCCGGCCCCGGCGCCAACTCCGGCGGGCCCGGCGGTGCTGCGCGTGCGCTACGGCACTGCCGCGGCCGACTACGTCACGAGCAGCAGCGGCGAGATTTTGCGGCGGCTCGACCAGAGCGGGGCTGCCCGCCATGCGCTGGTAACGACCAGCCACGCCGGCCCCCGGCTCGTGGCCGACAATGGCCAGCAGGTGGCCCAGTACAATATGAGCGCCCCTACCCCCAGCCAGAGCATGACCGTGGCGGGCGCCTTGGCGCCTAATACCGACGCCTCCATCGTGGTAGACCTGCGGCTGCTGGCCAACGGGCCCAACTCGGTAATTTCGGTGGGTGGCGACCTCAGCATCTGGTTTCAGAATACGACCCTGCTGCAGGTTTTTGATAAGGGTAGCAACTCCGTAACCTCGCTGGACCTGGGCGCGGCCCCCCTGACGCGGTGCATCTTTACGTTCAACGCCAGCACCAACGAGCTGATAGTGTACGCCCACGACACGGAAATGTACCGCACCAACCTAACCAGCCTGCCCTGGGTAGGGAGCGCGCCAGTAGTGGATATGGAGTTAGGCGGCTACCTGAACGGCACCAACCCGCTGGCCGGGGAAATGGGCACCATAGCCGTGTACAGTGGCTTGCTAAGCGCTGCGGAGCGCACTACCTGGTTTGCCGTGGCCCCCACGCCAACCCCCACGCCGGCCCCGACCCCGGCCCCCACGCCGGTTATCAGCAGCTTGTCGCAGTCGCCCGCCGGGCGCGGCCAGGTGGTAACCGTCACGGGGGACAACCTCGCCAATACTACTTCACTGGTGGTCAATGGCGTCGATGCCACTGCCACCATCACGGCCAATACCGCTACCAGCGTCACGTTTCAAGTGCCCGCCGCCGCGCCCGTGTCGGGCACTACTACCCTGGCCACGGCCACTGGCACGGCCAGCAGCACCGCCTTCATCGTGCGCGCCGCGCCGGGTAGCTCCCTGGCTTTTGATGGGGTGAATGACTACGTGGGTTTTGCTGGCGCTACCCCGGCGGTAAACAACCTGGGCTCCACGGCCTTCACGCTCGAAGCCTGGGTATACTACGACGGCACGGCGACCGTGAACTCCCTCATCCGCAAAAGCGGCGACTATAATCTGTACCTGGCGAATGGCCAGCTGACCGCGGAAGTATGGACCGACGGCCTGGGCGCCCCAGCGGCCCGCCGCGTAACCAGCACGAGCGCGGTGCCCACCAACCGTTGGACCCACGTGGCCGCCGTGTGGGACAAAATCGCTAATCGTTTCGAATTATATGAGAATGGGATGCCCGACGTGCTCCGCAGCAGCACGTTTGCGTCGGCCAGCTCGGAGGGGCTAACCATTGGTGCCACGGTTGCCAATGGCGGCAGCTACCTGCGGGGCCGGCTCGACGAGCTGCGCATCTGGGCTACGGCCCGCAGCGCGGCCCAAATCACCACCGACCTGCAAACCCTACCCCCCCTGCCCCAGGCGGGCCTGGGCATGTACCTGAACTTTGACCAAGGCACCCCGGCCAGCGACAACACCAGCCAGACTACGCTCGATGAGCTGGCTAACAACTACACCGGTACCCTGACCGGGTTTGACCTGGGTAGTGGCGGCAGCACGTCGAACTACGTAGCCAGCTACGCCCTCGTCAGGCCCACCGCCACCGCTGCTACCGACGTGGCCGCCACTAGCTTCACGGCCACCTGGCAGGCCGCGGGCCTGGGCCAGGTAGATAGCTACGTGGTCGACGTGGCCACTGCCGCCGACTTTACGGCGCCGCTCGCGGGCTCGCCCTTCACGGTAGCGGCCCCGGCTACCAGCCTGGCCATATCCGGGCTGGCGCGCAACACCACCTACTATTACCGCGTGGCGGCGCAGTCGGCCAGCTTCCTTAACCAAGGTGCCCTCTCCAATGCCACGGCCGTAGCTACCCCCCTGCCAGTGGAGCTGGTGGCATTCACTGCCCAGCCCAGTGCCGACCAGGCCACCGTGCGCCTGGCCTGGGCCACGGCCACCGAAAAAAACAGCGCCCGCTTTGAGGTTGAGCGCAGCACCGATGGCACGGGCTTCACCCGCCTGGCCACCGTGGCGGCGGCTGGCACCAGCGCCTCGGCCCACACCTACGGCTGCACCGATAGCACGCCGCCCACCGCCCTGCTCTACTATCGCCTGCGCCAGGTCGATGCCGATGGCACGGCCACCTACTCGCCCGTGCGCACCGTGAACCTGAACCCAATGCTGGCTACCGGCAGCCTGGCCCTGTTTCCCAACCCGGCCAGCACGGGTACGCTGCTCAAAAATGCGGGGCCCCACGCGCCCGTGCAGGTGCTCGATGCCCTGGGGCGGGTAGTAGCCACGGCCACCGCCAACGCCGAGGGTGGCGCCGCGCTCGCGCTGCCAGCGGGGCTGGTTAGCGGCGTGTACATCGTGCGGGCGGGTGCCCAGTCGTGCCGCTTGCTAGTGGAATAGGGGGGTAGGGCCTCGTAAATATCCGGAAATAAGGTACTTGAACCGAGCCCGCGCGCTACTCCAAGCAATGGCCGTCCTTTGGCAGCCTAAGCAGGGGTAGGGCGTGGGCTCGGCTGTTATTTCCGTAATTCCGGCTGGCCATAACTGCTTATAAACACACGGATTACCCGTTTTATGCAACAAAATATGATAAAAATACCCGTAGCTAAGATGAATTAGTTAACTTATCCCCGAACTTGCCCGTAAAATGCATCGTTAAAAACCGATACTTTATCTGCACTAAAGCGCGGGGCAGGCTGCGTTAGGCAAGCGGGTCGCCGCAGGTTTTCCACCTTGCTACTGGATTACAAGCTATGAAAATCGCGCACCTGATTATGGTCCATAAGAATGCGGTGCAGGTCGGGCGCCTGATTTCTGCGCTGCAACACGAGGACGCGGACTGCTACATTCACCTCGATAAAAAGGCCGACCTAGCTGATTACCAGCATTTAGCCGCCCTGCCCCGCGTGTACTTTATTGGGGTTCGCACGTGGGGGCGCTGGGCATCGTTCCGCTTCGTGGAGGCCATCGTGCAGAGCGTAAAAGAAATCTTAGCCTCGGGCCAGCACTACGATTTTATTAACCTCCTCAGTGGGCAAGACTATCCTATTAAGCCAGTTGCTGATATCCATCAGTTTTTTGCCCAACACATAGGCCAGTCTTTCCTCTCTGTTGAACCGCAGGGGTCGCCTTGGTGGCAGGGGGCAATCAGGCGGGTGGAGAAATACCACAGTGTCTATTTCGAGTTTAAGGGTCAATACCAAGTCCAACGCTTGGTGAATTCCGTGCTGCCCAAGCGCCGGTTTCCGTTGCCCTACACGCTATACGGCAGCGCCGATGGCTCATGGTGGACGATAAGCGCGGCGTGCGCTGCCTACCTGGTAAAATTCATGGATGAGCACGAAGAAGTGCGCCGGTTCAGCCGCTTTACCTGGGGCTCCGATGAGTTTTTGTTTGCAACTATCCTCATGAACTCTCCGCTGAAGGATAGTATCATCAACGATAATTATCGCTACATCGACTGGTCGGCGGGAGGGGCAAATCCCAAAGTGTTGACGGTAGCGGATGCTGCCAGCTTGGCGCATTCCCCCAAGTTTTTCGCCCGCAAATTCGATATTGCCTACGACGCGGAAATACTGAATCTTATTGACCCCTTGCTCGGCAAATCCTGGCCGTCGCAGCCAGTAGCCGCCAATTAGTGCCAGTAGTTACCGGCCACGAATGGTGCAGTAGTTGTAGGGGGGTAGCAGTGCATCACTAGCTGGTTAGCGGTTAATTTGCCGCCCCTTGGTTTAACTTCACTGCTGCATATGACACGACATCTTATTCTGGGTTACGGTCGGGATACGGAGCCTCAGCGCATCCTTTTCTCTGCGCTGAGCTTTTGGGCCTGGTACGAAGGCGATAGGTCTGAAGCACAGACTATTATATTTACTGACCGTCCTGAGTTTTTTGCTCAGCACCTGACTGGCCTGCCCGTAGAGTGCCGCAACCTCACGCCCGAGGTGCTCACAGAACTGCGCGGGCCTCAACAGTTTGCCCACCGGATAAAGGTGGCCATTATTGAGCAGGTATTCAGCGACCACCCAGGTGACAATGTGCTCTACTGCGACTCCGACACCTTTTTTGTGAAGGCAGTGGCGCCGCTGCTGCAAAAGCTGCAACCCGGTTTCAGCTTCATGCACACGCCCGAGCATCGGCTGGCCGATGCCGTGGCTATCTGGACGTCATTCGTTCCCCGAAATCAGGAGAAAGATGTCAAAAAGTTTATGAAACTGATTGACGGGAAGGAATTTGCCTTTGGTGGTAAGAGGCAAAAGTTTCAGGAATCCCAGATGATGTGGAACGCGGGGCTACTGGGCTTGCCATCGGCCGCCGCCGCGCTCATGCCTGGCGTTATGGACCTGACCGAGGCTTTTTACGAAGGCAGTGGGTGGGTAATGAGTGAGCAAGTGGCGTTCTCCTTGGCGTTGCAGCTTGGCACTGAGCTGCTGCCCGGAGACGATTACCTGTTTCACTATTGGGGACAGCGCCAAAAAGTGGTTATGGATAGCATGCTGGCTACTCTTACTACCCAGCTACCCACTACGCTGCCCGTAGCCAAACGGCTGGCCAAGGTGCGGGCACTCACGAGTGCCTGGCGCCGGGCCGTGCAAGCTGATGAAGCGCGCCAGGCAGCCCTTTTGGCTTTTTCTAGGGGGCAGGTGATGGCCGGGGTAAAACAAGCAGCCAAAGTGCTCTTAGCAAACTCTTTTGACGTAGCCTTCGCGAAAGAATCGGTGACGGCGCTACGAGGGAAGCAAAAAGAGTAATCGTTCAGTCTGGCGTAATTTTGGAATCCCAACTGCTTTTTGGTTTAGGAATTCCCCTTCATTTTATTACTAGCAAAGCATGCTTAGCCCCGGCAGGGAGTTAAGCGGCTGCGCGGTCAGAATAGGTGGTTTTTAGGTACTGGGCGGAAGTATACAGGGCTGCCGGGTAATGCTACTACGGAGAGATGCTGGGGGGTAGGGCTAAGTATGCGCAGGCACCAGCGCAAGGCTAAGCCAGGGCACGCTTTGCCGGCCCGATAATTGCTGAAAAATAGTGCAGGAATATACTCTATAACCGGATGCTTTCTAAGGTACTTTTGGGTAAGGGTTGGGCAGAACGGGTGCGTTGGGGACTGTTTGGTTAGGTAATCGCTCTTTTAGGATAAATGAATCAATGCTTCCATACACTACCATTGCCAATAGTGTTGAGCCGCCCGACCCTGTCTCACCCAACCTGCGCGAGAAATTTAATTTTGACATTGAGTCTCTGCGCGGGTTCGCAGCTGTCTTCGTAGTCTGGCACCACATTCACGTGTTCGGCTACATGCTGGATGCGGGCTATCGGCCAAGCTACCTGCTTTACTACGGGCCCTCCGGGCATTTTTGCGTCCTCATCTTTTTTATTCTCTCCGGCTACGTCATTGGCCAGAGCAACCGCAAGCCGCTCAGCTGGGCTACCAGCAGTGACTACCTCAAGAAGCGCTTAGTGCGTCTCTACCCCATTTTGCTGCTGATGCTGGGTTTCGCCATCCTCGTCAACCCCTTGTACAAGCACTTCAGCTGGGGCACTATACTGGGCAATGTGGCCATGCTGCAAGGGCTGATACTACCGGATATCAACCCGCCGAGCTGGTCGCTGCACTACGAGATGCTGTACTACCTGCTTTTTATTCCGGTATCTATTTTTAGGTTCCGGCCCTTGGCCGTTGCCGGGGCGGCCCTGGTCATCGGCATTGGCAATTACCTACTGTACCCGGCCCTGCACACGCCCATCATTAGCTCGTACTGTTATGGGCTGATATTCTGGCTGTTGGGTTTGTTCATGAGCCAGCGGCTGGCGCATGTTTCGTTAGCTAAAGCGTCTTATCAGGTGCTGCTGAGCTGCCTGTTATTCATGCTATGCATTGACCAGTACAATGTGCTCGCAACGCTGATGCGAAATTTTATCCCCGTTGCCTTTCCCGCGGATATTGTTCGCGACCAGGTGGCCATCGATTTTTATGACCTGGCGGCCCTACCCCTGGCAGTCCTCATTATCCTGGTTTTTATTGGTAAAAAGCTGCCGCACAGGTTATTACTACTAAAGGGATTGTTAGTCGCGTCGGCGCTGCCAAAGCTAGTGTACGTGGTTACGCATGCCACCCGCCCCGGCTTTGACTGGCCGCTCTACGGGGTGCCAACTGCGTTTTTGGGAGCGGCGCTGCTGTGTCTCTTTATCCAGAGCAGCTGGCTCGAGCGGGTGGGGCAGGCCGTAATGAAAATCGGGGCCAAGCTCGGTCAGCTGTCCTACGGCATGTACCTGGCGCATTTTCCCCTGCTATTTCTGTTTACCCATTTTCGGGCGTTCTCGGGCACCGGCCTCACTTTCGCCGTGCGGGTGGTGGTGTTTTTGGGGATGACGCTCGCGCTCAGCTACTGGCTGGAGCGGGTATTGCAGCCCCGCTTGAAAGCCCTGTTTTTTCCGCAGGCGGCCGCCCGCCGCGCGCCTGGTATCCTGGCCGAGCAGGAATTGCCGTAGCCAGCGCTTGGCGCTTATTTCACGCGCTCCCACTGCTGGGTAGCAGCAGAGTATTGCTTGAGGGGCCGGGCAGGGTTGCCGCCCACGATGGTGTAGGGCGGGACATCCTTGGTCACGACGCTGCCGCCGGCTACCACCGCGTGGCGCCCAATGCGGACGCCGGCCGTGATGGTGGCATTTGCCCCAATCCAGACCTCATCCTCGACTACGATTTCAGCCGTGGTGCAGGGCTGGTCCCGAATGGGCTGCGCAATGTCGAGGTAGCCGTGGTTGAGGCCCGAAAACACCACGTTCTGCGCAATAATGACGTCGTTGCCAATGCGGAGCGGGCCAATAAGCACGTTGCTGAGGCCCACCAGCGTGCGGTCCCCGATTACTACCCCCCCCATGCCATTGTTAACGGTAGCGTAGCTCTCAATAATCGACTCGGTGCCCAGCGCAAACGGATTGAAGGGCACTACGTCGAGGCGGGTATTCCACCGCACCAGCGAGCGGCGCCCGTACTGGTGCCGAAAGGGATTGACCAGCCAGCGCACCCACAGCCGCGGCCGGGCCTGCCGCGGCACAATTATCAGCCACAGGGCCAGTTGCTTTAGGCGGGGGTTGTCCTTGATTTTATCGGTGAAAGCCATGAAGGGAGCGGTGCGCCAGTAACTGGTGGCGGCCCAGCCGAAGTGGACCCGCCGCAAAAGCCAAAGATAAGCCGCTTGCCTTGGAACGAGGGGGGTAGGGCGGGCCCATTACCTCGGCTCAGCTGCCAGCGCCCGGTTAAACCGAGGTGGGCTAATCCGTTTTCAACAGCTTCTGCGTGATGACCCCCGTGTCGGTTAGCAGCTGCACCAGGTACCAGCCGGGGGCTAGCCCTTGGCCTGCCAGCGCCAAGCGTTGCGGCGTGCCGGCCGCGGCGGCCCCGCTGAACAGGCGCTGCACCAGGTGATTGCTGGCATCGTAGACGGCCAGCGTCGCCGTGCCCGCCACGGGTAGGCTAAACTCGACGCTGGTTTGGCTGGTCAAGGGGTTGGGATACACCAACAGCTGGGGCGTGGCTGCCGAGCTGACCGAGGAGGTCGAGCCTTGGTTGGGTTGCAGCGTCGTTTTGGTCGGGGTGGCCGCGAAGGGGATGAGGTGCGCGCCCGCAATGGGGGCTTCGAAGGTGCCACCGGGCAGCGTCCACGCCACAGACACGTTGTCATTGCCAACATTTTCTTTGTGCAACGCCTCGACGTAGTAGCGGTGCCCGGCGAGCAGCGCGATACTCACCGACTGCTGGCTGCTAAACTTATCCCACTGGCGGTAGTCGGTCCAGCCCGTAAAGCTGGCAATCAGCGACTTGTGCGCCGGGTCGTCGTCGGTGCTGAGCCAGAGCTGGCAGTCGTCGTCGCCGGAGATGCTGAATTGGTAGTTGCCATCCAGGGGCGGGCAGAGGTAGCCCCGAATGCGGGCCCCAAAGCTGTCGCCGAGGTTGCGCCCACTTTCGAAGCGCGTGAGCACCGCCGTGTTGTTGGGCGTAGTCTGGGTTGGGATGGTAGAAACGGCCGCGCCGGCGACATTCGTCCACTGCTCCCACTGAATGCTGCCCACCCCTGGGCACGTCGCGCCAACCACCTTCGCGACCGGAATGCTACCCACCAGCACAAACGTGGGCGTTTCGGTAACGGTGAGGGGTAATAGGCCATTCTGCACGCGCACGCGGGTGGTTTTCATCGTGGGCTGCCCACTCACCGGCTGGCAAATCGTGACGGTATCGACGCCCGCAAGGCGCAGCGAATAAGCCGCCGTGCGGCCCTGCTCATCGGGTATTACCAGCGCATACGCCGTGCGGCCGTCCGCGGCCTGGTAGCGGTCCACCAGCGGGTCGTTATTGAGCGTGCCTTTGTAGGCAAAGTCCCCGAAGAGCTGGGCCGTTTGGCGCAGAAAATCCGCGGCGGGCTTGGGGCTGTGGTCGGCGTTAATGAGGCCCGACGACCCGAACTGGATAGGATTGGTCGGGTTGTCATCCGATAACTGGTACAGAAACGTGCGCTCTACCCCCCAGCGGGCGTACAGCAGGGCGGTGCGCAGTATCCAGTCGGCCTCCGTTTGCAGCACCGACTTGTTGCCGATGGCAATGGCCTTGAGCGGGCTGCCCTGGTTGGTGTCGTAGCCGGTTTCGGTTATCCACACGGGCATGTCACCGGCGTATTGGTGAGCTATTTTGATGAAATCCTGCGCTACCTGCCCCGCATTGGCCACTTCGGGGGCCGAGCCACGGGTAGAGTTGCCGTTCTGCGAAGTGCCCGCGTTATTCGAATACAGGTGGTAGTTAATCACATCCCAGCACAGGTTCACCGAGCCATCGGCTTTCAGGCCCCGGAACTGCCGGCACCAGTCAATCATGCCGCGCACGTAGTCGGGGGTAGGGGCCGCTACCCCCGCCATCACCACTTTAATAGTCGGGTCAGCATTCTTAACGCCTATACCCGGTCCCATCGTGTTCTTGTTGCCATCGTAAAAGGCCGACAGGTTGGCGGCGTACTCGCGGCCCGTCTGGTAGGCTTTGCGACCCTTCCACCACTTATCGCGCTCGTTGTCGCACTCGATATACCTGATGTAGCCCAGCCCTACTTTAACCTGGTTGGGGGAGTCACCGGTCCAGCGCACGCTGTTGTCAACGTGCAGCAGGGCCGGGTTTACGCTGGTGTTATACCCGTAGCGGGCCACGTACTGGAAGGCCATGCGGGCCTGCTCAAGGTACGAGTTGGGGTCGGTAAAGTCGCGGCCGTAGCGCACGGGCACGTTTTCGGCGTCGCGGTCGGCGCTAGGATACGAGGCCAGCATCCAGCCGGGTAGGCTTTTTACGCAGGCCAGCACCTCGAGGCCTTCCGCCTTGCAGCGCTGGTACATTACATCGTAGTTCCAGCCGCCGCTGTGCACGGGGTTATAGGTGAAATTACCCTCCGCCGACTCCAGCTTTTCCCAGTCTAAGTAGTGCCGGATGCCCGTAAAATTCTTCACGGCTTCTAGGCGGGTTTCGTCAACCTGGCCCGGCGCGTTCGGGTCTTCCAGGTCCCACTCAAAGGCATTGACGCTCATCTCCTGGCGCAGCTTCACTTGCTTTTGCAGGGCCAGGGCCACCGGGTCGGCCGTGGGCAGCGGCGTGCCGGCCACGTACGAGCCATACAGCTCTATCTCGGTGGGGTAGCCCCAGGTGGCCGTGATGACCAGCGCCCGGATGTTGCTGATGGGGGTAGGGAGTTGATAATTAAGTAGTTGCTTAGGGTTAGGGCCTTCCCACTGGTAGTTGTGCCCGCCCGTGTACGTGCCTATCGGGATGCGCTCCCAATTCGTGGTAATGACCGACAGGGTCATCGGGTCGTTCGTATTGTTGCTACCCCCGTCGTAGAAGCGGATGCTCTCAATGTTCATCGCCTCGCCCGGCTGGAGCGTGTAGTACGCGTCGTAGGAGGGCACTATCTTGCCCCACCCCGTAACGGAGCCCGTGCTGGTAGAGCCGTCAAACAGCGCCTGAATATTATTGGGCGCGTTGCTGAGGCCGTACCACCGCGTTCCGTCAATAGGAATCTTAGGCGCTACCGCCGCCGAGGCGTCCAGGATAAGCTGGGTCTGGTCTGCCGTAGCCGCCAGGTAAGCCCCGCTGGCATCCTGGCTGGCCGTGATGGTAGTGGTGCCCGGCCCCACGATGGTGGCTACCCACTGCCCCGTCGCCGCCGATACCGTCATCACGCTCCGCACCGACGATGAGAACGTGATGGGGGTGGCCCCATTAGTGCTGGTAGCGGTCAGCACAAACGACGACTCCCCGGCTTTGCGGGTGGGTAGGGCACTAAAGGAAATAACCGGCGCGATGGGCTGCGGGGCCACATCCTTGCGCCCAAAAACCTTCACCTTCATCGGGATATTGTTGCAGTACTTGTGGATGACGATGGCGTCGACCGTCAGGTTGCCCGCCGCCGCTAGGCTCACGTACTGGTAGTACTTCTCCCCGGTAAAAGTGCCCAGGAGCGTGCGCTGGCTCCCGCTTTGGGCGTAGATGGTGGCCGGCATCGCCGTAAACACGCCTTCAAAATCAAACAGCGAAATTCGACTCAGTACCGTAGGGTGCTGAAGTTTCAGCGTCACGTCAACGTACTGAAAATTAGTGGGTAGCCAGCAGTTTTGCACCAGGTGGTGCAAGTCATCATCCTGCCAGGGCGCATAGTCCTGCCCCGTCAAAACGCTCTCCGTGATGGCCACGATGGGTACAAACTCCTCTCCCGCTTTGGGCGCAATCTGAGCCGAAACCGCCCCTAGCCGGAAGAAAGCCACCAGCAGCAAAAGCAGCGAAGTAGTAAAATGACGATTCATCATAAGATAAGTAAAGTTTAATCAATAGAGTCTGAACGAATCTGAAATTTTTACTGATTATTATATTATTACAGAATAAAATAAGTTTAACTAAAATGAGATAATACCTTTTAAAAAGCTTTTAAAAGCTTAAAAAATTGTTTTTTAGCTCTAGGTTGTGAATGTAACGACTTGTTTTTGAAATAAAAAACATCCTATAAAAATTATTGCTAAATTAGCGCCGTTTACTGGTATAGTTCAAATAAGCGACTTTTGCCCACGCGGCTCAGCCCGCCTGCCCGTAGTGCATTGCCCAGCCCATACGGCCAGCCGTGAGGTGCTGCGCTCCCAGCATCAGCATTCAAGTACGGGCCGCTAAAGGGGGGTAGGGGCGCTACGCAAGTGGGCACAAGCAAAAAGGGCAGCCAGCACGCGGCTGGCTGCCCTTGTGGCAACTGCGGTAGTAAGAGTGTGCCGAAGGGACGCTACTTCGTGATGGCCTTCTTAACCTTGTTGTAGACCTTGCGAATCACACGCACGTAGTCGCTCACGGGCTGGTGCTTCTTCCAGGGCGTGAGCTTCATGTACTTATAAAACTCGGTCTGGAAATTCTTATTGGACGCGTACGACTTAAAAATCGGCTTAATATCGAGGAAGTGCAGAAGCGCCGGGTCGCGGCCATCGGGCGTTTTATCGGCCTGAATGGCGTACCAGTTCCAGCGCTTGTCCAGCTCGTGCCACTGGTTGGCCATGCCGGCGTTCAGGCCGTACTGGTCCACCCAGTTCACATACTGCTGGTTATCAATCAGGCACTGAATAACTTTGTGCGTCACCTTGTCCGCCTTCCATTTCTTGGCGTCGATGAGCAACAGCCCCGAATTGAAGTACTTCGAATCGGCCGGAATGCCCAGCTGCTCGTAGTTGGGGATGCCGCCCCAAGAGCAGCTCACTACTTCCTGCAGGTCCTGCACGGCGCCGAAAGCCTTGCCGCCGGTATCCATCTTCCACAGGGTCGAAATGTCTTCCAGCACCAGCATATCGCAGTCCAGGTAGATAACCCGGTCGCGGTCGGCGGGCACCACGTAGGGCGCAAACAGGCGCAGGTAGGCCGTGAGCGGGAAGGCTGTTTTATCAACCGGAACCTTAATATCCTGAAAAATGGCCTCGCTGGCTTTCACCCAGTGCAGGCTGCTCATGGCCGGGTCGATGGTGTCCTGGAGTTTCTGCTTGTTCTGGGCCGAAATCTCGTCGTCGATGATGTAAAAATCCAGCTTTTCCCCCGTTTTATGGTTCACCTCAATCGACTTGAGGAGGGGCGCAATCAGGATGGCGTAGAAGTTATCGCTGGCCATCACGATGGTAATTGGCTGACCGGTAGCGGGGGCAGAGCTCATGGCGAGACTATAATAAAAAGTGAGGAGGTAGGGCCAGAAAGCCAGGTAATTAGTGAGTTTTGGCGGGGCGCAGCTTGGCTACGAAACCGAAAATAATCTTTTTGCTTTCCTCAAAGCCCGTCTCCAGGATGGAAAGGATACTCAGCTTGCTGTAGCGGCTGAAAGCCAGGTAGCCAAAAACGAAGCCCGCGACGATGGTGGGCGCACTGGCAATGGCCACTCCGTAGATATTGTGCAGTAATTTAATGCCCAAGACATTGGTGGTCACACTCATAACGAGCGTGATGAATACCTTGATGAGGTTCATCTTGGGCTGGTTGATGACGTCGAGCGCCACGCCAAAGTAGCGGTCAATGGGAAACAGAATGGCGATAACCAGAAAGATGCGCAGCACGTTGGCGGCCTCCGTCCCCGCGTACTTGTTGCCCCCCAGCAGCGCAATGAGTAAGTCGGCCCCCACAAACATGATGATGATAAGCGGAACCAGTGCCCAGGTGATAACCCCGGCGTACCGCTGCATCACCCAGCCCAGCCGCACCTTGTCGTTTTGGTTGAACGCCGCCGACATGGCGGGCATGGCCGTGGCTACCGAGCTGCGCAGCGGTATCTCAATAAACTCCATAAAGCGCTGGGCAATGTTGTAGACCGCCAGCGCGGCGGGCCCCAGCATGAAGGTGATAACGAACGTGTCGGAGTCGCGCAGGAGCATGGAGCCAATGAAGCTGCCGATGCTGTACTTGCCGAAGTGGGCCAGCTCCTTGGCGCAGGCCACCGAGCGGTCCTTGAGCATCCGAAAGTTGGTCCAGCCGAAGAGCAGCGCCGCCAGGCTAGCCGTCGCCTCCCGGCCAATATTGAGGTACAGCAGCCGATACAAGGTCATTTGCTTGGTAAGCACCAACACCGCGATGCCAAGGATAAACACCCCCTGCGAAATGACGCGCAGGTACAGCAGCTTGTCAAATTTCATTTCGGCCTGCAGCACGCAGCCCGCGATAAAGCCAGGGAGCGTAGCAATGAACGTGACGCTGAACCAGTGAAAAAATACGTTCAGGCTTTCGTTGCTGATAGGAATGGGCAACACCAGCGCCAGGGTATTGAGCGCGATAAAGACGACCGTGATGAGCAGGGCAATAAACCAGGTCGAGCCCATGACTTCGGCCGCGCGGGCGGGGGTAGCCCCCGAGTAGGCCCGGATGAAAGCCGTCGTGAGGAAGCCCGCCCGGATGGAGTCGAGCAAACCCAGCATGGTCGTGAACAAAATCCACATGCCGACTTCCTGCAGGTGCAGCGACCGAAAAATGAGCGAGGAAGACAGCACCGACATGCCGGCCATGACGACGTTGCCCGTGAGCGACAGGAAGTGATTATTGTTCAGATAAGAATAAATCTTACTACTCCGAAAGCGAGTTATCATGCGTGGGAAGGCAAAGGCATCGAAACCAATGTTGGTAATTTATAAAAGTATAATACTGCTAATCAATAATTTATAATGCTGCGGCTGGTCGCCGAAACGCGTCGCTAGCTCAGCATACTGGCGTGCCGCTTCACGCGCTTCACGATGCCTTTCAGCATGCCGCCATCCAGCTGAATGCGCCGGTCGGTGGTCCAGACGATGGCGCTGGGATGGGTAACGTGGTGAAACTTCTTCTTAAACTTTTCGCGCAGCTTCACGCCCAGCCAGCCGTCCTCGTTGGTGCCGGGCGGATGGTTGAAGCAATCGACCGCCAAGCCCTCGGTGCGGCGAAAGGCAGAATTGAACCCGTAGATATTCACGGCTTCTTCCCGAAACCGCTTGTTAATCCATTTGCTGACGTCCGAAACGTATTCGTAAGCCAGAAATGCCGGGCGCGGGATGCCGGTGGTGGGAAGGAAAGCAAAGGTACCGTACACCATCGCCGTACCGTCGCGGTACAAGGGCTCCAGCATCCGGTCTATCCAGTCGGGGGGGTAGATGGTATCCGCATCAGCGTTTAGGATATAGGTGCCGGTAGCCCGCCGCAGGCCGGCATTGCGGGCCGGGGTGATGCCCTGCGTGGTCTCGGTAATGCAGGTAGCCCCGGCGCTGATGCTCAGGGCCTCCGTTTCATCCTGCGAGTTGTTGTTGACCACAATGACCTCGACCGTTTTGCGGGTGGTAGTAGCCGCGAGCGACGATAGGGTTTTTAGAATATTCTCAGCCTCGTTGTAAGCCGGAATTACGATTGACACCTCCGGCGTGGGGGAGTACAGCTGCTGCAGCCGCGCCCGGATGGCCGCTACGCCGCGTTGCAGCACCTCCGTAGATTGATTGTGTTGCTGAATGTTAGCAGGAATACCGATGGGACGCATAAAAAAGGAAGATTAGCCAGGAAGAGAGATAAAAGACGGGTGCCGGAGTAGTATCCGGCTAGGAGTTAGGTCGCAGGTGCAGGTCGTAGTTATACTTGAGCTGCCGGTACACGGTGCGCACCAGCCCAACCAGCGCGTTTTCGCTCTGTCGCCAGTTGCTGCGTTGTACCGTGCTCGGCTCGGCGGCCGAGTTCTCCTGCAAAAAAAGGCTGCTAAAGTCATTGTAAAACAATGCCTTGCCTTTGTGCCTGATAAAGGAAATGCACATCAGGTACTCCGTCTTATCAGATTTGATACCCTCAACGTAGCGTCCAAACTTTTGCAAAAACGTGCTGCGCCGTAGGTGGGGGTGGTCACTATACTGATAGATTTTGCCGGTGTGCGTAAACCAGGGCCGGTACAGCATCTCCGAAAAGCCGTGGCCTTGGGGTTTTAGGTAGGGGTAGGCGTAATAGGCGTAGAAGCGCATCAGGTCCACATTGGGCTGCTCGCGCAGCGTCGCCAGCGAATACTGAAAAGCGGGTAGCAGCTCGGCGGTCGGCACAAAATCCTCCTGCACGTACAGCGTGTAGGGCGTGCGCACGGCATCCTGGCCCTTATTAATGTTGTTGCCCAGACCCTTGTTGACGGGGGTAGTAATCAGGCGAAACGGGAAGCGCTGCTGCAACTCCTGCAGGGCGCGCAGGTGCTCGGCCGGGCTGCAGTCATCCGACACCACAATATCCCCAAACGCAAAGCCCAGGTCCTGAAACGTCCGCAATAGCCGCTCCAGCGACTTGCTGCGGTTGTAGTGGGTAATGAGGAGTGTAACGTCGGGAAAGTCGTTGGTTGCCATGAAGTTGCGGGCACGTCAGCGTAAGTCAGAAAAAATTATTGCGTTACCACACGCTGAGCCTTGGCCCAGGCGGCGGGTTGGGCCTTGCGCACGTAGCGCCAGAAGCCCAGAAAAACGGCGATGTTCATCATCGTAAAATACATAGCCACCAGCAGCGGCCCCGCCGGCTGCTGGCGGGCCGACCTCGCCCAGCCCAGCAGGGCGGCCCCGTAGAAGAGCACCTGCGCGCCCAGCGCCAGCGCGTAGAAAGCGGGCCCTACCACTGCCAGGTAGGCCGTGAGGGGTAGCAATAGCGCCAGCGCCACGGGCGTCAGGCTCCAGCGCAGTACCCGGTGTGAGAGGTACAGAAAGAACACCACGGGCTGAGTAAACGGGTTGAGTATCGCCCGCAGGCGCACCATCGACTGCCAGCCGCCCGCTGCAATGCGGGTTTTGCGCTCCATCTCCTCCGTGACGGAGGCCGAGGGTAGCTCCTGCGCGTACGCGGCTGGCTCGTATACTACCTGGTAGCCCGCCTCCACAATGCGCATCGACTGCACGAAATCGTCCAGAATCGTGTCTTTTTCCAGTGGCTTGAACAGCGAGGTGCGGAAGGAAACCAACTCCCCGGCGGCTCCCATTAGGCTGTAAATATCTGAGTCGCAGCGCTTCAGAAAGGACTCATATTGCCAGTAGAGGCCCTCGCCCGCGCCCGAGGTACTGCCATCGCGCAGCACCCGCTTCTCACCCGACACGGCTCCCACCCGCGGGTCGGCGTAGTGCCGCACCAGTTCGCGCACCGCTTCGGGGTTGAGGGTAGTGTTGCAGTCGGTAAAGATGACGTAGGGCGTCGTTACGTAGCGGATGGCCCGGTTTTCAGCGACCGTTTTGCCGGCCCGCTCGGGGGTGTGCAGGTGCCGCACGCTGGGGTAGGGCGCTAGCACGGCTGCCGAATTATCGGTCGAGCCATCGGTAATAAAAAGTAAGTGCAGCTTGGCAGCCGGATAGTTCAGGGCCAAGCAATTGCGTACTTTATCGGCCAGAATATCGGCCTCATTATAAGCTGGCACCACCAGGGTTACTTCGGGCTCAAATTGCCCGGCCGGTACCGAGCGCCGAGGGCCGTGCAGGCGGGCCCACACCCACGCCACCACGCCATAGCCCAGGTAAGTATAAAGCACCAGCGCGGCCAGAAGCCAAAAAACAACCGTCAGTGAGGGCGAAGTAGTAGTAAACATATAGTCAAAAATAATATTTACGTAAAGCACCTGTTAGCCAGCGGCTTCCAGCGCTTCGTAAAGTAGGCCCACGCTAGCGGCCCAGGTGTGGCTCTGCGCAAAAGCAATGCGCTCGGCCGCCAGGGTAGTCGCCTCTGGCTCGTGCAAGGCCTGAGCTAGCCGGGCCAGCCATTGCGCCTGGCCGTCGGCCAGGTACACATGCTGCTCAAACAATTCCATCGTGCGGGTGCGGGTAGCCACCACTGGCTTACCCATCGCCAGGTACTCGTCAATTTTAAGCGGGTAGTTACCAACGGTTACCTCGTTGATTACCTGAGGATTGATACAGACATCGAAACGGCTGACGTAGGCAGGTAGCTCATCAGGAGTCTTCCGCCCTAGAAAATACACATTAGGGAGCTTGTGCAGAATACTTCGTTGAAAATCAGGGTCTTCGGGGCCTACCAGCACGATGCTCCACTCAGGCCGGTTCTGGGCAATGGCCGCCAGCAAGTCTATATCGAGGCGCAAGCCAGTAAGCGACCCCGTGTATCCGATGAGGGGGCGCGGCACCGCCGCCAAATCGGGGGGTAGGGCATGTACCGCAGGCGCTTGGTACAGCGACAGCACGCAGCCCTGCCCGATATAGTGACTGTGCTGCGGATTGTGCTGCCGGGCGTAGTCGTTCAGGTACATAGAGTTGGAGGCTACCAAGTCGGCCTGCTCCATCACTTGCGCTTCGACCCAGGGGCCATGCCGGCGGAAGTAAGGCACCGTTAGCATGTAGTCGCGCAAGTAATACACAAACTTTACCGCCCGTAGTTGCTGCGGTAAATCCAGGGCGTGAAACACGATGCCGTCCTGGAATAAGTAGTAGCTATCAAACCCCAGTTCGCGCGTAGCCTTACGAATACTGTGCGCTAGCAGCTTGCTGTTAAACTGGTTGAGAGAGCTAAACAACGACTTAGAGGCCAGCCAATTAACTGATAAGCACAGTGTATCCGGAGTGTATACCCACAGGTTGGGCTCTACCTGCGCCAAGCCCGCCGCCTGGCCTAATACTACGCGGAGCTTCTTGCGAACTTCGGGGCGGCTATAGCCACGCACTAATGTATTGACATCCAATGGGATATTCACATACAACACTCGGTTTTGCTTGGCAAATTCTTTGGCCAAGTTCTTGGCATTAGACCCAATGCCAAGGTCCCAGTTTTGCTGGCATACCATGATGATGTTTTGGTCTTTCATACCTTACGGAAAACGTGCGGAGCGCTTGGGAAACTTAGCGCGTAGGCCCTGCCGGACGCCCAGCAACAGACACGCAATGGCAGGTAAAAAAATAATTGACCAGGGCATAGTAGGACTAAAATTAAGGCAGTTGCGTATCGACGCCGGGCGCCGCGTGGGGGGTAGGCATGAAAGAATCCTTGGCTTTTTTCATTTGTAGCAAGGCCAAAATCATGGAAACCAGCGCCACTGGTAAATGCAGGACTGCCCGTGCCACTTGCCGATTATAGAGCCGGGCGGGAAGCGATAGGAGTAAAGCGGCGCTTGTGCCAGCGAGTAGCAGTGCCCAAAACACGGGGCCTGGCCCTACCGACTGGAAGGGCAGCGAAGCCAGCAGCAGCAACCCCAAAATGCCCAGCAGTAAAATGCGGGGCACTAGCAAGGTTTGTAGCACTTTATCAAAAAACTCGAAGTTGCCGCGCATCAACTGCACTGGGCCTTCCCAGAAGTACTTTTTCAAAAATTCTAGCTGGGCAGCCAGCCAGCGAGTGCGTTGCGTGGTAAAAGCCTGGGAATTAGGGATTTTTTCATCCAGCACGTACGCGTTAGGCAGATAGCCGATTTTCAGGCCAGCCTTGAGAATGCGAAAGTCCATCTCTTTATCCTCGCCGGGTGTATCCCCAATATCCTGAAGCAGCTGCCGCACAAAATCATACTCAAATGCCATGCCCGAGCCGATGAGTGCTGCCGACAAGCCCAAGCTGGCGTGGCCCAAGCGGTATATGTGGTTATTAATTTCTTCGTTGCAGGCATCAAGCACCGCGAAGGGGGAGTCGAGGTTCTTCGCCGTGCGGTGCCCCTGCACGACCCGGTAGCCCGCCCCAAAAGCTTGATTTACCTGGTCTAGAAAGCCTGGGGCCATTAGGTTATCCACATCGAGCACCACGGCCACATCGTAGTCTTCAGCGGGCAGCGTGGTGAGGGCCGCGAGTAGCGCTTTGCCTTTGGTACTTTTCTCAAAAACCACTTCTACTACCCCAATGCCTTGTTGCCGAAGCGTTTGTACGGTAGCGGGATGCAGGCCATCCGCAATTACGTGTACCTGCGCCTGGCCAGCGTAGGCGTGGCGCTGAGCCGCTGGGGCAGTTTGCAGAATAACCTCGTCGGTGTGGTAAGCGGGCATCAGCACGCACATGCGGCGGGCAGGAGTCGTAGTGGTGGCCGGGAGAGGCGCCAGCTTGCGGTGCCCAGCAATCGCAAAAAACAGTAGGTAGAAGACGTTGAGCAGCAAAAACACGCCCACCACGTACAGCACGCTCGACAAGAGAGTCAGCAGGATGCTCATGATAAAAAGTGGTTTTGGTGGACATCCTGCGCGCCCAGGTGCCATTTGAGGCCCCGGTACAGCGCCCGCAAATAGTCGCCCTGCCGCCGCAAAAAGAAAAGCAGGCCCTGCTTGGGAACGGCTACGAATAAGAAAAACAGCGCGCCACTCCAAAACTGCACGCCCATCGCGTTGCGGCGCAAGAACAGCAGCCGGTTGCGGTACATATAATACGTCCGCAACACCGAGCCCTGTCCTACCGAAGCCGATTCCTTATGGTACACCGTCGAGTTGGCCACGTAGTGACAGTGATAGCCAGCGCGCTTTATCATTTCGCACCAGTCAAGCTCCTCGTAGTAAAGGAAATACAGGGCAGGCATTAACCCCACTTTGCGAATCAGCGCCATTGGCACCATCATGGCTGCCCCGTGTGCCAGTGCCGTTGCGGAAGAGATATTATGCTGGCCCAGGTCTTTCTCCAGGAGCCCTACCGTCACGCTACGCCCCGTCCAGGGGTTTATCTCACTACAGCCCGCATACTGAATCAGGTTGTCGGTGCCGTAGAAAATTAATTTGGGCGACGCAACGCCCACCGTGGGGGTAGTCTCAAATACCTCGACTAACGGCTCCAAAAAGCCGGGGGTGACTTCCGTATCATTATTGAGAAAAAGCAGGTACTTGCCTTTAGCTACGGCAATGCCCAGATTATTACCTCCCGCAAAACCCAGATTCTCAGCCGACCGAATGAGAGTTACCTGTGGGAATAGGTCGGCAATAGGTTGGACTTCAGCCTCAGGCGAAGCATTATCCACTATAATAACCTCCACGTTGGGGTACGTAACATGCTGGAGCGAGGCCAGCATTTCGCAGGTGACACTAGCCTGCTTGTAGTTGATGGAAATAATAGAAACCAGCGGCTTATTCATGACCAAGTAGACGGGCCAAGCAGTAAGCAGCGGCTGGTCCTTAGAAAAAATAGATGCTCGAAAGCAGTGAGAGAGAAGGAGGGCAAAGACTGACGCGAACCTGGATGGGGGTAGGGTAACGATATTATCGGCAGGTACCGTGCGCTGCTTGGATTAGGGGAGATGAGCAAGGGCGCGAACCGAGCATACAGCGGCTCAAACGAATAACTCTTCGCTGTGATGAGGGGCAACCCCCGCCAAGACTACTTCCACCGGTGCCGTGGTGGCGGCCCGCAGCCGCTCCACTGTCTGGTGGTCGGTTAGGCTCCAGGCGCGATTAGCCGGCACGGTCAAAAACACCAGGTGTAGCTGCCGGAGCACGCCCACGGGCACAGCCTCTTCGCGCAGCGCTGGAAACTCAATAAGAATCAACTGGACGTCTGGGGCGCTGTGCGCCGTCATGCGCTTCGGAATGGCGTGCTGAATAAGCTGGTCAATTTGCCAACCCTGCACGGCCGCCATCTCAGCATGGTAAAAGAGCGAAGGCACCTCATCATCTGGTTGTTCGTCGCGCTCATCGTTGCCCGGATACAGTACCAGCGTAGGCACGCCCATCTGGTGGCAGCGCTGCGCTAGCGATTGGCAAAGCGTAGTTTTGGCGGCTTGCTGCTGCACACTAAAAATACCCACCACGAAGGGGGTAGGGGCTGGTGGGGTATTGGCCTGCAATAAGATATGGCGCACCAACTGGTCAAGGCTGCGTTGCTGCGAAGCTGCCAATAGCTTGGTAGGCTTAGGGGCATCTAAAAGCATTCCGGCCACGGGCAGGCCAATGCGCTGAGCCGCCACTGAAGGCTTTTTGAGTGAACGGTCCAGCAAGCCCAGCCCTAATATTAGGCTAGCCACAAATACGAAGCCTCCTATCCCGCTTGTGAGCACCAATAGCAGTAGCTTGTTGGATTTGGGTTGGAGCGGTAGGTTCGGCGGGTCAATAATCTTAAGGTTCGACGTCAACTGGGTATTTTGTTGGGTCGACTTACTGGCGTCCAAGCTAGCCAGTACATTTAGGTAAGCCTTTTGCGCCAGCTCAATCTCGCGCTCATTCTTCTTGAGGGTGGCACCCAAGGGAGCCATGCGCTGGTATTCTCTACCAAAAGCCTGCATCCGCTGTTTTAGCACGTTCATCTTGGCACGGTACGATTCTACCTGTACCATATCCTGCACCCACTCATTCGCCAGCTCCTTGTTGGGAATACCCTCCACGCTGTTGGTGTGAGCGTAGTATTTATCGACGCTACTCTGCATATCCTGCGCCAGCTTATCAGCCTCATCTTGCAGCTGCTTGGTCTTTACCGAGCTAGGCGACTCGCTTGTCTGATTGAAAAACTGTTGGTCGGTGAGCGCCGAAGTTACTTTACCTAGCTGCTGGCGCTGGGCAAGTAGCTGGTTGCTGTTCAATAAAGCGGCCTGCTTACCCCCCATCCGCTGCGTGATGGCTCTGAGTGACGCCAAAGCCCCCGCATATTGCTGGCTAACTTGGTTAAGTTCGCCATCTAAGGCATCCTTCTGCGTGGCAATGCCTTTCGCCTGCTCATCGTAGTTAATGAGATTATTGTCGCGGTTGATGGACAAGTTAGTCGCTTCGGCTTTATCCAGCCGAGCCTTGGCTGCCTTTACTTCTTTTTCATAGTATGCGATAACCGTGTTAGTCTGACCCTCCCGCAGGTTTTTAGATTCAGCCAGGAATACTTGGGTAAACAAGCTTAGCGTAGTCTGGCACAGCTCTGGGTTATACGTCTCATACTCAAGGCGAATAAGGTCACTCGAAGCTATCCGCGAGGCTGCAATTTTACTCAGCGAGGCGATGGAATAAGTGGGATTTCCTGAGTTTATAAGGCTGTATATTTCGTTCGTGTTATTGGCCCGACCGTAGCGATGTACCGAGTCGAGGGTAGCAGCCTCGCTAGCGCCAGTCAGGCGGTGGCGCAGGGCCGCCGGAAAATTATCTCGCAGACTCTCGTAAGGTGCGGCATTTAGCAGTGCCGGGTCCTGCTGGGTTTGCCAGAGGTGATTAGCCAGTAGCTGGTAGATAACCTCTTCTTTAGTAGAGCGCGAAGTAATTAAATTGACTAAGTTATCGAACGCGTTGCTGGTCGCCGAATAATCGGCTGCCGCGTTGCCCGTCAGGGAGTAGCCCGAAGCAATGCCCGTATAAATCGTGGTGTCCGAGCTGTACGTTTGGGGTAGATGGCGGGCAAAGTAGTAAGTTGATAAACTGAGTACCGCAGGCACCAGCACTAGCAGTAGCCAGTGGCGGGCCAACAGCCGCCATACATCAGAAAGGCTCATGGGGCAGACATTATAGTGGAAATCTTGGTGCCAGTGAGGGCCTCAAGTAACATAAACGATGTTTCGTACTGGTTGCGAATGGTTTCTAAGGCCACGGCAGCCCCGTTGAGCTGCCCCGTAGCCGAAGAAAAGTCGGGCAACGCCACCTGGCCCGCCCGAAATTGCTTTTCAGTCAGGCGATAAGTACTTTGCACCGATACATAGGATTCCTGCTGCAGCGCAAGGAGCTTTTTGGCTAACACTACGTTTTGATAAAGCTGAATAACCGACTGGCGAATCTGGTCTTCGCGGTCTTGGCGGGTAGCCTCCGTGCGTTTCAGGCTCAGCTTATCACGATTAATCAGGTTGTGGCGGCTAAGCAGCTGGGCCAATGAAATGGCAACGCTTACCCCGGCCGAGTAGCGGCTGGCAGTATAAGTAGTTAATTGAGTAGGATTGGAAGGGTCATTCGCAATACCGACGCCACCTTGGTTACCGTAGCTATAAGTGCCGCCTGCTCCAATTCCGTTTAGAATACTTTTCTTTGTTATCTGTAGGTCTTGTTTTGTTACAAGGTTTTCGATATCAAGCAGTTTAATTTGAGCCGAATGGCGAATAACCGCCGTTGTAAGCAACGGAATAGCTACCGACGGCGATTCAAAAAAAGTGGTTTGCCAAGCCGGAACTGGCGCTGGAGTGGCAGTAGTTTGCGCCAATGCAACGCCTCCGGGCAGCACTAAAGCCACCGCCAAAACGGCTACGAACTTATTCTTCATACGTTCTCTTTCTGAAACAAAGCAGGAATAGTTTTTAGAATGATTTTGATATCATTACTTAAGGAAAAATTGCGAGCGTATTCATTATCGAGTTCCTTGCGCTCTTGTTCCGACTGGTCGCCCCCTTGGCCCCGCCGGCTCACCTGCCATAGTCCCGTAATGCCAGCCGGAGCCAAAAAGCGCTGTGAGTGTTCATCGGTAAGCAGCTTTTCCGCTTCATAAAGAGGGAGGGGCCGGTTGCCTACTAGCGACATGTCGCCCCGCAACACATTGTAGAGCTGCGGCAGCTCATCGATGCTGGTATTGCGCAAAAAGCGACCAATACGCGTCACCCGCGGGTCATTCACAATCTTAATAAAGGCAGGCGCCTCACTAGCCTTCTGCTGTGCCCGGTATTGCTTTTCACAAATAACCTGCCCGCGTTCGTCAATTAGCTGCTGCAAGCACCGCGTACCCGCTGCTGCGCAGGTATCACAAAGTTGGCTGGGCATGCTAGCGGTTTCGAGCGCAGGGGCTACCTGATATTGGTTAAGGCCTTTCATCGTGCTCAGTAGCTTGTCGGCATCCGAGCGCATGGACCTTAACTTCCAGAATTTAAATACTTTGTAACCGGCCCCAACTCGGTAAGAGTAGTAAAATACGGGGCCACGGGATTCCAACTTGATTATCGCTCCAATCAACAAAAGCAGTGGTGATAGAGCGACTAACGCTCCGCCCGCCACTAAAATGTCCAGAATACGCTTACTCTGCGGCATTCGCAAGCCTTGCATACTAGTAACAGCAGCAGGCAGCGCACGCGGCCGAACTAAAAAATCAAGCCGAGTGAGTAAATACGATTGGCTGGTATCCTGAACAAAGACATCGCTACCCCCAATCTCTAGCATGAGCGACCGTATACCGGGGGCGATGGCCGTCTCAGTCAGCCAAAGGATTGGCTGCGTTAATCCCTTCTCATTACGCAACATCCGCATTAAACGCAGTCCTAGGGGTGAGCTAGGACTAGCAGCATTTAGAACAGCCACAAAAGAGCTTGGCTGTTCCGTGCAGATGCGTAAGGCTTCGGTTGGCGTAGTAGCCACTAGTAAATCTAGGTCCCGTACGTAAGCTTGCTGAAACTCACTAGCGGCCTGCGGGGTATCAGTTATATACAATACCGAAAGGCGGCCGGTAGCTAGTTCCATGTCCGAATACGATTTAGCATTTTATGAATACGAAGGCTTAGTTCCTCTGGATTAAATGGCTTGGCCAAATAATCATCGGCACCTGAGCGCAGACACTCGATTTTTGTATTCGTATCGTCTTTACCTGATAGTACTATCAGGTTGGTGTCCCGGTGCAGGCCGCTGGCTCTCACTTGTTGCACAAAAGCAAGGCCATCCATGACGGGCATGTTGTAGTCCGCCACTATCACATCTGGGCTGTTACCAGCCTGTAGCCATTCTAGCGCCTCTAAGCCGTTAGATTTCAAGATTATATTGAAATCCTGACTAAAGTAATGCTGCAAAACGAGGCGGATGGCAGGCTCGTCGTCTACGATTAAAAGTGTCTTTTTCATGGATTGTAACTCTTTTGCATAAATGAGTATAAGTAGAGGATAATGCAGCTACGTGGTGGGGGAACGTAGCTTAATCCGCAGTGTTACGCGGAAAAAGGCAATGCGGTCTAAAGATACTTCAAAAAATAAAAATTCGGAAGAAAAGGCTCCTGCATTAATAAGTTAATGTTACTAATTGAATAAATGATTTATATAAATATTTTTTTAATTGCTCCGGTCAAATTTGCGAGATACTATTTAGGAGTAACAATTTTGAACTGAATGTATTCTGCTTATCGTGCAAACTCAGAAGCACTTAGCAGCTACCCTTTGAAAGTAGGGGGTAGGAGTGAATTATTGAGCCTGTGGTAATAATGCTAGTTTCTGTCGGAAAATACCGCAAAACACCTCCGTCGCAGTTACTATCGCATTGATGAAGGGCTGAAATTCGCTACGTGAAGCTTGTCGCTCAGCCATCTGCTCTATTTGGCGTAATTGGGCCACTTCTGGTTGAATATTAAAGTTGCCAAATGTTGTTTTTAAGTGGTGAGCCTCCCGAATAACGGCGGTCCAGTTGCGGTGGTCAGTAGCTTCCTGCAAAGCTTGTACCTGGCCCGGTACCGTATTGACAAATATTTCCAAAAGCTTACCGACAAATTCGTCATCGTCAGCTAGCCGGCCAAACATTTTCAAGTCATAATACATGCCTGGTGCGAGGATATCGGGTACCATTTCCTGACTGGCCAGTTGTGGAGCCCGCCGGCTCACCTGCGCTAGAATATTGTAGAGCGCGGCTTCATTATAAGGTTTCGTGAGGTAGTCACTAAAACCAAGCGTTTGATAAGAGCCCGCATCTACCTTCACGGCGTCCGCCGTGAGGGCAACAATCGGCGTGTGCTGATTGAGACCAGCCTCCGACCGTAGCCGGGCAGTGGCCTCCAGGCCATCGAATTGAGGCATTTGCACGTCCATCAGAATAAGGTCGTACTTCGTCCGGTTGGCTTTAATTAGGGCATCAGCCCCGTTCTGTGCCACATCGACTTGGGCTTGCCATTGGCCGAGCATAGCTACGGCAATGAGCTGGTTGATAGCGTTATCCTCGGCAAGCAGGATGGTGAGGCCCTGCAGCAAGTCAGGTTGCTGCACGATGACCGCCTCCTGGCGTAGCGGCTCTTGGCTTACGGTGTAGGGAATAGTAAAGGAAAAGCTGGTGCCTTTCCCCAAGATGCTGCGCACCCCAATCTGACCATTTTGCAACTCAACCAGGTTTTTGCAGATGGTGAGGCCAAGGCCCGTACCTCCATACAGCCTTGGGATGCTGCTATCGGCCTGCTTAAAACTTTCAAAAACTTGCCCTAACTGATTGGTTTCTATGCCAATGCCTGTATCGGCCACGCTAAAAGTAACGGGTAGGCTATTGCCTTTCCACTGCGTAGTGTCGATAGTAATCGTGATGGCGCCCCGCTGCGTAAACTTGATAGCGTTACTTAGGAGGTTGACCAATACCTGGCGTAGGCGGTAGGGGTCGCCCTGCACCATAGGCAGCGGTTCGTCAAAGCCGACGTAGCGCAAGAGGAGACCTTTCTCGTCCATCTTAAAAGCAAGGGAGCGCACGGCGTCGCGTACTGTCTTATGCAAGTCAAATGGAATATTCTCCAGACTGATGTGGCCGGCCTGGAGTTTAATAAAGTCCAGGATATCATTGATGACGACCAGCAAATTCTCCGTGCTGGTTTGAATCATCTCGGCATAATCAGCTTGCTCGTCGGAAAGGGAGCCTTTGCGCAGCAGCTCGGCTAAGCCCATAATGCCGTGCAGCGGCGTGCGCAGCTCGTGGCTCATGCTGGCCATAAAAACCTGCCGGGCCTGCACTGCTTCTTCGGCTAAACGGTTGGCTCGTTTGAGGTCCGTAATGTCAGAAGCAAACGTGACGATGCAGCGCGAACCGTCGGGCTGGACCAGTGGCGTTTTGGTTGTGTAGTACCAAACAGTTTGGCCGTCTGGCAGTTGGTAGCATTCCTCAAAAGAAATGACCTCCTCGAAGGAAGTTGCCGGCACGGCAGACAAACGTATTTGTTGGCTCAGCTGGCGGTAGCGTTCATTAAGCAGCAGGCACTTACCTGCCTCATCCTCAACATAGATAAGATTAGGACTATTGTCAATGACCTGACGGACCAACGGCTGCTGATTGGGAGCTGCTAGTTTGTTTTCTGCCTTTGATGGCCCGGTGGGAGCACCCGTAGCTGCCGCCAGCTGGGCCTGCAAGCGCAGAACCTCCGCCTCGGCAGCCTCCCGGCGCTGGCGCTCGACATTTAAAAGTAATTCTAAACTCATAGAACAGGTAGACTAGCGGATAGGAAGCCGGCGGAAGGCTTTATAAAGACGTAAGCAAAAATTTTCTCTTTATGCTTCTATTGATGGACTAATCAGAGCGAAAAAACTACTACTCAAAAAAGCGGCCACTTTTCAGCCGCGCAGCAGCAATCTAGTGGGTGCAGGGGCGCTTAACTTGGACAGTACCAAGGGATTCTAAGGTTAGTTGGATAAATTTAAGAATATTTTGCTCATTATCCCGTCATTCGGATTGTTACACCTTCGGTTAACGTAGTGCTATGCCATTTACATTTTCTCATCCAGCGTTGATTATTCCGCTGCTGCGGTCTCGACGCCGGTACCCTTGGCTATCGGCTACCGGACTAATCACGGGTAGCATGGCTCCCGATTGCGAAAAGTTTTTGCGCCTGCGGCTGGCTAGTGGCCACAGCCACACGCTCAGCAGCGTCCTGTATTTTAGTTGCCCAGTAGCACTGGCGCTGGCTTTCGTTTTCCACTTAATAGTGCGTAAGCCATTGCTAACGCATTTACCCCCGGTGCTCTACCGGCGACTAGGAAGGTTCACTAATGTCGATTGGGTGGGATATTTTCGAAGATACTACTGGGGCGTTATACTTAGCATCATTATCGGGGCGCTCCTGCACTTATTTTGGGACAGCTTTACCCACCCCAGCCCGCTGGTTATGGAATTTTTCCCGGTCTTGACTCAGGTAGTGGGAATAGGGCATGAGCAGATGCCGGGCTTTTTGTGGGTGGGCCTGGTTAGCTCGGTAGTGGGAGGCGCAGCTATTGTGGGTGCAATTTGGATGATGCCGGTGTGCCAGAAAAGCCTGTTGCCCACCACGATAGCCGTGGTACGCTATTGGGGTCTGGTAGCCTTCATTGCGGGCGGCCTGGTCATCAACTGGTTGCTGGTGGTAGAGCCCGGACTGATAGACGGGGGGATTGCAGCCATCTCCGCTTTCCTGATTGGTATCGTGGGAGCTTCGGGGTATACCAGCTATACGAAGTATAGGCTGGCGCCTGGGTAGCGTAAGCGTTTTCATTTGCTATAGTAGAAGTTTGAAATCAGAGCGAGTACGGCAAGATACTGCCGACTCGCTTACCGCTGCGGGGGTAGGGCTGGCCTTGCTCCTGCGCTTGAACGAAAAGCGGGGGGTAGGGACGCGCACTACGGCCCCAACCGATTCAAAAAAGATGAGCCGCCGCGCTACCAATACGGGTAGTGCGGCGGCTCTGGCGGCGCGCGACGTAGAGTTGGAAATTAAAAGATTAGTCCCCCCGTCAGGCTCACCGTGAAGCGGTTTTGGTTGATATTAATGACCGGTGAGGCCCGCTGAATAGTACTGGCAGGATTGGTGTTGACTTCAGCGCTGGCCAGCGTGTAGGGCGAATACTGGTCTTTATAAGCCAGATAAACCCCGGCGGCATCTACAAAAAAGCTTTTGGTCCGAATGCCCAGGCCGCCGGTAAAATAGTTCTGGTCGCGGCTGAAGGAAGACGTGCCACTGTAGGGGTTGGCATAGTAGGCGTAGCCCAGGCGCGCCCGGAAAATATCGAAGCGACCTTCGGCCCCCACGCGAAAGTTGACTACACTGCGGTAACCGTTGCTGATTTGCTGATTGGTATTCGTGAAGTCGCCCGTTTGCGAGTTGCCCGTGGTGTTGAAGCGCGCCTGGCCGTAGCCTACGTACTCGATATCACCGGTTAGGAACCCGTATTTATTTAACAGAAAGGTCACGCCACCATTAGCGCGGAAGGGGGTAGTAATGCTGTAATCGTAGGTGCCCGGCGTAGTCGAAAGTACGTTCGACAGGTTGCTCGGCACGTAAGCCGAGGTAAGCGTCGTGTTGTACGTGTCCTGGAGTACGATGTAAGTGGGCGTCTGCACCGAGGCTCCCAAGCGCACGAAATCGGTAGCCCGGTAGATGAGGCCCAGGCGGCCATTGATGCCGGTACCCGTCGTTTTGAGGTAGTCCTGGTAGTTAAAATCCTCAACTCCTCCTGAGCTTTCGCTGAAGGTGGTGGTCCGGGTGCGCGTGAGTGAAACGATGCCGACACCAATGCCGATGTAGAGCTTGTCGCGGTAGTTGCCGCCGTAGCCCAGGTCGAACTGCGACATCGAGCCCTTATTCATCACCGTTTCGTGCTGCTGAATGGCGCCCGTGCGGGGAGGGGTAGCCGCACGCAGCACGGTGGTGGTGTCGCCGGGGAGGTTGCTGCGCCGCACCCGATAAAAGTTAGTCAGGAAATTATCATAAGCCAACCCATCAAGGTTGGTATAGTCACCCGTGCTACTCTGTTGCTTGATGCCCTGCACCGCACTCTGGTAGCCCGCGCTGGTGTAGTCGGTGTAGCCACCGGGCTCGCGCAGAAACTGAAAAAAGGAGTGGTTGTCGTCGGTCGTGTTGTTGTAGCTGAAGGCCTGGTTGAAATCGGCCAGCCGCGTAAAGCCCAGCGCGAATGAGCCGCCGCGCCAGTCGCTGGAGTTGTCATTATCGGGCCGGCGGCTGGCAAACACGATACCCGCGCTGGCTATGTGAAAGCTGTTGGCCGTTTGGCTCAGGCTGCCCTGGCCAGCCACGGAAGCAAGGTTAGCGGCCGGCGTCGAGCTGGCATTGCCAAAGCCTACCCCCGGCGTAACGCTTATCTCCGACTTGGTGAAAAAGCCTAACCCGGCGGGATTGCTGGTGAGGTTGCCAAAATCGCCGCCCAGCGACACATTGGCCCCCGCCAGGCCCAGGGTGCGGGCCGTGCCCGCCGGGCCTTGGCGTGAGTAGAGCAGGGCATCGTCGGCGTAGTTGCCTTGTGCGTGCGCCACCTGGCTACTTCCTAAAAAACCGCCCAGCAGCGTAGCCAGGCCCAAAAATCCATGCTTCATACAGAAAAAGATAGGGCAAAAAAGAGCCGGTCCGAGGGACCGGCTCGGGGTAAATCAAGCAAAATTATTACGAAGGAACCGCGCGTAGGTTCGGGAGAGGGGGTAGGACCTAGCGCCCACCCCGGCGGCCTCCGCCACCACCGCCGCCGCCCCCAAAGCTGCCCCCGCCCCCGCCGCCTCCGCCCCTGCGGCTGGCTATAGCTCCGCTGCTGGGTGCCCGCGTTGTTGTACTGCGGCTGGCTATAGCTGCGGCGCTGCATGTTTTGGTTTGTGCTGGCGTTGGTGCCGCCGGCAGCAGGGTTAGCACCGGTGCTGTTGTTGCCAAAAAAGCCGCTGAAGAAGCCCCGGCGACCAGCATTCTGGGTCTGAGGCATGGTGCCCGTCGCTTGCGTAGCCGTGCCACCGGGCGTGGAGTACGTAGGCTGCCCTACCGCCTGGCCATTGCCAAAGTTGGTAGCGGCCCGCCCGGCGCGGCTGGCCGACTGGTTGTAGGCCGGCTGGCCGGTAGCCGAGTTGTAGGTAGTGGTAGGGGCTGCCAAGCCACCGGTAGAGTAGGTGCTGGTGGCGCGGCGGCCATTCGCGTTGTTTACGGCATTGGGGTCAGCCGCCGTAGCATTGTTCATAACCGAGCCACCCCGGCCGCCGCGCGGCCCCACCAAAATGGGGTTGGCGCCCGAGCCAGTACGCGTACCATTGGCGTAGATAACCGGGCGGTTGTAGCCGCCGCCATAGCCGTAGGCATCGTAGTAGCCGCCGCCGTAGCCGTAGCCATAGGGGTAGCCAAAGCCACCATACGG
>CAZZWL010000047.1:0-11699 GCA_964657755.1 uncultured Rhodanobacter sp.
TTTGACTACTACAACCACAACCGCCGTCACTCCAGCATCGGCTATTTAAAGCCCTATCTGTTTCACCAGCAACAACTTGCTAATATCACCTAATTCTCTCCTGCTCAACTAGACCACCTCACACGGCCGCATATAGCGCCGTAGGCCCGTCGCCATCGGCGCGGGTGAGGTAGTATTTTGTGCGTAGCATTTCCTAGCCCGGAAAAGTGATGCACGAATATACCCCGGCTAAATCTTGCGGGACAGCTTGCGGGACAAAAGTTCTAAACCAGTCCGGTTTTAGCCGTTCCTGCCCAACCTTGAAACCCCCAAAAAACGGCGCTAGAGGTGTTTTTAAGCAAGATTAGGTGCTAGTAGGCTCTAGTACTTCGGTTCCAAGTGGGCCCACGAAAACCCCCTGTCTCTAGTCTAGAGACGGGGGGTTTCTTTTTTAAGGATATCGTTGGGGTAGTTGGGTAGAGGGGGACGGTTTAGCGCCGTTAATCAAAGCAGGTGTTGGTGAGTATGATACGAGAATTTATGACAGGGACTGAAACGCCGGCGTCAACTGAAAATGCCTGAATAAAGGGCTTCAACACGTTGAAAAAATGCTCACTACAAAATTCTGATAAAAATTACTTAACACTAAGGCAGTTACTATTGGTCGAATAATGCCTGTTGCCGAGTTCGACTTACAGGGGGTAGGAAATCGTTATTCAGTCGTTGCGGCGTGGCCAAGCGGTTCGGCTGCGAGCGGGGCCAACGAGCGAGCGAGGCGTAGGGCACGCAGCGGTTTGGGTGCAGCAGGTACGGGGGAAGCTGATTCGGGCACGACGAAACGGCGGCCCCCAGTTACTGCCCGACCACCCGCACCGGCCCCAGCAAGCCGGATGGCAGCAGTGGAGAATTCGCTTGATAGAACGGCATCGAGGTGTAGGTGAGCTTGTTGGTAGCGCCCGGCTGGGCATCCCCTATCAAGCGGTTCACCCACAGGTTGGTCACTTTGATTTGCAGGGTATTCGAGCCGGGCTTTAGGGCGCTGGTTACGTCCACGCGGAAGGGCTTTTTCCAGACCACCCCCAGTGGCTTCCCATTGACTAGTACCTCGGCCAGGTTCCGCACCTCGCCCAGGTCCAGCCACCGCTGGCCTTTGGTGGCGAACCAGCGGGCGGGGGCCACAATGGTTTTGGTGTACGTGGCGGTGCCGGAGAAGTATTTGATTCCCGCCACGCTATTTTCCGGGTAAGAAGTCAGCTTGTTGAAGGTAGCATTCGCCGGGGCTCCGCGATTTGGCTGAAAAGCTACCTTCCAGCTGCCCTCAACGGTAGTCAGGATTTTTTCGGCGACCACCGGTGAGGTGAACGACGGGTTGGTCGTGGCATTCCGGAACACGACGAACACGGCATCATGGGGCGCGAGCGGCAGCGATACCTTCGTGAGGCCGTTGGCGCTGGTGTAAGAAGCCGGCTCCACCTTGCCAGTTTCGGGGTGCCAGAGCTGCGGCGCTTTGCCCGCCACGCGGAAGGTGGCTTGCAGCGTTTGAGCGGCCTCGTCGCGGCTGTTTACCCAATATATTTCGCCGTCTGGCAGCCGGCGATGCACGTAGAGCAGCTTCGTTTCTGGCCGCGGTTTAGGGTAGGCAAAATCGGGCGCGAGGCGCAGCGCGGCCAGGACTTCACGCAGCGGTTTTTCCGTGACAACTTTGGAATTGCTACCCCCCCAGATTTCGCCGACCAGGCGTTGAAATTCCGCCTGGTCGTCGCTCAGGCTCGGGGTGCGCTCGGGGCGCCCGCCGGCCACCGTGGCCCCCGCGCGCACCAGTTCGCGCAGCTTGCGCAGCACGGGTAGCGACAGCTGGCGGGCGCTGCTGTCGAGGGCCAGCACGCGGTAGCTCATCCCGCTGGGGGTCAATAGTTTGCCATCGCGTACCGACAGCAGGTGGATGAGCGCGTCGGCGTTGATGAAATCGTAGTTGTAGCCTTCGGGAATGGCGGGCAGCTTCTTCCCAAACAGCTCGGTGATGTTGTGGTCCTCGCCGTAGTAGTACACGATGTCGGCCACAAACCGGCCCTGCTGCAACAAATAAGACGTGCGCGCCAGGTAGGTGGTCCAGGCTTTGGCATTGCCAGCCCAGGTTTCGTGGCGGTTAAACCACTGGCCAAAGGGTCCCAGGCTCAGGCCGGGGAGCTTGTCATCGGTGGGCTGGTGCACCATCGAGTGAATCATAATCCGGTTGATGCCGCTGGCAAACTCCAAATCGGCCGTGGGCTTCAGGGTTGAGGGGGAGTAGGAATAGGCGGCCCCACCCAGGCCCATCGCCGTCATCGACTCGGCGGCGGCGAGGTTCTGGCCGTAGAGGTGCGCCACGGAGGCCGACTCGCGGTCATCGGCCTGGTAGCCAGTCTGGTCGCCGCCGTTCACCAGCGGGCTGGGCGTCCACATCGCCGACATGGGCACGGCGGCCCGGCGCTTCACTTCCATGCCGTCGGCAATCAGGGCGCGGCCCACCTCGTGCGATTCGGTGTAGCGCTGAAGGCCGCGGGCGGCCAGTATATCGGTCAGGGCATCGTAGTGGTAGGCGGCCACCAGGTCGCTCAGCGTGTGGCGGTAGTCGAACAGGAATTGCTCGCTGGCCTCGGCCGACTGCACGACGTGGCCCGTGAGGACCGGCAGCCAGGGCAGCAGCGGGTAGCCCCGGCGCTGCTGGAACTCCTTGGCTAGGTTGGGCGTCCAGTTTTGCGCGCCCGCTTCCCAGCTATCCGTCACGAGGTAGTGCAGGCCGCCTTTGGCCCCCATCAGGCCGCCGGTGGCATCCTGGTACATATCGAGGTAGGTGGCGAAGTACTTCTTCACCGCCACCGGGTCCAGCTTATCGACTTCCAGGCCCGTGGCCTCCGGGGTGGCCGGGTGGTTGACGATGCCCGTCAGCGAGTAGCCGAAGCGCAGCACCGCCCAGCTGCCGGGTGGCGCGGTCCAGCGCAGGGTTCCCGCCGCGTCCAGCTGGCTGGTCAGGTCGATAATGTCGGTTGGGTTAATGACGTCGGGGGTGGCCGGCGGCGGTTGTGGGAACCGGATGCTGGCCGGGGCAAACGCGTCTTTCTCCTCAAACCGGTCGATGCGAGCTACCGGGTGCAGCACGATTTCGGCGATTTCGGTGCCGGGCGAGGGTTTGGGGGGGGTAGGGGCCTTGCCCATGATGATGGCCGCCATGTCCACAATCGGCGGCGGGTTCTTTACCGTCACCCGAAAATACCGGGCCGTGGTTTCCGGAATAGTGATGGTCTGCTGCAACACCGCGCCCGGCGGAATGCCGCTCACCCGGCGGAAAGTAAGGCCATCGTCGCTCGCCTCCATCGTCCGCGAGTCGGCCGCATCAGCGCCCATGCCGAAATTACCCGCGCTGCCGCCGCCCACCATCGTCACGGCCCGGATGGTTTGGGGCCTTGGAAACGCGAACTGCACCCAGGCGAAGCCCGTGGCCGCAGCAGGGGGTAGCAAAGTGGTTTTTCCCAGGTCGCCATCCGTCAGTTGCGCCAGCTGAAAATGGCCGCCGCTCGATGTCACGGTGGCCCCCAACTCGCGCAGCGTTTTATCGGCCTCGGGCAGCCGGTAGGCGACGACGGCCACGTCCTGGTAGTAGCCGGGGCCGGGCTCGGCCGCCATCCCAAACTCGGGCTGCTTCGGAATGTTCTGAAACGGCCCGGCCACGTCCGAAGGCTTGGCAACCAGCACGTTGGTGCCGCCGCCGGGCACCCGCGTTTCCGTCCACACCAGCTTCTTCATGCCGTCCTCGGGCTGCACCCAGGGGCCGCCGCTTTCGCTCCAGCCGGGCGAGCCGGCCACGCCCATCTCCAGATGCAGCGAGTCGGCGAGCCGGGTCATGGAGCGGAAGGCGTCCTTCCACTCGGGCGTCATGTAGGCCAGCCGCTTGGGCACCACCTGCGGCGTAGCCAGGTTGGCGTCGAAGTTCTGAAAGCCCCCGATGCCGGCGCGCTGCATCCACAGCAAATCCTTCCGGATGCCGTCTTTGGTGATGTTGCCCTGCATCCAGTGCCACCACACCCGCGGCAGGGCCGCGTTGGGCGGCCGCACGAAGCCATTGTACAGCGGGTCCGGCTTAAAAGTCTGAGCTAGCAGCGGGAGCGCAAGACCGGCCAGCAAAACCGCCGCGGGTATCGACTTGGAATAGAGGGCCATAGACCTAGGGCTGCTTGGCGGAGATAGGGGGGGTAGGGAGGTAGCTAAAGTCATCAAAATCAGCCGCTGCCTGCGCCGGCTGGCCATTGCCGGTGGCAAACAGGCCCAGGTACACGCCCGTGAAGCCGCCGGCCGTTTCGGTGCTCAGGTAGCGGGTTTCGACCTGCCCCAGCCTGGCAAATGGCCGCGGGCCCTGCGCGTAGGCAAACTCGTAAAACTCCGGCGTGCCCGTCACGCGCAGCCGCACCGGCCCCGGCGGCAGCGCCACCCGCTGCGCCACGGCCCGAATGTGGCCCAGGCGGTACGCCAGCACCAACTCGCGGCCCCTACCCCCCTGCCGCACCGCCAGCTGGTAGTAGTGCAGCGGGTCGTGAAACACGGTCAGTCCGGCTTCCTCCTGCCCAGTGGGGGTAGGGGTGAAGTCCAGCGTAGTCGTGGCCGTGAAATCGAACTGCTGCTGGCGCCGGCCCGCGAAGGTGGCCCCCGGAAACTCGCCCAGCGTATTAGCCGCGCCGCGCAGTCGCAGGTAGCCGGGGCGGGCCGTGAGCGAGTAGTTGGCCGCGACGGGGTTGCGGAGGTAGTTCCAGTTTAGGCCCAGTGCCGGGCCCGAGAAGTCGTCTTGCTGGCGGTAGTCGGGGGTAGTGACCGGGCCGCCGGGCAGCGGGCCGGCCGGCATAGTCAGCGCCAGGCCGTGGCCGCCGTTCACCACCGGCCAGGCGTCGGCCGCCCAGGTCATGGGGGCCAAAAACGTTTCGCGCCCCAAAAACTGGTGGTTATCGATGGGCCGAAATCCCAGCGCCACCATAAACCACGCCCCGCTGGCCGTCTGCACCACGTCGGCGTGGCCGGTGCCCTGAATTGGGCTGTCCTCCTGCTGGAAGCTGGCGTGCGTCAGCAGCGGATTGGCCGGGTTGGCGAGGTAGGGGCCGGCCAGGGTTTTGCTGCGGGCAATGGTCACGCCGTGCCCATACTCGGTGCCGCCTTCGGCAATGAGCAAGTAGTAAAAGCCGTCCTTCTTGTAGAGGTGCGGCCCCTCGGGGTAGCGCCCGCCGGTACCCTGCCAGATGCCGATGGGCGCGGTCAGCAGCTTACCCGTTTGCAGGTCGATTTCCGACAGCAAAATACCGTCCTTGGTCGGCCCCCAGTTGTTAGCCGAAGTCACGTACACCCGGCCGTCGTCGTCAAAAAACAGGCTCGGGTCGATGCCCGGCATCGCCACCCAAACCGGGTCCGACCACGGCCCGGCCGGGTTGGTGGCCGTCACGTAAAAGTTGCCCTTACCGCCCAGGTTGGTCGTTATCAGGTAAAACGTGCCGGCGTGGTAGCGCAGGGTGGGCGCGAAAATGCCCGGCCCGCCCGCCAGCGGCAACTGCTCGGGGCGGCTCAGCACGTAGCCGATTTGGTCCCAGTTCGCCAGGTTTTTGCTGTGAAAAATGGGCACGCCGGGGTAGTAAGCAAAGCTGCTATCAACCAGATAAAAATCATCCCCGACCCGGCAAATGCTCGGGTCGGGGTAGAAGCCCGGCAGCACCGGATTCTGGTACGTGGCCTGGCCGTGGGCCAGACACTGCCACAGCAGCAGCACCAGCAGAAGCAGCTTTCTCATAGTCAAGCTAATAAGAAAATTGAAAACCTCCTCTGAAAACTAAGAGGTTACTTAAATGTCGGCAGCGGCTTGGCCGCCGGCACGCCCAGAAAGCCTTCCAGCTTCAGCCAGTCGCCGAAGCGGTCAATCCAGGTATCAGTGGGCAGGTTTTGCTTCCGCAGGCCGAAGCCGTGGCCGCCCATTGCGTACACGTGCAGCTCGGCGGGCTTGCCCGCAGCCAGCCAGTCGCTATAAATCTTGACGCTCTGCGGGGCGATGCCGAGTTGGTCGTCGCTGGCGGCGGCGGCAAACAGCGGCGGCGCGTCGGTGGGCACGGTGGTAGGCACGCCAGCGGCGGGCAGCGCCCCCAGGTAGGCGTAGATGGGGGCCAGGAAATCGGGCCGGTTGGCTACCGAGTAGCTGTAGCCCACGCCCGCCGCCACCGTGCCACCCGCCGAAAAGCCCATTATCCCGATTTTATCGGCCTTCACGCCCAGCTCTTTGGCGTGGCCGCGCACGTATTCAATGGCCTTTTTGCCGTCGGCAATGGCTAGCGGCACTACCGGCGCGTTAATGGCATCGAGCTTGGGGCGGTCACCCATCAGGACCATCGTTGCCTTCACGGGGTCGCTGGTGTCCATGTGCACCAGCCGGTATTTCAGCACGAACGCGGCCACGCCCCTGGCTTGCAGCCACTTGGCCACGTCGATGCCCTCGCTATTAATAGAAAGCGTGTGGAACGCCCCGCCGGGGCAAATGACCACGGCCGTGCCGTTGGCCGTGCCCGCCGCCGGCAGGTAGGCCGTGAGCGTCGGCGTGCTCACGTTGTACACCACGGTGGTGTTGAACATGTTCTGCGTGCTCTCCTGCTCCTGCCAGGTCCAGCTTTCCGAGCCGGGCGCCTTGCCAGGGTAGAGCGGAATAACGCGTTGGGCAGTAGCGACGAAGCTGCTCAGGGCGAGGAGCGGGGCCAGGAGGATTTTCATGGGGGTAGGAAATGGTTTTGAGCGCGGCTCACCGCCTGCTGCTTGTTCAAGACGGGGCCGCCGTGGGTACCCTGCGTCGGCCAGTGCAGGGGGGGTAGGCGCAACGTCAGCCCCTACCCCCCTTAAAACCTGTAGATGCCCGACAGGAAGTACGCCCGCGGCTGCGAGCCCTGCGTGGCGTACACCACGTTGGGGTTGGCCTGCACGTAGGCGGGCGTAAACGCCTGGCGGTCAAGCGCGGCCGGAAAGCCGCCGGGGCCGGCCCAGCCCAGCACGCCGTACACGTTGAAGATGTTGTTGACGTTGCCTTGCAGGCGGAAGTGGTCGTTCAGGTCGTAGGCCACCGTGGCATCAAACTGGCTGAAGCCGGGCAGCTTAAAGGCATTGGCCACGTTGGCCTGCCGGTCGCCCAAGTAAAACCAGTTCACCTGGGCCAGAAACTTGCCCACGGTGTAGGTGGGAGCCGCGCTCAGCATCAGCTTGGCGTTGTTGTCGGTCTCGTTGCCCGAGTAGTCCACCAGCTGGTCATCGGCCGTGCCGGGGTTGTTCGAGAGCCAGGTTTTGTAGTCTATCGCCTTCGACTGCTGCACCGTGGCCGTGGCCCGCACGTTCAGGTGCGAGGTGAGGGCGTAGTTACCCTCCACCTCGAGGCCGTAGGTGCGGTAGCGGGCAAACTGCACGGGCGGCGTGTAGTTGGTCTGGTCGGCGTTGGTGAAGGTCTGCACGTTGGCCACGTTGCTCAGTTCGCTGTAGAAGGGCGTGATGGCCCCGCTCAGCTTCTGGGTTTTCACCTTCAGGCCCAGCTCGATTTGCTCAGTCTGCTGCGAGTAGGCGTTGGGGTTCTCAATCAAAAACGGCGTGTTCAGGGCAAAGAAATAGCTCAGGTCCGGCGACTTTTTCCCGTTCGAGTACCGCCCGTACAGCGCAAATTTATCGCTGAACTGGTAGTTGAGCGCCCCCGTAAACGACACGGTATTAAAGCTTTGGTTGAAAATGAGCGGCGCGCCGGCCGTGCCGCCGCCGTTGTCGTACAGCGTCAGGGGGTTGCCATCGGTGCCGCCGTAGGTGGGGTCGCTCTTGCGGGGGTTGGGCACCGGCTGGATGTTGTAGCCCGTGTGCTTGGTATGCTCGTAGCGCAGGCCATAGTCGAGGTTAAGCTTGTCGGTCAGCTTCCAGTCGTGGCCAAAAAACACGGCTAGCTGGTCTTGCCGGCCGTGGTTGTAGGTCGAGCCGTTGCGGCCCACGTCCACGATGCCGTTGGGGTCGGTTACCTGGTAGGTTTTGCCGTCGAAGGCATTCAGCGTGATGTCGGTCAGGTGCGGCTTGTCCTGGATAGTACCAAAGCCCAGGCCCGAATCGATGCTCCCGTCCAGGCGGTCTACCAGCGTATTGGCGTAGTAGGCCCCCAGCGTAAAGCTCATGTTATCCAGCTTCTTATTGATGGCGAAGCGGTCCAAAAACTCCCGAATGTGGGTGTTGTTATAAAACACCGGCAGGAAAAACAGCGAGTTGGGCTGCACGTTACTACCCGGAAAATTATTATTCGCCCCCGGCGTGAAGTTGAAGCCCGCAAACTGCCCGTTGATGATGTTGGGCGACTGCGTCACCGTACCCAGCGTCTGCCCCGTATTGTGGTCCTTGAAGGAATAGGTGCCAAAGCGTCCCAACAGCCCCGGCAGGGCGTAAAACAGCAGGCTGGTCGTCGAAATCGGCGTCACTACGGTCGGGACGTTCGACGTGGATTCCTTCACCGAAAACCGGAAATTGTTGGTCAGCGTGAAGCCGTGGCCCAGCTCCTGCGTGAGCAGCAGCCCGGCGTAGCGGTCGCGGTTATAAATCTTGTCGGTCGAGTTAAAGGTCTTGTACTCGCCCGAGCTGTTCACCGGGATTTGCAGCGACAGCGCCGGCAGGTAGTACGAGTCGGTGGTCGAGAGGCCCGATACGATTTTGGGGTCGCTAAAGCCCTGGGTCGGAATGAATTCGCTCACCGCGTTGTGGTCGTAGAGCAGCTTGCCGTAGAACTTGAGCGAGCCGGTGGCCCAGGTCTTTTCAATATTGCCCTTCACCTGCCCGCCGTTATTCATCTGGTAGCCGGGGTAGCGCGCCCCCTGCGAGGTGCGGTAGAAGCCACCTAGGCTGTAGGTCAGGCTCTTATCGGCATTCAGCGGGCCGCTCACAAAGGCATCGGCACGGTAGTAGGGGTTCTTGCCGTCACCCTCCAGCCCAAACCTGGTCCTGATTTCGCCCTCCGTTTTCTGTCCGCCGGAGCGCGACACGTAGTTGAAAATGCCACCCGGCGAGTTGGTACCCGTGATGGCCGCCGAGCCGCCGCGCACGGCCTCCAGGCGGGCCACCGTCACGTCGGCGCGCAAGTAGTTGTCCACCCCGATGTTCACGTTGGTCACCGGCAGGCCGTCCTCCTGCAGCGACACGTAGTAGTAGCCGTTGGCGTTGTCAATCGAGCCCGCCGAAATGCCCCGCGTGTACACCGTATTGTTAATTTCGCCCCGCGCCTGGTTCACGTACACGCCCGGCACGGTCTTCAGCAAATCGGCGGCGCTGGTGGGGGCCAGCAACTGTATCTGCTTGCTGTTGAGCGTCGAAATAGCCACCGAAGAAGCCATCTTGGTGCGCTGGTCAAACACCCCCGTCACAATCACCTCGTCCACCTGCTGCGAGTTATCGGCCAGGTTGATAACCAGATTATTACCCTGGTCCTGAGTGGCCAGCAGCACTTCCTTAGTCGTAAAGCCCACGAAGGAAATGGTGAGGCGCACCGGGCCGGCGGGCACACTTTTCAGCGTGAACCGGCCCTCGGCATCGGTGCTGGTGCCGTTGGTGGTGCCCTTCAGTACCACCGTCGCGCCCGGCAGGCCCGCGCCCTTACTGTCGGTTACCTTGCCCGATAGCTGGTTGGTTTGGGCCAGTGCCGGCAACGAAAGCAGCCCCAGCAGCCCCAGCAGGGGCCACCGCGATGTGCGCGCTGCGGGCAAGAGGATAGTGGTCTGGGTCATGACGGAGAATGGTTGGGAATTGAGTGAGAAGAACGAGTCCAGGCGCCGTCGAAAGCGCCACCTACCCCTGCCACCGCGCCACCACCAGAGCTGGTAATTCCAGCAAATAATCGAGTGGGTAAAGTAGCTTTGTGTTAAGTGAGTAAGTATTAACTCACTCAAAATATCTGTGGCAAAAGTATTCCGTAGCTGGGGCGTAGGGTAGGCTTAATGCGGCTTTTGCTATGCTTTGGCAATCCACTGGACAAATTCAATCCATTTTTCGCACTTTATTTTAGCTAATAGCTTGCATTTCCTCACTCCAACCGCTTGTAGCGCATAGTATTTTGCTGTGCACCAGTCTTTACTAATCCTATTCAGTTCCCTGTGCCATGACTGCCAAACCGATTCCGCTCCTGAACCCAGCCGCGCTGGGCGTGCACCATTTTTCGAATTGGGCCGAATGGCAGACCTCCGCGCTCAACAACCTATTTCACATCAACCGGCTCGAAACCCACCTCGAGCACATCCCTTTTCCGCTCGCTCCGCACCGCAAAACCGTGCATGATTTCGTGTTCATCACCCACGGAGCCACCAAGCGTAGCAAGGGTCTTGATGAATATGAAATCGGTCCCAATACCTTCTTTTTCCTGCCCGCTACCCAGATTACCACCCACGATTTTATGTCGCCCGATACCCAGGGCTTCTACTGTCACTTCGATATCGAGCTGCTAACCAAGGGCTTCGTGCATTCCGGCGTGCTCAGCCAGTTGCCGTTTTTGCAGTTCACCGGCAACCCCGTGGTGGAGATAACCCCGGCGGCGCTGGCCCCGGTCGTGCACATCCTGCGCCAGTTGGAGCTGGCCGAAACGGCCAATTCGCCCGCCTCGCTCGACCTCATCCGCGTGTACCTCCTGGCCTTGTTCACGGAGCTGAAGCCCTTCGCCAATGCCAGCGGGCAGAGCCAGCAAAATGCCGCCGTGCGCATCACCCAGCTTTATAAGGATGCCCTGGCCCAGCATATTTACGAGAAGCACTCGGTGGCCGCCTACGCCCATTTGCTGGCCGTGTCGCCCAACCACCTGAATAAGTGCGTGAAAACCGTCACCGGCAAATCGGCCCAGGACACCCTCGACGAGATGGTGCTGCTCGAAGCCAAGGCCTTATTAAAGCAGTCCTCGCTCACCATCAGCGAAATCGCCTTCAAGCTGGGCAAGGAAGACCCCAGCAGCTTCAGTCGTTTTTTCCGCCTCAAGACCAATAGCACCCCCAAAGCCTATAAGCTTTCGGCTAATGAGGGGGGTAGGGCGTGAACGGAATGCTAGTTATCAGCGAAACCCAAGTCACTCCAGGCTTGGGTTTTTTGATTAAATGAAGCAGTGTTCCGCGAGAAAATCACCCGCATCTGTAGTGGATTGATTGTGCATAGTAAATGCCGCAATTGGTCAAGCCAGCCTTGTGGGCCAGGCCTACATTTGCCAGTGTAAATAAGGGTGAGTTACTACTCACTTCTACATAACAAGATTGTCTCCCCGACGTGGCCGAGCCGGCCACTGGCTCACTCTCCAATCCCACCTTGGCATGCAGCAATTCATCCGGCGCAACGCACTTCTGGCCACGGGGCTGAACGTGGTTATCAACGCCGTTATTCCCGCCGCCATCATGTGGAACGACTCGGCTGTGCACGGGCTCGAGGCGGCCCCGAACCTGTTTACGCTGCTGCTGCCGGCGGTGGGTATTTCGGCCCTGGCCACCACCATTGCCACGTTTGCCACGGTGCCGGGGCGGCCGGAGGGCCAGGGCTGGCTACCGGCGGCCGTGCTGCATGGCTTGCGCATCGCGCTGCTGTTTGCCGCACCGGTGGCGGTGCTGCTGCTGGCGGCCAAGGCGGCCGGGCTGGGCCACTTCCAGCTGGCCAAGGCTACGGCGCTGGTGCTGTCGTCGCTCGTGGGCGGGGGG
>CAZZWL010000047.1:11709-36953 GCA_964657755.1 uncultured Rhodanobacter sp.
CCTCGTTCGTGGCGGTGCGGCGGGCGGCGGTTTTTTTTCACCTTCCACTGCGGGCCACCCGCACCGTCTAGCAGTATGAATTGGCTTTATCGCAACCTGATAGCTGCGTTGGCGAGTACCCTGGTCTGGGTGCCAGTCGCGGCCCAAACTTCGGCGGTACCCACAGCCGCCAGCATCCGCTTCCCGAAGGGATTTTTGCTGGGCACCAGCACCGCCGCCTACCAGGTGGAGGGCGGCTACCAGGCCGACGGCAAGGGCGAGTCGAACTGGGACTTTATGGCCAATAAGGTGGGCGTCACGCAGTTCACCATCGGCAAGAAGGAGACGGGCAACGTGGCCGACAATATGTACGACCGCGCTACCTACCTCAAGGACATTGCCCTCATGAAGGCGCTGGGCGTGAACGCCTACCGCTTTTCCATTGCCTGGTCGCGCATCATGCCGCAGGGCACCGGCGCGGTGAATGCCAAGGGCCTGGCCCACTACGACCAGCTGATTGCCGACCTGAAAGCGGCCGGCATCGAGCCGGTGGTGACGCTCTACCACTTCGATATGCCGCAGGCGCTGATTGAAAAAGGCGGCTGGGACAACCCCGAATCGGTGGACTGGTACGCGGCCTACGCGGACGTGATTTTCAAGCAGTATGGCCAGAAGGTCAAGAAGTTCATCACCTTTAACGAGCCGTACATCGAGTTCTTCGTGCAGCACTACCTGATGAACCTGACCCAGAGCAAGGCTGCGCCCACGGTGCGCTACGCGGCGGGCATGCCGGGGGCGCACCACATGCTGCTGGCCAGCGCCCGCGCCGTGGCCGACTACCACCGCCTCAAGCTGCCCGGCCAGGTGGGCATCACGCTCAACCTCTCGCCCGTGCTGCCCTTCGACCCCCAAAAGCCTGCTGATGTGGCCGCTGTGCCCTTGCAGGACCAGCTGCTGAACGGCCTGTTTTTGGATGGCACACTGCGCGGCATCTACCCCCGGCAGGCCCTCGATTCGCTCCAAAAGTATAACCCAACCTTTAAGCCCACGGCGGCCGAGCTAGCCTTGCTAGCGGCCAACCGCCCCGATTTTTTGGGCGTGAATTATTACGCCCCGGCCTTCGTGAAGGCTGACCCGACCGCGCCCTTCGGCGTGAACTGGCTGGGCCTCAACCCCGACCCGGCCTCCACCAGCAACAACGGCCCGAGCCGGCCCGACCAGCTCTACGCCCTGCTCCTGCGCATCAAGGCTGACTATCAGAATGTGCCAGTGCTCATTACGGAGAACGGCGCGGCCTACGGCCCAACGGACGAAGCCGTGGTGAACGGCAAAATCAACGACAAAAACCGCTGCCAGTACCTGCTGACTCACCTGGCGGCCGTGCAGCAGGCGCTGGCCGCCGGCTCAAAAACGCTGGGCTACCTGCACTGGAGCTACGCCGACAACTTCGAGTGGATTTTCGGCTACTCCGTCAAGTTCGGACTCGTGGGCGTGGACCGCGCCAGCCCAGCCCTCACGCGCATTCCCAAGCAGAGCTACTACCTCTACCAGTCCATTCTCAAACAGCAACCGAAATAGCCTTTCTGGCCCCTCTTCTTATGGCACGCAACCCGCATTACCTTTCCCAGATGGCCCACATTGAGGTGTATACCACCGATTTAGCGGCCTCCGTCAAGTTCTTTACCGACGTGGCGGGCCTCGACGAAACCGGCCGCGACGGCACTTCGGTGTACTTGCGCTGCTGGGGCGACTATTTTCACCACACCCTCAAGCTCACGCAGCGCGACACGCCCGGCCTGGCCTGCCTGGGCTGGCGCGCCGACAGCCCCGAAGCGCTGGACGACGTGGTGGCCTACCTCGAAAGCACCGGCGCGGGCCAGGGCTGGGTGGATGGCGACTTGGGCCACGGCCGCGCCTACCGCTTCACCTCGCCCGACGGGCACCTGCACGAGGTGTTCTGGGACGTGGTGTGGCTGAAGGAAACCGGCGCGCGGGCCAGCGTTTTCACCGACCGCTACGCCAGCAACCGCCGGCGCGGCCTCTCGCCCCGCCGCTTCGACCACGTGACGCTGAACACCACCAGCTACCCGGCCGAAAAAGCCTTCTGGAAGGGCCTGGGCCTGAAAAACCCCGACGAAGTGCGCATTACCGACCAGATTCCGCCGGTGGGCGGGCTTTTCACCATCGGCAACCTCTCGCACGATTTGGCCATTTTCACCGACCCGCACATCCAGCCGGGCATGGGCGCTTTGAATCACGTCGCCTTTGCCTTCGACAGCCGCGAGGAAGTGCTGCTGGCCTGCGACTACGTGATTGAGTGCGGCTACAAGCTGGCGATGGGGGCCCCTACCCGCCACAAAGCCGACGAAGGCTTCTTCATCTACATCGACGAGCCGGGCGGCAACCGCTTCGAGTTCTACGCCGGCGCCCGCCTGATTTTCGCCCCCGACCACGGCCCCGACGTGCACTACCTCAAGGACAACCCCAACGACGCCTGGGGCACCACCAACCCCTGGAAAGCCGACGGCGGCTTCAAGGGCGAGCACGGCTCGGTGAAGGTGAAAGAAGAGGAAGTGGCGTAGTCCAAGCCGGCGTAATTTATTCATTAGCAAGCTAATAAGCCATGTGGCATTACTATCCGGAGCACTACATGTTCTCCTACCAGCTCGTTCGCATTTTGGCGCAAAGCCACTTCGGCGGCGGCGAATTCAACGAGTGCCTGGAGGCGGCCGGCCGCATCAAGGCCGGCGATTTTGAGAGCTTCCACCAGAGCTGGAACCAGGAGGGCGATATGGTGCTGGCCGAGGCCGAGCAGGCCCGCGCCGAAGGCCGCCTGCTGTCGGCCCGCGCTACTTACCTGCGGGCCGCCAACTACTTCCGCATGGCCGAATTCTTCCAGGTGCCCACCGACCCGCGCAAAAACGAGACCTACGGCAAGGGCGTAGCCGCCTTCCGCCAGGCCGCCGCGCTGATGGACCACCCGCCGCGCCGCGTGTCCGTTCCCTTCGAGGGGCAGGAGATGACGGGCTACTTTTTCGAGGTGCCGGGCCAGCAGCACGGGCCGCTGGTCATCATGTTCGGGGGCCTCGATTCAACGGCCGAGGAGCTTTTTTTTGGCCCCTACGAAATGCTGAATGAGCGCGGTATTTCGCTGCTGATAATGGACGGCCCCGGCCAGGGCGAGAGCCTGCGCCTGCGCAACATGCTGACCCGCTACGACTACAACGTGCCCGCCACGGCCGCCTTCGACTGGGCCATCGAAAACCTCGACGTGGACCCCAAGCGCATCGGCATCATGGCCGTGAGCATGGGCGGCTACATGGCGGCCCGCTCGGCGGCGTTTGAGCACCGGTTCCGCGCCTGCGGCATCTGGAGCGCCGTGTACAACTACTACGACGTGTGGGCCAAGCGCCCCGACAACCACCCGCTCTCGTCGGTGCTCTGCCACATCGTGGGGGTGGAAAACATGGCTGAGGCCCGCGAAAAGCTCACCCAGTTCACGATGAAGGACGTGGTAGGTAAGATTCAGTGCCCCACCTACATCTCGCACGGCGGCGACGACCGCCAGGTGCCCGTGGCCCAGGCCCAGGCCATGTTCGACGAGTTGACCTGCGAGAAATACCTGAACATCGTGCCCGCCGACAGCACGGGCTCCGCCCACTGCCACGTCGACAACATGACCAAAGTGCTGCCGCTCTTCGACTGGATGCAGCAGGAGCTGACGAAGTAGGGGCGGGGCTTGCCCCCGCCCGGACGCTCGCACCACTGAAACGGCACCGCTGAAACGATTCTGTTCAACGACGGGCGGGGGCAAGCCCGGCCCTACATCGTTCTAAAGCATAACATTCCCATGAAAAAAATCATTAAAAAAGGCATCACCTACGCCGAATCCGGCGAAGCCGATGCCCAGGTGCGGGCCACCGTCGAGGGCATGATTCAGGACATCCGCGCCGGTGGCGACGCGGCCGTGCGGGCCCTGTCGGAGCGCCTGGATAAGTGGGCCCCCGCGAGCTTCCGGCTTAGCAACGAGCAGATTGAAAGCATCGTGGTGGGTATTGCGCCGGGCACGATTGAGGACATCAAGTTTGCCCAGGCGCAGGTGCGGAATTTCGCCCAAATCCAGCGGGCCAGCATGGTCGACGTGGAAGTGGAAACACTGCCAGGCGTGTTTCTGGGGCATAAAAACCTGCCCATGAACAGCGTGGGCTGCTACGTGCCCGGCGGGCGCTACCCGATGGTGGCCTCGGCCCACATGAGCGTGCTCACGGCCAAAGTGGCTGGGGTCAAGCGCGTCATTGCCTGCACGCCGCCCATCAACGGCCAGATTCCAGCCGAAACGGTGGCCGCCATGTACTTGGCTGGGGCCGATGAAATCTACCTGCTCGGCGGCGTGCAGGCCGTGGCCATGATGGCGCTGGGCACCGAAACCGTGGCCCCCGTGGACATGCTCGTCGGCCCCGGCAACGCTTACGTGGCCGAGGCCAAGCGCCAGCTTTTTGGCCAGGTCGGCATCGACCTCTTCGCCGGCCCGACGGAGATTCTGGTCATCGCCGACCACACCGCCGACGCCGAAATGTGCGCCACCGACCTGCTGGGCCAAGCCGAGCACGGCCCGACCTCGCCGGCTATTCTCCTGACCACCGACGAAAAGCTGGCCCACGATACCATCGCCGAAGTGGCGCGCCAACTGCAAACGCTGCCCACCGCCGACATCGCCGGCGTGGCCTGGCGCGACTACGGCCAGGTTATCCTGGTCGATTCGGTGGCCGAGCTGGTGGCCGAGGCCGACCTGCTCTGCAATGAGCACGTGGAAGTGCTGACCGAAAACCCGCGCTACTTCCTGGAGCACCTGACCAACTACGGGGCCCTGTTCCTCGGCCCGCGCACCAACGTGGCCTACGGCGACAAGGTCATCGGCACCAACCACACGCTGCCCACCAAGGGCGCGGCCCGCTACACGGGCGGCCTATGGGTAGGTAAATTCCTGAAAACCTGCTCGTACCAGGAAGTCCGCACCGCCGAGGCCAGCGCGATGGTAGGCGAATACTGCTCGCGCCTCTGCGCGATTGAGAACTTCTGGGGCCACAAGGAGCAGGCCGATTTGCGGGTGCGCCGCTACGGCAAAGCTGAAGCAGTGAGCGTGTAGCCTGGACTCGCGGTGTCCAAGCTGTTTTCCTACCCCCCCCTATGCCCTCCGACCTCCCTTTAAGCAACCACGTAGCCGTAGTGACGGGCGGGGCCGGTGGCATCGGCTCGGCCATCTGCCAGACGCTGGCGGCGGCGGGTGCGGCGGTGGTCGTCACCTACAATAGCGACGCGGCGAAGGCCGCCGCGCTGCTGCCCAGCCTACCCGGCGCCGGCCACACCACCTTCCACGCCCCGGTAAACGACAGCGCCCAGCTAACCGGGCTGGCCGCTTTCATCACCGAAACCTACGGTCGGCTCGATGTGCTGGTGAACAACGCGGGCGTGACCACGCCCGTGGCGCACGACGACCTGGCTGGGCTGTCCGACGAATGGATTGACCGGATTTTCACCACCAACTGGCGCGGCGCTTTCGCCATGATTCGGGCTTGCCAGCCGCTGCTTACGGCCAGCGGCAACGGGCTGATTGTCAACATTTCCTCCGTCGCCGGCCAAACGGGCATCGGCAGCAACGTGGCCTACTGCGCCTCCAAGGCCGCGCTCGATAGCCTCACCCGCTCGCTGGGCCGGGCGCTGGCCCCGGCGGTGCGGGTAGTGTCGGTGTCGCCGGGCTGGGTGCTGGGCGAGTATGCCAGCCGCGCCGACCCGGCCTACCTCCAGGCCCAGGTGGCTGCCACGCCGCTGGGCCGCCTCGCTACCCCCGCCGACGTGGCCGACGCCGTGCTGGCCCTGGCCACCACGCTCCGGTTCACCACCGGCACCATCCTGCCGGTCGATGGCGGCCGGCCGCTTCGCTAAGTGTCAAACCTAACTAGAACGTCATGCTTCGGCAAGCGGACGCCAGATGAAGCATGACGTTCCAGAAATAGCTAAAAACTAATCTGATAATGAAACTGGTAACTTTTCAAACCCCCGGCGGCGAGGCTCACGCCGGCTGGCTCACCCCCGACGGGCAGGGCGTGGTCGATATGCGCCAGCTCAGCCAGGGCGCGCTGCCGGCCGATATGCTCAGCTTTATCGACCAGCACGAAACCTATTTCGCGCTCATCAAGGAGCACGGCTGGGCCACGGCCCCCGCCTCCTACCCCCTCGAAGCGGTGCGGCTGCTGGCCCCGCTGCCCAACCCGCGCAGCTTCCGCGACTACATCGGCTTCGAGCAGCATCTGCTGAATGCCTCGGCCAAATTCGGCCACAAGGTGGCCCCGGAATGGTACGAGATGCCCATATTCTACTTCACCAACCACCAGGCCATCTACGGGCCGGGGGCCGACATCAGGCGCCCGGCGGGCGAAACCCGGCTGGATTACGAGCTGGAAATGGGGTGCGTGCTGGGCAAGGGGGGTAGCGACCTTACCCCCGAGCAGGCCGAGGACTGCATTTTTGGCTACACCATTTTCAACGATTTCACGGCCCGCGCCATTCAGGCCCGCGAAATGCGCTGCAACCTGGGCCCCGCCAAGGGCAAAGACTTCGCCAATGCCATTGGCCCTTACCTGGTTACGAAGGACGAGCTGGCGCACCTGCGTGATGAAACCGGGCGCTTCGACCTGCGGATGCAGTCGCGCATCAACGGCCAAACCATTGCCGATGGCAACTACAACACCATCCACTACCCCTTCGGCCAGATGCTGGCGCGGGCTTCGGAAAACGGCGTTATGCTGCATCCCGGCGATATCATCGGCTCGGGCACCGTGGGCTGGGGTAGCCTCATCGAAACCAATTTCGAAGCCCACCGCGCCCTGGAGCCCGGCGACGTCATTGAACTGGAAATCGATGGCTTGGGCGTGCTGCGGAATCAAATAGTGTAAACCGTTGGGCTACGCGCTGCATGACGTTCATTTGGCTGACCATTCATTCTCAAGCCCAACCCAATCAATGATTCTCGAACTCGCCATTCTCCGCATCCATCCCGGCCAGCAAGCCGACTTTGAGCGGGTATTTCCCGCAGCCGAAAAAGTCATCGGCCGGGCCGCTGGCTACCTCGGCCACCAGCTGCAACGCGGTATCGAGGACGACGCCAAGTACGCGCTGCTGGTGCGCTGGGAAACGCTGGAAGCCCACACCGAGGGCTTCCGCCAGGGCCCGTTGTTTGGCGAGTGGCGGGCGCTTATCGGGCCATTTTTCGCGAGTCCGCCCGAGGTGGAGCATTTTCATCTGGTGGCCGGCAGCTAGTTGCCAACCCTCTTTAAGTAGTTGAATTTCAATTTTATAAATTCCTCCCACCCATTATGAAAATCATCGATTTATCGGTCACCATCTCCACCGACATCAAGGAGCCGCTGCCCACCAGCATTGTGTATGAAAACCACGAGGAGGGGGCCCGCAAAATGGGGGCGAAGCTCTTTGGCGGGGCCGCGCCCGGCATGTTTCTGGAGGACAAGGGGCCGGCCGGCGAGGTGCTGACCGTGACCGGCCACACCGGCACCCACATCGACGCGCCCTGGCACTACTTCCCCACCACGGCCGGCCAGCCCTCGCGCACCATCGAGGAGCTGCCGCTAGACTGGTTTTTCCACGACGGCGTGGTACTCGATTTCACCGATAAGCCCGACGGCTACTGCTTTAGCACCGAAGATGTTAAACAGAAATTGGCCGACATCAACTACACGCTCAAGCCGTTCGACATCGTACTCATCCGCTGCGACGCTGATAAGCGTCTGCACGACGACGACTTCGTAAAAATTCACGTCGGGGCCTCGGCCGAAGCCACGCACTGGCTCATCGACCAGGGCATCAAGGTGATGGGCACCGATGGCTGGGGCTGGGACCCGCCCCTGCACCTGCAAGCCGCCGACTACAAGGCCAACCCCCGCCCCGGCGTCATCTGGGCCGCGCACTACGTAGGCCGCGAAAAAGAATACTGCCAGATTGAGAAGCTGGCCAACCTCGACCAGCTCCCGCCCTTCGGGTTCAAGGTCAGCTGCTTCCCCGCCAAAATAAAGGGGGGTAGCGCTGGCTGGACGCGGGCCGTGGCGATACTCAACGACTAACGGAATGCTCAGCATGCCGTTCAGTAAACGCACTCTCAATTTCCCCACCCAATAGAATATGGCATCGGTTAACAAAGTTCTCGTAGTTGGCGGCGGCATTGGCGGCCTCTCGGCCGGCGTGGCGCTGCGGCGGGCGGGCATTGCCGTAGATGTGGCGGAGCTGCACCCCACCTTCAACGTGTACGGCGTGGGCATTATTCAGCCTTCCAATGCTTTGCGGGCGCTGGATACGCTGGGCCTGGCCGATGCCTGCATTGCGCAGGGCTCGCCCTATGGCCCCATTGACCTGCACGCGGCCAGCGGGCACAAGTTCTCGACGGTGGGGCCGCCGCCGCTGGGCAAGTTTCAGCCGCACAACGGGATTTCGCGGCGCATCCTGCACACCATTCTGCACGATGGGGCGCTGGCCAACGGCGTGAACTGCCGCATGGACCTGAGCGTGACGGCCCTCGACAACCGCCCCGATGGCGTGGACGTGACCTTCACCGACGGCAGCACCGGCGCTTACGACCTCGTGATTGGGGCCGACGGGGTGAACTCCAAAGTGCGGAGCCTGGTATTTGGCGAGTCTAGGCCGCGCTACGTGGGGCAGTCGGTGTGGCGCTACGCCTTCGACCGCCCGGCCGGGCTGACGACGGGCCACATGTACTTCGGCAAAAACACGCGGGTAGGGCTCATTCCGATGACCAAAGACCGGATGTACATGTTCCTACTCTCGTGCGAAGGCGAGAATCCCGCTATTCCGCCCGACGAGCTGTTGCCCCGCATGCAGGCGCTGCTGGCCGACTACGGCGCCCCGCTGGTGCGCGAGGCCGCCGCGCAGATAACCGACCCGGCCGGCATCATCTACCGCCCCCTCGAAACGCTGCTGATGCCCGCGCCCTGGTATAAAAACCGGGTGGTTATCATCGGCGACGCGGCCCACGCCACCATTCCGCAGCTGGGCCAGGGCGCCAGCCTCGCCATCGAAGATGCCGTGGTGCTGGCCGAGCTCCTGCAAACCGGTGAGCTAATGGCTGAAGTGCTCGAACGCTTCATGCAGCGCCGCTTTGAGCGCTGCAAAATGGTGGTCGACACTTCCAATACCATCAGCGAGTGGGAGCAGCTGGAATGGCAGGGCCAGCTGCCCGAAGGAGCCAACGTGGCCGCGCTCATCGGCCAGGCCTCGGGCCGCATGGGGGCCCCGATTTAGTCACGCTACGGCCCGCGCCGGGGCAGCTCGCCTGTATGCTGCGGGGGAGGCGGCCCCGGCGCGGGCCGTAGCTATGGTTTATTTGGGTGATTCCAAGTGCCGCCGCGGCCGTTATGGCTGCCTGCATTTCGGCCCGCCCAGCCAGGAAATGCCGGCCCGTTTTTACGCCCTGGTTTCACCCGTTTAGCTACCGCCATGCCCCTGCTCCCTACCCCCACTGGCGACCTGCATTACGAGCTAACCGGCCCCGAAACGGCCCCGGTGGTCGTGTTGTCCAGCTCGCTGGGTACCGACCATACCCTGTGGGACGCGCAGCTGCCGGCCCTGACGGGGCCTTTCCGGGTGCTGCGCCACGATACCCGCGGCCACGGCCGCAGCGTGGTGTCGCCGGGGCCGTACTCGGTGGCGCAGCTGGGGCAGGATGTGCTGGCGCTGCTCAATGGGCTGGGCATTTCGCAGGCGCACTTCTGCGGTATTTCGCTGGGTGGGCTGGTGGGGCAGTGGCTGGGCATTCACGCCCCCGAGCGGCTGCTGAAGCTGGTGCTCAGCAACACCGCCGCCAGGATTGGCGACGCCGCCGGCTGGAATACGCGCATTGCGCAGGTAGAGGCCGAGGGCCTGGCCGGGCTGGCCGCCGCCACGGCCGGCCGCTGGTTTACGCCGCCCTTCCAGCGCAGCCAGCCCGAGCTGGTGGCTCGGCTGCTGGGCGGGTTGGCGGCGACTTCACCCGTCGGGTACGCGGCAGGCTGCGCCGCCGTGCGCGATGCCGATTTCTGGAAAGACATTCGCCAGATTCCCGTCGCCACGCAGATTTTCGCGGGTAGCGCCGACCTCGTCACAACCGAAGCCGACGGTCAGTTTCTGGAGCAGTACATCCCCCACGCGCACCTGGTAGTGGTGCGCGCCGCGCACCTGGCCAACGTGGAAGCCGCCGCGCCCTTCAACGCCGCCCTACTCCGCTTTTTGCGGGCGTAGAGGCAGTGGGCGGTACGCTTTAGCTTGCCGTTTTACAACTGACGATAAGAAAAAGCCACCGCGCCCTTCGTGGAGCGGCTGGGCTAGCACCCTGTTTTCCCACCCGGCTTCTGGCCCTTTCCTTCCTTGTGCATGAAAAAAAGTATCCTGATTAGCGGGCTGCTGCCAACGGCGCTGGTCGCCCTCACGGCTTTAGGGACGAGTAAGCCGGGGCCGGCCGCCGGGCCGCAGCCGGTGCTGGGCGCCCGCTCGGCCAACACGCTGACGCAGGGTAGCCTGCGCTTTAAAGACCTGAACGCCAACGGCCAGCTCGACCCTTACGAAGACTGGCGGCTGCCGGCCGCCGCGCGGGCCGCCGACCTGCTGGCCCGGATGTCGCTGCCCCAAAAGGTCGGCTTCATGCTCATCAGCGACACCCGGCTGCGCAACGAAGGCTCGCCCTTCGGGCCGCCGCCCAAGGAGCCGCCGACCGGCGAGTTCAGCGAGGACGACGTGGTGCAGAGCACGAATCCCTTCACCCGCGCCCCGCTGCCCGCGCCGGTGATGAACGCGGCCGGCACCACCAAGGGCGTGGCGCAGTTGCAGCTGCGGCACTTCATTTTCCGGGCCAACACGGGGGCGCGCCTGACCGCCGAGTGGGCCAACCGCCTGCAGGCGCTGTGCGAAAGCCAGCCGCTGGGCATTCCGGCGCTGGTGACCTCCAACCCGCGCAACCACGTGACGGCCGCCGCCGCCGCCGGCACCAGCGTGGGCCAAACCGCCTTCTGCGCCTGGCCCGGCGAGCTGGGCCTGGCCGCCATGCGCGACCTGCCCCTCACCCGCGAATTTGCCGACCTGGCCCGCCAGGAGTGGGTGGCCGTGGGCCTGCGCAAGGGCTACATGTACATGGGCGACCTGGCCACCGAGCCGCGCTGGCAGCGCATAGAAGGCACTTTTGGCGAAAACGCCGACTGGGCCGGCCAAATGCTGGGGGCCGTGGTCGAGGGCTTTCAGGGCCGGCAGCTGGGGCCGCAGTCGGTGGCCCTCACCGTGAAGCACTTTCCGGGGGGCGGGGCGGCCCAAAACGGGCAGGACCCGCACTTTGCGTTCGGCAAAAACGAGGTGTTTCCGGGCGGGATGCTGGCCAATAACCTGGTGCCGTTTCGGGCCGCCATCCGGGCCGGGGCCTCGTCGGTGATGCCCTACTACTCGGTGCCGCAGGGCACGCCCTACCCCGCCGTGGCCTACACCTACGACCAGGAGCTGCTGCGCGGTGTGCTGCGCCAGCAGCTTGGTTTTGAGGGGATTATCAACTCCGATACGGGGCCCATCGAGATGATGCCCTGGGGCGTGGAGCAGCTCACGGTGGCGCAGCGCTACCAGCGGGCGCTGGAGGCGGGCGTGAACCTGTTTGGCGGCAATGCCGACCCGGCCCTGCTGCTGGCCGTGGCCCAGGCGCAGCCCACGCTGCTACCCCTCATCGACGACTCGGTGCGGCGGCTGCTGAAGGAAGAGTTTGCGCTGGGCCTCTTCGAAAACCCCTACGTGGACGCCGCCGCGGCCGAAAAAACCGTGAACACCCCCCACATGCGGGCGCGGGCCGCCCTGGCGCTCCGCAAGTCGGTGGTGCTGCTGCGCAACCGGCAGCTGCTACCCCTCCAGCCCGGCACCAAGGTGTACGCCGAAATTTACCACCAGCCCTTTGGCCCGCCTACCCCGGCCACCGGCGGCACCGCCTACCTGCCCCCGGCCGGCGCCGCCTACCCCGTCACCTTCGTCGCCACCCCCGAGGCGGCCGACGTCATCCTGCTCTGGCTCCAGCCCACGGGCCGGCCGCTGTTTGCCTCCGATGGCTCGCCGCTCCAGCTTTCGCTCTCTAAATGCGCCGTGAACGTGGAGTACGTAAAGCAGCTGATGGCCAAGAAGCCCACCGTGCTGGTCATCAACTATTCGAGCCCCTGGGTGGTGGATGAGGTGTATAATGACCAGGCCCCCGGCACCATTCGGGGGGTGTTGGCCACCTTCGGCACCACGCCCGACGCGCTGCTCGACGTGGTGACTGGCCGCTTCCGGCCCACGGGCAAAATGCCCTTCACTACCCCCATCTCGGAGGCCGCCGTGCTGCACCAGAAAGAGGACGTGCCGGGCTACCTGGAGGGGCCGGCTTACCCGTTGTTCAAGTACGGCGAAGGGCTGGGGTATTAAGCTTAAACTGTTGACAATAAGAAAATTAGGCTGAGCGCGGCCGAAGTATTGCTGCCGATGCCTGCCTCGTGGAGGGCAGCCGCCCGCCCATTGGCAACTTTGGCGGGAGCCGGGCCACCGTACGCGTCCGTGCGGCGGCGGCGCCGGTTGTCAACCCACAACCCGCGCCCTCCTGGGCTAGCCCGCCCCGGCCTGCAAGGGGTATCGGCGTGCCCCAGGGGCAACGCTAAGCCACCTCTGGCGCAAGCTGAGTTAGCCGGGCGAGGGCGCGTACTTTGCCCCCATGTCCGATTTTCGATTGCGCGTTTTTGCCGCCGTGGCGCGGCACCTGAGCTTCACCAAGGCCGGCCAGGAGCTGTTCGTGAGCCAGCCGGCCGTCACCAAGCACATCCGGGAGCTGGAGGCGCAGTATGGCCAGCGCCTGCTGGAGCGGCGCGGCAACCGCGTGAGCCTCACCGAAGCCGGCCGCCTGCTGCACGCCCACGCCGAAGCCGTGGCCGCCTCGGCCCAGCAGCTTGATGAGCAGCTGGCCGGCCTGCGCGACCCCGAGGAGGCGGCCGGCCGCCTGCGCCTGGGGGCCAGCACCACCCTCAGCCAGTACGTGCTGCCGGGCTGGCTGCCCAGCTTCCAGGCCCGCTACCCGCAGGTGCAATTGACGCTCTTTAGCGCTAATTCGGAACGTATTGCCGATGCGCTGCTGCGCGGCGAGCTGGACCTGGGCTTTGTGGAAGGCCGCACGAAGAGCCGTGACCTGCACTACGAACTGCTCTTGCCCGACGAGCTGGTGGCCGTGCGCCGGGCCACGCCCGCCGGCCCGCCGCCTACCCCCCTGCCCCTGGCCGAAGCCCTGGCCAGCCCGCTGGTGCTGCGCGAGCGCGGCTCGGGCACGCTGGAGGTGCTGGAAATGGCCCTGCGCGAGCGCCGAATCAAGCTCTCCGACCTCCCGGTGGCCATGTACCTCGACAGCACGGAAGCCATTAAAAGCTACCTGGAGGCGGCCCCCGAGGCGCTGGGCTTCGTGTCGCGGCAGGCGCTGACGCGCGAGCTGGCGGCGGGCGGGCTGGAAGTAGTGCCCATTCAGGGCCTGGCCCTACCCCGGCAGTTTGAGGCGGTGTGGGTGCAGGGCCAGCCGCTGCCCCGCCCGGCCCAGCGGTTTTTGAGTTTTGCCCAGGCGCAAAGCCAGCTTCGCCCAAGCACGGGTGAGCAGAAGTAGCTACTGAGGGGGTAGGGAGAGCCGGCGGCCCGGCCGGCGCAACAGCCTGCTGCCGGCCGGCCAGGCTTTTTGCACCCGCAAGACGCACGCGGTTGGGTAGTTGAGACGCTGGTTGAGTTAGCTTTTGGGGCCCAGGCCGTGGTAGAGGCGCATCCTCGCGTCTCCGGATTGAACGATTTCGTTCTAGCGGAAAACGCCAAGAGGCGTCTCTACGCGCGGCAGGCCTGCCGCATAATTCAACCGCTGAAAAAGTGCTTACTCAGCCCCTGGGCCTGGCGCGGCAACCTGCCGCCAGCTGGGGGTGAGTAGAAGGTGTAAGCTATCGAACAGTGGTCTATGCGGTAAAAATGGGGTTTTCATAAATTTGTGATAACTTTTGGTTATTCGTAATAACATTTTCAAATAAACGATAACGCTAGGAGGGCCGTAAATTTGTTGCCGCTAACGACCGCTCCCCATGCGCTACCGCTCCATCTCCCCGCCGCCCACCCCGCAGCCTGCCCAGAGCGCCGCGCCGCTGCTCTTCACCTTGCCCGCCGAGCAGGCCCACGCCGCCGCGGCCTTCGATGAAGGGATGACTACTAGCGGGGTTTTCCACCACCTGCACACGCCCCGCGTGCTTTTTGGTCAGGATTTTACGCTGCGGCAGGTGGTATTCGGGCTGTTTCTGGTGTTCTGCCTCACGCCCTGGGCCTCGCCGCCCATTGCGCTGGCGCTGGGCCTGGGGCTGGCCCAAACGGTGGGCAACCCCTTCACCAGCCACACCAAAGCCTTCACCCACAAGCTACTGCAATTCTCGGTCATCGGCCTGGGCTTCGGCATGAATGCCCACGCGGCGGTGCAGGCTGGCAAGGAAGGTATCCTGTTCACGGTGGTGTCCATCTTCGGCACGCTGATTCTGGGCTACTTCGTGGGCAGGTGGCTGGGGTTGGGGCGGCACGTGGTGCACCTGATTTCGTGCGGCACCGCCATTTGCGGCGGCTCGGCCATCGCGGCCATCGGGCCGGTGCTGCGGGCCAAGGACGAGGAGATGTCGGTGGGCCTGGGCACGGTGTTCGTGCTCAATGCCATTGCGTTGTTCGCCTTCCCGCCCATCGGCCACGCCCTGCACATGAGCCAGAATCAGTTTGGCCTGTGGTGCGCCATCGCCATTCACGACACCAGCTCGGTGGTGGGCGCGGCGGCGGCCTACGGCAACCAGGCCCTGGAAGTAGCCACCACGGTGAAGCTGGCCCGCGCCCTCTGGATTATCCCGGTGGCCATCGGTACGGCCCTGATTTTCAAGCAGAAGGGGGTTAAAATCAAGATTCCCTACTTCATCTTCGGCTTCATCGGGGCCATGCTGGTCAACACGTTCGTGCCCGCCGCCCAGCCCCTGGGGCCGCTGATGGTGAGCCTGGCCAAAATCGGCCTCACGGTGACGCTGTTCTTCATCGGGGCGGGACTGTCGGCCAGGGTGGTAAGCTCGGTGGGCATCCGGCCCTACGTGCTGGGCGTGCTGCTGTGGGTCGTTATTTCGACCGCCTCGCTCTGCGTTATCCTGCACGCGGTTTAGGCCGTCGGGCCGGGGTAAAAGCTATCCGGCCCGGCCCACCAAAAATCTGCCGACGCAGCCTGCCTGGACCGCCGCAATGCCCGCCCAGCCCGCGGTCCCTACCCCCTGGCTTGCGCCCGTGAAACGCCCTGCTTACTGGCTGGCGTGGGTAGGAGCGGAGCGGAAATAAGTTGTTCTTGAGCCGTTGCCACGAGTAGCTGAGTAGCCCCTGCCAGCGGCTTATAAGTAGGCTTATTTCACCACCAGGCTGCCCCGCAGCATGCCCATGCCGCAGGTAAACGGAAACGTACCGGCTGCCTGGGGCAGCAGCTTCACCAGCGTGGTTTTGAAAGCGGGCAAGTCGCGGCGGATGCTGAAATCGGGCATCAACAGCTCCTCGGAGCAGCTATTTTCCTCGTCGCGGTAGAAGCTCAGCTGCACGGGCTGGCCGCGCTTCACCTCAATCACGTCGGGCGAGTAGCCGCCCTTCACGGTGATAGCCACTTCCTGCACGCCGCCGGACGTGGATACGGCGCTGGCCGTTTGGCGGGCCGAGAAGAAAAAATACCACACCACGAAGGCCGCCAGGGCCAGGCCCGCGATGGTTATAAGGAAAGCGGGAGTATCCATAGGAATTGGGTTTGCTACTCTTAGAAACTATTACTTACTTGGCGTGAAGCTTCTCAGCCGCAGCGAGTTAGTTAGCACCGATACCGAGCTGAGGGCCATCGCCCCGGCCGCCAGCATGGGCGAGAGCAGGAGGCCGAAGAAGGGGTAGAGCAGCCCGGCCGCGATGGGAATGCCCAGCGTATTATAAACGAAGGCAAAAAATAGATTTTGCTTGATTGTGCGGATGGTTTGGCGGCTCAGCTCAATGGCCGTGACCACGCCGTGCAGGTCGGAGCGCATGAGCGTGATGCCGGCCGCTTCCATCGCCACGTCGGTGCCCGAGCCGATGGCCAGGCCAATGTCGGCCTGGGCCAGGGCCGGCGCGTCGTTGATGCCGTCGCCCACCATCGCCACGGTGCGGCCCTCGGCTTGCAGCTCCTTCACCTTGCCGGCCTTGCCGGAGGGCAGCACCTCGGCAAAGTAGCGGGCAATGCCTACCTGCCCGGCCACCTGGGCCGCCGTGGCGGGGTTGTCGCCGGTCATCATCACCACCTCAATGCCCAGCGCCTGAAGCTTTTGGATGGCGGCGGCCGAGGTGTCGCGCACGGTATCGGCCACGCCGATGAGGCCCACGGCCTGGCCCGCCACGGCGACGTAGAGCACGGTTTTGGCCTGGGCCAGCAGCTGCTCGGCTTCGGCCAGCAGGGTGGGGGGTAGGGCCACGTTTTCGTCGGCCAGCAGGCGGCGGTTGCCAATCAGCACGGCCTGGCCGTTTACGGTGGCGGCGGCCCCTTTGCCCTCCACGGCCCGGAAGTCGTTGGCCGCCAGGCTAGTGCCGCCCTGGGCTTCGGCGTGGCGCACCACGGCGGCGGCCAGCGGATGCTCGCTCTGACGCTCCACGGCGGCCACTACTTGCAGCAGGTTGGCCGGCTGGGCCGCCCCGGTAGGGTCGGGTAGCGTCCAGAAATCGGTGACGGCGGGCTCGCCCCTGGTGATGGTGCCGGTTTTGTCGAGCAGCACGGTATCGACTTTGTAGGCCTTTTCCAGCGCCTCGGCGTTGCGGATAAGCACGCCGTGCTCGGCGCCTTTGCCGGTGCTCACCATAATGGCCGTGGGCGTGGCCAGACCCAGCGCGCAAGGGCAGGCAATGATGAGCACGGCCACGAAATTGACCAGTGCCAGCGGCAGGCGCGTGCCGGCCGGGGCCAAATCAAACCAAATGACGAACGTAAAAATGGCGATAACGACCACCGTGGGCACGAAAACGGCGCTCACCTTGTCGGCCAGCCGCTGAATGGGGGCGCGGCTGCCCTGGGCGTCTTCCACCAGCTGCACAATCTGCGAGAGCATGGTGTCGGCGCCCACTTTCGTCACGCGGAAGCGGAAGGAGCCGGTTTTGTTGAGCGTGGCCCCGAACACCGGGTCGCCGGTTTTTTTGGCCACGGGCAGGCTCTCGCCGGTGAGCATGGCCTCGTCCAGTGAAGACTGGCCTTCGGTAATGAGGCCGTCGGTGGCCACCTTCTCGCCGGGGCGCACCAGCACTAGGTCGCCCAGCTGCACCTGCCCGATGGGCACGTCCACCTCCGCGCCATCGGGCCGCACCACGCGGGCGGTTTTGGCTTGCAGGCCGATGAGCGACTTCATCGCCGCCGAGGTCTGGGTTTTGGCCCGTAGCTCCAGCACCTTGCCCAGCAAAATGAGGGCAATGATGGTGGCCGTGGTATCGTAGTAGACTTCGGGCAGGAGGCCCCGGCTGGTGAAAAAGCCCGGCACCACGGTGGCCGCCAGGCTGTACAAAAAGGCCGCGCCGGTGCCCACCGCAATAAGCGTATCCATATTGGCGGCCCGGTGCTGGAAGCCATTCCAGGCCGACACGTAAAACTCGCGGCCGCTGTAGAGTAGCACGGGCAGCGTGAGCAGCAGCAGCAAGTAGTTGAGCCACTGCTCGTTCACGCGCTGCATCATCGCCGGCCAGAGCATGAGCATACTCAGGGGCATGATGATGGCCACCAGCCCCACAGCCACCCCGAAGCGGCGCTTGAGCTGCTGGTAAGCCCGGGCTTTCTGGCGGTCGATTTCGGCGCTGCGCTCGGCGGCGCTGGTGTCGGGGGCCCGCGCCGCCACACCGTAGCCGGCGTTGAGGACGGCTTCTTTCAGGCTGGCCGGGGAGGCCTGGGCGGGCAGGTAGTCCACGGTGGCCTTTTCGGTGGCGTAGTTGACCATCGCCCGCTGCACGCCGGGCGTGCGGCTGAGCGACTTCTCCACGAAGGCCGCGCACGAGGCGCAGGTCATGCCCTCAATGTCGAGGGTTGCGGTTTTGGTAGTCGGCTCCATGTAGACAAAGGGAAAAAAGCACTGAATGAGCCAGTTATCCTGACGGCAGCTGCTCCTTGGGCAGCACACAAAGGAACAGCTAACCGCGCTCGAAGTTGGTACTGAATACCGCCGCCGAGTTGCATAATTCGTCAGCTGGAATAGGGGTAATCAGGACTCCTCAACAGGGTTAGCTACTGCGTTCGCCTGGCAGGAAGTGACTGAGCATAAGCAGCTGTGACGCACGTCTACGTCATGGCTGCTTCCTAAACAGCCTGCTGACCCTACCCGTGACCGCCGCCAAAACCGCCGCCTTCACCGCTGACCGGCGGCAACTGGCCCGCGTGGCCCAGGCCCTGGCCCATCCGGCCCGCGTGGCCATCTTCTGGCCCATCCGGCGCCCCAAAAAACCTGCATCGCGGGTGACATCGCCGCCGCGCTAGCCCTCTCGCGCACCACCACTTCCCCGCACTGGCAGGAGCTGAAGGCACTGGCCTTGATTCGCGGTGAACCCGCCGGCCTCACGGTTTGCACCTGCCTCAACACGGAGCGGCTGCGGCAGGTGCACAGCAGCTTACGGCCTTTTTTGGGGAGGCTACCAACGGCGCGCCCGTCTGCGGCCCTAAACCGTGCCTAGCCAGTACCAAGCGGCCGCTTGTTCAATTTCTTGCTCAAGCGTATCTCCGAAACGAAGCACGCCCTGGCGGCGCTCCCTACCGTGCGCTTCTGCCTGCCCACTGGCAAATGCCTACCCCCCCATTTGCACGTGACGGAAGTAGGCCGCGTGACCAGCATTTTGCTGATTGCGGCATGCCGCTACTGCTTGCAGGTGCTCCAGCACGTATGCCGGCTGCCGTTGCTCCGGAACCGGGCGGCCTAGCAGCGTGCTCTTTATCGATGTTTGGCGAGGCTTGGCCCGTTGCTTTTGCGTCCTTTATCCCGCAGTCGGCCCGTTCCGGCCCCGTGGCACGCGGGTGCCGCGGCTACTTAAGAGTATAGCGGGGGCAATGAGCGCTCCGGAGGGGGGTAGGCGGTGCGGGGGCCGCCGTGGGGGCCGGCGGTGCCCCGCCAGGTCAGCAGGAAACGCGTAGCGAAGGGTGCCCATTCAATTGAATGCCCAGGGGTAAATCGCGCGGATTATTGGAGTATCGATTGTCTGATTTAAGCGACTGGATGTCAGTGACAGACTTATTTTTCGAAGTGAGCACAAATTTTTTGAAGGCAATAGTTTGAAAAGCAAGTCATTATTTAATCGTAAGTTGACCCGTTAGCCAACGCAAGGCATCGTTTCTCTTTCACAAACGATTGTGCAGATTATTATTGCAGCCTGCTAAAAATGCAGGCTTACGCGGCCGCCGGCCTGGCGGCCGCAACCTGTTGGCCGGCTTGCCCAGCCTGGCCGCTTATACAAGCGGCGGCTGGCTACCGCCCGGCCCTCACCGCATACCTTTCCGCCCAAGCCCACCTGCCCCCGTATTCATGACTTTTATTCGTTCTTTGGCCACCGCGCTCGCGCTGGCCACGCCGCTGCTGGCCCCCGCCCAAACCGTGCAGCTCACCGTGCAGCCCGGCAACCCCCAGCTGCTCATTAGCAAGCACATCCAGGGGCAATTTGCCGAGCACCTGGGGCGCTGTATCTACGGCGGCTTTTGGGTAGACCCCGGCCTGGACGTGCCCAAACAGGGCCGCCTGCGGCTGGATATCGTGCGGGCCCTGCAAAAAATCCACGTGCCCAACCTGCGCTGGCCCGGTGGCTGCTTCGCCGACACGTACCACTGGCACGATGGGGTAGGGCCCGCCGCCCAGCGCCCCAAAATGCTGAACTTATGGTGGGGCAATACCTTGGAAGACAATAGCTTTGGTACGCACGAGTTTCTGGAGCTGTGCGGCTTGCTCGGCACCGAGCCCTACCTGGCCGCCAACGTGGGCAGCGGCACGGTGCAGGAAATGGCCGGCTGGATGGAGTATCTCAACTCGGATGAGGACACGCCGCTGGTGCAGGAGCGCCGCAAAAACGGCCACGCCGCGCCGTATAAGGTAAGCTGGTGGGGCATTGGCAACGAGAGCTGGGGCTGCGGCGGCAACATGACGCCCGAGTACTACTCCGACGTGTACCGGCGCTACGCCACCTTTGCCCACGACTACCCCGGCACCAAGCTCAAGCGCATCGTGAGCGGCGCCAACGCCGACGATGCGCACTGGACCGAAACGTGCATGAAAAACATCGGCCCCGACCGCATGTGGGGCCTCACGCTGCACTACTATACCCTGCCCACCGGCAACTGGAGCAAGAAGGGCCCCGCCACGGGCTTCGACGAGGCCGCGTACTTCAGCACGCTGCGCAACTGCCTGAAAATGGACGCGATAGTGACCAAGCACGCGGCCATTATGGACAAGTATGACAAGGATAAAAAGGTGGCCTTGCTGGTGGACGAGTGGGGCGTGTGGACCGACGTGGAGCCCGGCACCAACCCCGGCTTCCTGTATCAGCAAAACTCGCTGCGCGATGCGCTGGTGGCGGGCACTACCCTCAACATCTTCAATAATCACTGCGACCGGGTGCGCGGCGCCAACCTGGCCCAGGCCGTGAACGTGCTGCAAGCGCTGGTGCTCACGGACAAGGAAAAGATGCTGCTCACGCCCACCTACCACGTGTTTGACCTCTACCAGGTGCACCAGGACGCGGAGTACCTGCCGCTGCAATTCAGCAGCCCCGACTACGTGCTAAACGGCGAGAAAATCCCGGCGCTCAACGCCTCGGCTTCCAAGGACAAGAATGGGGCGGTGCACATTTCGCTCGTTAACCTCGACCCCAGTAAGGCGTTGACCCTGGAAACGGCCCTGCCCGGCGTGCAGTGGAAAACCGTGACGGGCCGCGTGCTGACTTCGGCCAAGGTGAGCGACTACAACACGTTCGACAAGCCCAATACCGTGACCCTGGCCGCCTTTGCCGGGGCCAGGAAGCGCGGCGACAAGCTGGCCGTGGCCCTACCCCCCCGGTCGGTGGTGATGCTGGAGCTGAAGTAAGCCGGTGCCGGCCGGCCGGGCCGGGGGAGCTAGTATTCGTCCTCTTCCTCCTGGGCTACCAGTAGCTCGGGGGGAAGATGCCGCTGGAAGTGCTTCAGCAAAATGTCGTTAACCTTTTCGCGCGTGAGGGGCTTGCTCACCCAGTTATCGACAGGAAGCGTGGCCAGCCGCGACTGGTCGTAGGGATGCACGGAGCTGGACACGATGACGATGACCGGCAGCAGGGCCGGGGGCTGCACGTAGGCTTCCAGAAACTCAACGCCGTCCATGACGGGCATGTGCACGTCGAGCAACACCAGGGCTGGGGGCGGGGCGTCGGCCTCGGCCAGCCGGTCCAGGGCATCGGCCCCGTTTTCGGCCACTATGCAGCAGTCCGTGACGCCCAGGCTTAGCAGCAGGTGCTCGTGAAGAAAGTTGGTGGTGGGGTCGTCATCCACTAACAGCACGCAGGGAAGCTTTTGCATAAAAAAAGAGAAGGAGTGAGGTGGGAACTAGCGGGTATTTTCGGGCCCCTTAGAGGGGGAGGGGAGGGGTAGGCGGGGGTAAGGAAACGATAAACGTGGAGCCGGTGCCCAGCTCGCTCTGCACCGTGATGGTGCCGCCGGCATTTTCAACAATGCGCTTGACCATGTAGAGGCCCACCCCCGTGCCCTCCACGTGGGCGTGCAGGCGGCGAAACAAGCCGAATACCTTTTGCTGCTGGGCCTCGCTCAGCCCCAGGCCATTGTCCTGCACCGACAGCACCGAGTGGCCGGCGTGCACGTGGCACGCGAGGTGCACCTCGGGTACACGGCCGGGGTGGCGGTATTTGAGCGCGTTGCTGAGCAGGTTATACACAACCGAGCGGAGGTGGTGGGGGGCCAGCAGGATGGTGGGGCAGGCGGCTACCTCCACCGTGAGCCGGGCGCCGGTAGCCTCCAGCTCGGCGGCCAGGTCCAGGCACACGGCATCTACCGTGGCTTGCAGGTCCACGGCTTCGGCCAGCTCGGTGTGGGCTTTCTGCAAGCGCGAGAGGTCGGTGAGCTGGGCAATGGTGAGCTGAAAGCGTCCAATGGCTTCCTGCATCATGCTCAGGGCCTTGGGTACCAGGCCCGCCTGCCGCGCCTCGGGCGGCAGCTGCTGGCGCAGCAGCTGCAGCAGGCCTTCGATGTTGCCAATGGGGGCCTTCAGGTCGTGCGAGGCCGTGTAGATAAAATTATCCAGGTCGGTGTTGGTGCGCGTGAGCTGGGCATTGGTAGCCCGTAGCGCATCATTGGCCTGGGCCAGCTGCTGGCGCGTGTGCACTTGCTGGGTTATCTCATTGGCTATCAGCATCACCGATGATACCTCGCCGCGCGAGTCCGGGATGGGCTGCAGCACGAAGTGGAAATAAAATCGCTCGCGGCCCCAGTCGCGCTCAAACTCAACCAACTGTTCCTCAACTGCGTAAGGCATCCTCGTGCGCCGTAGCTCGGCCAGCACCTCGGGGTAGCCCTGGCTGCGCAGGTTGGGCCGCACCTCAAAAAAGGGCCGGTTCAGGACCTCCTCCGGCTTTTGGTGCCAGAAGAAAAGCATGGCGGGGTTCGCTACTTTGACAATATAGTCGGGGCCATCGAGCAGCGCCAGGGCCACGGGGGCCTGCTCAAACACGGCTTGCAGCTGGGCCTGCCCTTCTTCGCGCTGCCGGCGCGCCAGCACCTGCTCCGTCACATCATAGGCAAACACGGAAATGCCGACGATTTGGTCTTGCTCCCGAAAGACCTGGCAGGTGAAGTTCAGGTACTTGGCAACGGGCGGGCCGGTGGGCTGGGGAATCTCTACCGGCACTTCATTGCCCACGTAGGGGCGGCCCGTTTTATACACCTGGCTCATGAGCGTCATAAAGCCCGGCAGCTTGGTGTTAACCAGCCTCTCAGCCAGGGGTCGGCCTTCCTGGGCAAGGTCGGGAAATAGCTGCCGGAAGGCCCGGTTGACGTATTCAAACTTAAAATCGGGCCCGCGCATGAACGCGATGGCCGCCGACGTTTGGTCGAAAACCTGGTGAAAGGTTTCCTGCGCCTGCACTTGGCGCTGGGCCGCCTGCAGCACCTGCGCCTGCAGGGCCGTGGCTTGCCGCTGGGCCCTGACCTTGGCCGTCACGTCGAGGGAAAACACGAGCACCCCATCGATAGCGCCCTGCTCGTTGAAGCGAGCCTGATATACGCAGTCGAAATAAGCATCTTCGATTTTGCCATCGCCGGGGCGCGCTACCTGCATCCTTGTCTCCTGGCCCTCGCTCGTAATGCCCGTGGCGTACACACTGCGCAGCCGGGCTATTATTACGTGGCCGGTTAGCTCAGGCAGGGCGTCGAGCATTGGCCGGCCCAGCAGCTGGCGGCCCGCGAAGCGCTGCTGATAGGCCGGGTTAACGAGCTCATACACCAGCTCGGGTCCGCTGAGCACGCAGATGGCGGCCGGAGCCTGGGTAAAAAAGCGCTCGAGGCGGTGGCGCTCGCGCTCGGCCGTTGCACGGGCCTGCTGAGCCTCGGCCAGGCCGGCCGCCACGCGCATCTCCAGCTCCTGGTTGAAGCGCCGCACTTGGTGGTGGGCCAGCACCTGCTCGGTTACGTCAATCGCCACCACCAGCACATCAACGGTGCCCGTCAGCCCCGCTACGATGGGCTGGCACACGTAGTTGAAGTAGCGGTTTTCGGGCTGCCCAGCGCGCAGCACCGGCACCGGCACGGCCTGCCCGTGGCAGGCTTCCCGCGTGCGCATCACCGCCGCTAGCCGCTCCTCAAACCCCAGCCCGCGCAGCTGGGGTAGGGCCTCCAGCAGCGGGCGACCCACCATGTCAGCCTCTAGCATACCCCATACCCGGCAGGCCGCCGGATTAATGGAAGTGATGCGCAGTTCGGGCCCCGAGATATAGGCCATCGAGGCCGGCGACTGCTCAATGATGTGGTGCAGCTGCTGGTGCTTGGCCTCGGCCTCGGCGCGGGCGGCCCGGGCCTCCTGCGTGCGGGCCGCCACGCGGGCTTCCAGCTCCGTATTCAGGTCCAGCATCTGCCGGCGGGCCCGCACTTGTTCGGTCACTTCGAGGGCGAAGATGAGCACGCCGTCGATGCGGCCTTGGCCGTCGTAGCGGGGCTGGTAAAGGCAGTCAAAGTAACGCTCCTCCAGCCGGCCATCCTGGGGGTGAGGCACCCGCAGCAGCATTTCGTGGCCTTCGTGGGTAACACCGGTTTCGTACACGGCGCGCAGCTGGGCGGGGTTATTTTGGTCGTCGAAGTCGGGCCGCGCCAGCCGCAGGGGTAGGCCCAGCAGCGGGCGGCCCGGAAACAGCTCCTGGTAGCGGCTATTCACGAACTCATACACCAAATCGGGCCCGCTCAGAATGCTGATGGCGGCCGGCGACTGCTGAAACAGGCGTTCGAGGCGCTGGCGCTGGCAGTCGGCCTCGGCGCGGGCCCGCTGCGCCACGGCAACTCCCGCCGCCACCCGCGCCTCCAGCTCCTGGTTGAGCTGCTGCACTTGCTGCTGGGTGTGGGCCAGGTGCTGGTTGTTGGCGCGCAGCTTGTCGTTGGTGGCCCGCAGCTTCTTGTGCAGCTTCTGCTTGTGCGCTTGCCGGCGGGCCAGCACCTGCTGGGTCACGTCGTGGCCAAAAATGACGAGCCCTACCGTTTGGTCGCCTTGCTGGTAAGGCTGGATAGTCAGGTCGAGGTACGTGGTCGTGGCCGGTCCGGCGGGCAGCTCAATGGTCAGGGGCTGCTCAAAACCGGTGTGCGTCTCGCCCGTGGCGTACACGTGGTCTAGCAGCCGCAGCGCCCCCTGGGCTATGGACTGGGGTAGCCACTCGGCTATGGGCCGGCCAATTGGCACCTCGCCCGGCAGTAGCCGCTGGTACGCCGGGTTCACGTAGCTAAGCCGGTGCTCGGGCCCGCGCACCAAGCCAATGGCGACCGGCGCCTGCGCCAGCACCGCGGCGAGCGGCGCGCGCTGCGGCCCCGGCGGCTGGGCCACTGGCCCGGCCGGCAGCGCGCCGGCCGGCACGGCGGTTATCACCGCCACCAGCTGCTCGCCCTGGCGCTGCGCCACCGCGCGCCTGGAGCGATCGTCCGGGTG
>CAZZWL010000048.1:0-36934 GCA_964657755.1 uncultured Rhodanobacter sp.
GATTTGGTAATTAAGTATTTGGTAATCAATAATTTGTTATTACATGACTGCAAGTGCTGTTAGTAGGCTTGGCACAGCGCTTGTCTTGGAGAGGTCAGACGCGTCGCTCTTTCTCCTTCCTTTTCTAACCCTTTCTAACCACCACTTCCCATGAAAGCTTCCCTCTTTTCGTTCGTCGCCGCCGCTGCCCTTTTCGTTACTACTGCCGCTTCGGCCGCCGCTCCTTTCGACCATGACCACGACCAGCGCCGGCTATCGCCCCGCGAACGTGCCCGCTACGAGCAACAAATGCGCTACGAGCGCGCCCAGCGCGAGCGCGATATGCAGCAAGCCCGCGAGCGCGCCCGCTGGGAAGCCCAGCACCGCCACGACCGCGGCCCCTCGTATGGCTACGGCTATGGCCACCGCTAAGCCGCCCCGATAAGCAGTAAAAAGCCCCTCGCTTCATTGGAAGCGAGGGGCTTTTTACATGAAGCGGCGGTTGAAATACCGGCTACTCGGCCTTTACAAACTTGGTCGAGAGGCGCTGCTCGCCCGGCGCGGCCTCGTAAATCAATAGATAGTTGCCGGCGGCCAGTTGACTGATGTTCAAGGTGGTAGCCGTGCTGCCGGGGGCGGAAGCCACGGTGGCTACCAGGCGGCCCTCGAAGCTGTAGAGGATGAGTTGGCCCGCTACCCCCCCTTGCAGCGGGTGGGCCACGGTGAGGGCCAGCCCGGCCTGGGCGGGGTTAGGGAAAACCTGCAGTAAGGCCGACTGCGCTACGGCTTTGGTGGTGGCGAGCACCGTGCCGGCTACTAGGCCATTAAGGTAGTTTTCGAGGTTGGAGTAGCCGTTGGCGGCGAGGGTGGCGCGGTCGGCGGGGTCATTGGGATTAAGGCTATGGGCCGTTTCGTAGGCATCGGGCATGCCGTCGTGGTCGGTGTCGGTGGGGGCGGCGGTGTTGCAATTGAGCACCTGCCAGGCCACCTGCGACGTGCTGTAGGGCGTGCCGTGCGGGTAGCCGCCCTGCACGTCGATGATGCTGCCGGTGCCATTCTGCACTTCCTGCACAATGCGCTGGTCGATGGGGTCGCGGGTGGGCAGCACGCAGCCCACCCCGGCCAGCACCGCCGCGTAGGCCGTGGGCGCGGGCTGCAGGGGTAGGGCATCGGGGCCGATGGCGAAAGCCTGGAGCACCTTCGACTGCGTGGTGTCGGCCAGCGCGCCGCCATTCATGGCCACGCCGCGCCAGTTGTGGCCCGTGACGGCGCTGGAGTTAGTAACGAAATTACCAGTGATGTAATACTGGCCGTAGGGCAGCGCCGGGCTGCTTTGCTTGTAGGGGTTGGCAATCATTGAGCGCACGGCCACGCCCGCGCTGCTGCCGGTGCCGGTGTTGGGGCCCGATTTATAATAGTTGTTCACCAGGTTGTAGTTGCCGCCCTCGCCGCCGTTCACGGTGTAGGAGCCCCAGTCGTAGAGCACGTTGTTGGCGAACTCGGCGTTTTCCTGGCCGGCACTGATGGGGCTCAGGTTGCGCGAGCCGTCGAAGCGCGGGTTGCGGCCCTGCAGGTGGGCCAGCAGGTTGTGGTGAAACGAGGCGTGCCTACCCCCCCAAATTCCGCCGTAGCCGTGGTGCTCGAAGTCGGTGTCGCCGGTTTCGAAGTGGTAGGAGTAGTTGAGTCCTTCGCTGATGAGGTTCCACTGCAGGGTAGTGTTGTCGCCCTTGTAGCAGGTCAGCGACTCATCTTCGCCCCAGCTAAAAGTGCAGTGGTCCACAATTAGCCCGGTGTAGCCCCCGATGCCATCAAAGGCGTCCTCATTGCCGCTGCCGTTCACCATGCCCAGGTTCTGGTACTGGTCGCCCAGCCGGAAGCGCATAAAGCGCACTACCACGTTGTCGCCCTTGACGTTGGATTGGTGGTCGGCCACGCAGATGCCGTCGCCGGGGGCCGTCTGGCCCGCCAGGGTAGTGTTGGCCGGAATGCTCAGCTGGCTGAGCAGGTGGATGGTGCCGCACACCCGAAACACCACCGTGCGGCTGCCGTAGGTGCCGCTCAGGGCCTGGCGCAGGCTGCCCGCGCCCGCGTCGTTGAGGTTGGTAACTTCGAGTACCGTAGTGGGGGCGGCTACGCTGCCGCGCCCGCCGGTGGTGTATTTGCCGGCGCCCTCGGCCCCCGGAAAGGCGGGTAAGGTGGTGGTCTGGGCCAGGGCCGTAGTGGCAGCGGCACTCAGCAGCAAAACGGAAAGGCCAAGCGGCCGCACAGTAGAAAGTGGCATAAAAGCGAAGGGGTGGGCAAGAGAATGCCGCGGCGGCTGAGTGCCTTGGCACGTTAATATTACTCCTGCCAGCCGCTCCGCCACCCATGCAAGGGACCATTTTTCGTGCAATCGTTGCCGGAAACGTTGCCGGTATCGATTGCGCAAATAAAGCGCTGGTAGGCTACTAGTTAAATTGGGAATGCGGGTAAGTTTGACCCTCTTCCCACCCTTAACTCCCGCTTCATGTTGGCTGAACTCGTTACCCGAGGTATCTCTCCACGCCCAGTTTCCCGTTTGAGGGGGTGGGTAGGTTTTTTGCTGCTGCTACTCAGCACTTCCCGCCTCTACGCCTACGACGTGACCGTGGCCAAAGACGGCACCGGCAATTACACCACCATTCAGGCGGCCGTAACGGCCGCGCCGGCCAGCCGCACTGCCGTGTACACCATCTACATCAAGGATGGGATTTACAGCGAGAAGGTGACGGTGCCCAGCACCAAGCCCTTCCTGCAATTTGTGGGGCAAAGCGTGGCCAACACCATCCTCACCTGGCACGACGATAACACCACGCCCAACGGCGCGGGCGGCACGCTGGGCACCGGCGGCTCGGGCAGCATCGTGGTGAATGCCACCGACTTCTCGGCCCTGAACATGACGTTTATTAATTCTTACGGCGACGGCTCGCAGGCCGTGGCCGTGAGCTTGTATGCCGACCGGGCCGCGTTCAAGAACTGCCGCTTTCTGGGCAACCAGGATACGCTGCTCACTTACGAGAGCGGCGGGGCAGTGTCGCGCCACTACTTCCGCGACTGCTACATCGACGGCAACGTGGATTTTATCTTCGGCAACGCCATCGCCATCTTCGACAACTGCACCATCTACGCCAAGACGCGGGTGGTAAACGCGGCGACCTCCTACATCACGGCCGCCAACACGCCGCCCGCCCAGAGCTACGGCTACCTCTTCCGGAACGCCAAAATTCCGTCCAACAACGGCACTACCCTCTACTACCTGGGCCGGCCCTGGCAAAACTCGACCGGCTTTACGGAGGCCGCCGGCACGCTGGCCCACAACAAGGTGATTTTCTCGAAAACCAAGGTGGGGGCCAACGAGATTCAGCCCGCTGGCTGGGTGGTTTGGGACGCGGGCACCGACGTGACCAAGATTACCAACGGCGAGTTTCAGACCCGCTACTTTGGCGGCAAGCTCGCGAACGTGAGCCAGCGCGTGAGCTGGTCGAAGCAGCTGGCCCCCGCCGACACCGTAGAGTATACCACGGCCCGCCTGTTTGGCACCGGCACGGGCACGGCCAGCAGCACCGGCTCGCCAGTGGCCGCCGCCTGGGACCCTACCTCGCTGGGCGCTGATTTTGGCACCTACCGGGCCCCCGACATCGCGGTGGCCAACCTACAGGCCACCAGGGGCGCCAGCCAAACGGCCTTGCAGTGGAACATTAGTTGGGCGCTGGCTGGCATCAAGTATGACCTGCAGCGCTCGAGTGACAACAGCACTTTCACCACCATCAGCACGCAAACGGCCGCCACCGACTCGCTCTACAACTTCGCGGCCACCGATGCCCTGCCGGTGGCGGGCACCAGCTACTACTACCGCGTGGTGGCTTCCAAAACGGGCCTGACTACGCACACCACGCCCAGCATCGTGGTGTCGAGCGTGCCTACTATCACTACTTCCAGCACGAGTCTGGCCGCCTTTACGCAGTATAGCACCGGCACTTCGGCCGTGCAGACCTACACCGTGTCGGGCGTGAACCTGACCGCCAACCTGGTGATTACGCCCCCGGCGGGCTTCGAGATTTCGACCAACGGCGGCACCACCTGGAGCGGCAGCACCGCGCCCGTGACCTTAACGCCCGCCAACAACACCCTGGCCAGCACCACCGTGAGCGTGCGGCTGAACACGGCCACGGCCGGCGCCGCCAGCGGCAGCATCACCCACGTGAGCACCGGCGCTACTACCGTGAACGTGGCCGTGACCGGTACCCGCCTCACCACGGCCGCCCCGCAGTCGGACCCGCTCATCTGGTGGCCGCTGGTGCGCAATAGCCAAGACAGCACGGCCCTGCGCTCGGCCCGGCTCACGGCCACGGCGCCCACCCTGCGGCGCCTGTATCTCTCCACCGATACGTCGGTGCCCATTCCGGCGTATTCGAGCAAATACGGCCAGGCGTTTGGGCCCTCCACGAATGGCAACGGCACCTGGACGCTGGTGGGCGGCAACCTGAGCCGCGGCTACTACGAGCAGTTTGTGGTGACGGCCACCGGTGGTGTGCGCCTCGATTCGCTGCTGCTTTCGTCGGCTTTCTACAACACCAGCTCCAATACCAAGCTGGCGGCCGTGTACTCCAAATCGGGCTTTGCCACCGACTCGAGCGACGTGAGCGCGGGCGTGGGGCCCGGTGTGACGAGCACCGCCTACGGTGCCTTTGGCGCGCCGATACTGCTACCCAACCAAACGGCCGGCCCCAGCAACGTGTACCGCCTCCTGCTGAACGGCAGCGCGGGTGTGACCCTCGCGGCTGGCCAGACGCTCACCATCCGCCTCTACTTTGCCTGCGGCAGCACCGGCACGCCGCGCTACGCCATGCTCAAAAACGTGGTGGTGAAGGGCGCGCCGCTCGTGGTGACGGCCACGGCGGCTGCCCAGGCCGCCAGCCTGCTCCAGCTCTATCCTAACCCTACCCCCGACGGCCGGCTCACCCTGGAGCTGGGTGGCTACCGCGAGGCCGTGCAGCTTACCGTCAGCAATGCGCTGGGGCAGCGCGTGTTTAGCCGCGAGCTGCCGGCCGGCGCGCTCGGGCAGGCGCAGGCCCTGAGCCTGGGCAGCCTGCCGGCGGGGGTGTATGTGCTGCAGGCCCGCACCGCCAGCGGGGCGCTGGAAAGCCGGCGCTTCGTGCGCGAGTAGTTGACCTGAGTTTTACTGAAAAGGCCCCGCTGGCATAGTGCTGGCGGGGCCTTTTGCTGCGCGAGGGCCTGCGGGTACCCGGGCTGCTTATTCCGAAAAGTATTTCCTCCTGAGCCGTCGTTTCACGTTGCTGGGCAAAAGCTTAGTCTTTTGATACCTAGCTACTACCTGGTCCTCCGTGGTCTGGCTGAAGCGGGTAAGCTTCCCAATGCCGATGCCGGCGGGAATACCCCCCAGCAGCGTGGTGCCAACAACGGTGCCGCCGGCGTTGTTGAACCCCTCAGTGGCCGAAGAAACCAGGATTCTGGTGGCAAAAGCGGCCCCTACCCCCGTCCATAGCCAGCCACCGGTGCGGTGTTTACCAAACAGCCGATGGATAGCCTGCACGGTATCGGAGGAAGTGGCGGCAACCGGGCTGGTGCGTGGTGCAACGGGCGCTACCCCAGTGGCTGTTTGGGCAGCTACCCCGCACAACGTGCCAAAAAAAAGACTTAATGTGAGTAATTGTTTACGCATGTGTTGAAAGGATGAGGAATACTCCTATGCTCGCAAGTTATGGGCCAACTACTGCCTGGCTCACGCTTCGCGCAAGCGTGGCTTTGCGCAGCTAACGACCCATTGTGCGGGCTGCTGCGGGTTATTCACGGCCCCAGGTCTTCGCGCAATCCGGCTGTTTGGGCCCGGTGCCAGGCATCATATATTGCCAGCCAGCAGGGGTAGGCGTGGGCTGCGGGTTGCGCTGGCTGCACCAGGCACGTATCACTTAAGCTATACTAACCAATGACTTCCGACAACGATAACTACTTTGCAGACGTGCTTATTATGGGGGCCGGGGCGGCGGGGCTGCTGGCGGCCCGGGAGCTGGCGGCCGCCGGGCGGCGCGTGTGCGTGGTAGAGGCCCGCGACCGGATTGGCGGGCGCGTGCACACCCTGCGGCCCGCTGGCTTTACCCAGGCCATTGAGGCCGGGGCCGAGTTTATGCACGGCGACGTACCCCTTACCAAGTCCTTGTTGCGGCAGGCGGGGATTGCCTGGCAGGCAACGGCCGGCCGCACCTACCAGCTGCGACACGGCCAAGTGCAGTCCGACGCCCACTACTTCGCGCAGCTGCCGCAGCTGCTGGAAAAGCTGAGCGGCTTGGCCCAGGATATGCCGCTGGCGGCCTTTCTGGCGCAGGAATTCCCGGGCGAAGAACACGAAACCCTGCGCACGTTCGCCACGCAGTTTGCCGAGGGCTACGACGCGGCCGATGCGAACCGGGTGAGCGCCTGGGCCCTGCGCGACGAGTGGGCCGCCGGCGGGGTCGACGACTCGCCGCGCCCGGTGGGTGGCTATGGGCCGCTGCTGCGCTGGCTGGCCGGGCAGGCTCAGGCCGCCGGGGCCATTTTGCACCTCGCTACCCCCATCCGGCAAATCAGCTGGCGGCCGGGGGCGGTGGTGGCCCTGGCGGCCAGCGGGGCCACTTACCACGCCCGGCGGGTGCTGTGCACGGTGCCGCTGGGCGTGTGGCAGCGGCCAGCCGGGCAGCCCGGCTACCTGCGGGTAGAGCCGGAAATACCCGCTCACCGGGCGGCGGCGGCTCAGCTGGGGTTTGGGTCAGTCATCAAGATTATCCTCGAATTCCAAACGCCCTTCTGGCACAAGCGGCTGCCGGAGTTGGAGTTTTTGCTCTCCGACGCGCCGGTGCCCACGTGGTGGAGCCAGCTGCCCGCCCCTACCCCCCAGCTCACCGGCTGGTTGGCCGGGCCCGCCGCCCAGCACCTGCGCGATGCCCCGGCCGAAACGGTGCTGCGGCAGGCGCTGGAGTCGCTGAGCTGCCTGCTCGCTACCCCCCTGGCTACGCTGCAAGCCCAGCTGCGGGCCCACTACGTGCACAACTGGGGCGCTGAGCCCTGCGCCTACGGGGCCTATTCGTACCCCACCATTGGGGCTGCCGCCGCCCGCGCCGCGCTGGCGACACCCGTGGCTGATACCTTGTTTTTCGCGGGTGAGGGGGTGTATGAAGGGCCCTACGGCGGCACCGTGGAGGCGGCCCTGGTGAGTGGGCAAGCCGCCGCCCATACCTTGCTGGCCCAGTGCTCATGCTAGGTAAGGACTAGGCCTACTCACCTCAGACTTTCTCGCCGGTAAGGACCAGTGAGCCAAAAGGCAGGGAAATTTTGCCGTTCACCAGCAGCGGCTCCAGCTTGCTGAACAGCGTAGCCTTGATGGCGGCGCGGGTGGCCTCGTCGGCCTGGCTCATGGCGGCGACTACGGGGGCGGCTATTTCCATCATGTTTTGCCAGTAGCTTTCCAGGCCATCAAACTCAACGGTGCTCTGTACTTCTTCGGCGTGCACGCCGGAAAAGCCCGCCTTTTCGAGCAGGTCGGCCAGCATCCCCGGCTGGGCGCAGCGAAACATGCCGGGCGCCAGCGGCGCGGGGGCGGGTAGGGGCAAGTGCGCACTCATGGTGCCCATCATGGTGGTTATCCAGGGGTTGTGGGCCGGGGCCGACCACACGCTGGTAGCCAGCCGGCCGCCGGGCTTCAGCACCCGGTGCATCTCTTGGGCGGCCAGCAGCATATCGGGAAAAAACATGAACCCCATGCGGCAGCTCACGGCATCGAAGCGCTGGGCGGGAAAGGGGAGGGCGCAGGCGTCGCCAGCCACGGCCGAGTAGTTGGCCAGGCCTTGCCGGGCGGCATTGTCGCGGGCCACGGCCAGCATCCCTTCGGAGAGGTCGAGGCCGACGACGCTGCCCTGCGGGGCGCGCCGCGCCAGGCTCAGGCCCGGCTCGCCGGTGCCGGTGGCAATGTCCAGCACCTGGTCGGTGGGCTGCACGTGCAGCGCCTCGATGATTTTATCCCTCATCGGGCGCATAAAATTCATTGTCCAGGTATCCCATTTCCGCCAGCCGGGCGAAAACTTGTCCCAGGTTTGCTGTTGCTGGTCGCGGATGTGGGCAAGGGCGGCTTCCATAAGGCAGAGAGAGGAGTAGGGTGAAGGTGTAAATGGGTGGAAAATTAAAGCTAATTAGTTGAAAATCAAAATAAAATGCCCTAATAATAAAGCACGCAAAAAAGTCCCGCTAGTTTATTGCTAGCGGGACTTACGAGCCTAATGACGACAAATAAGGGGGTAGGGAACGGCTATCCGGCAGCCTATTTAGAGCAGCATAAACACCTTGCGCAGCGCCCACAGGCTCCAAACTACCACCATCAGCCCCACGCCGATAAACATCCAGCGGGTCGGGATGCGCCCGGCCAGGCGGGCGGCCAGCGGCGCGGCCGTGACACCCCCCACGATGAGGCCCGCCACAATTTGCCAGTGCGAAAGGCCGCCCAGCGAGAAAAAAGTGAGCGCGCTGGCGAAGGTGACGAAAAACTCGACCAAGCTCACGGTGCCGATGACGAAGTTGGGCGTGCGGCCATTAGCGATGAGCGTGCTCGTGACCAGCGGCCCCCAGCCGCCGCCGCCAAACGAATCGAGGAAGCCGCCCGCGCCGGCCAGCCAGCCCGCGTTCTTCACCTTGCGGCGCACCTGGGTTTGCTTGCGCAAGGCTTTGCTTAGGATGCGTAGCCCCAGAATGAGCAGGTAAACGGCCAGAATGGGCTTGATGTAATCGGCATATTTCACCCCGAAGTGCGACAGCAGCAGCGCCCCGCTCACCGAGCCAATAATGCCGGGTAGGAGCAGCACCTTGAACAAGCGCTTGTTCACGTTGCCGAAGCGGTAGTGGTGGTAGCCCGACGCGCCGCTGGCAAACATCTCGGCCGTGTGAATGCTGGCGCTCACCGCTACTGGGTTCAGCCCCAACGACATGAGGCTGATGGCTGACACCACGCCGTAGCCCATGCCCAGCATGCCGTCGATGAGCTGCGCCACGAAGCCTACCCCCACAAAAGAGTAGAACGTGCCCGAGTTGCGCGCCACCGCCCACACTTGCGGCCAGGTGAAATAATACGATAAGATATTGATGGCCAGAAACACCGCGAATGCTACCAGCGAAAACGTAGCCACCCGCTGCCAGTGCGCCACGGCCGCCGCCTCGTCGGTGGGGCCGAGGGCGGCCACGGCGTGCAGGCGGCGGGCGGCCGCGCCGGCCCGCACCAGGCCGTGCAGCACGGCATCGTCGGTGGCCACCAGCACGAGGTCGTGGCCGGGCAGGTCGTCGGGCTCGAAGGCGCGCTCCAGCAGCACTACCTGCGGGTGGCGCGCCGCCAGCGTGCGCAAGGCCGGCAGTAGGCGCGGCGCCACCACCGTAACTGCCGCCGTGGGCTGGGCGTCGAGCACGGCCGTGAGCTGCTCTAAGGCCTCGGCCCCGCCACCCACCAGCAGCATGCGCCGGTGCGCCAGGTCCAGAAAAACCGGCAGCGGGCCGCTACCTGCCGACCCTTGCCGGGGAGCAGCCGCGGTCAGCAGCGGGGGCGGAAGCAGGTCAGTTGCCATAATCTGAGGTAAAATACGACTTAGGCGTGGAAATCCAACCCGCGCACGGTGGCCTTCACTACCCCCGTGCGCACCACGAAGTCGCCAAAGCCTTCCTGGGGCTGGCGCTCAGTGGCGTAGCTGGCTAACAGGGGAGTTAATTCGCGCAGAATGCCGTCTTCGTCCAGCATTTCGCGGTAGAGTTTATTGAGGCGCTCGCCGGCGTGGTTGGCCCCCAGGTAGAGGTTGTAGCGGCCGGGCGCCTTGCCCACCAGGCCAATTTCGCCCAGGTAGGGGCGGGCGCAGCCGTTGGGGCAGCCCGTCATGCGGAGCAGGATGCCCGCCTCGGCCAGGCCATGCGCCCGAATGACGGTATCTAGCTTATCGAGCAGTTGGGGCAGGTAGCGCTCGGCTTCGGCGAAGGCCTGCGAGCAGGTGTTGAGGGCCACGCAGGCCAGCGCGTCGCGGCGCAACGCCGTGAGCTGCTCGGCCTTGGGCGCGGCGCCGTTTTCTTCCAGAATGGCCTGCACGCGGGCCCGGTGCGCGGGCTCGATGTTGGCCAGAATCAGGTTTTGGTTGCCGGTGAGGCGGAACTCGCCGGTGTGAAAGCTGCTGATTTCGCGCAGCGCCGACTTCAGCCGGTAACCCGGCCGGTCGAGCACGCGGCCGCCTTCCACAAATAGCACGAGCTGCGAGAGGCCGTTGGCACCCTCCGTCCAGCCAAAGGCGTCGCTGGAGCTGTGGAACTGGTAGGGGCGCGCTGCGGCCAGCTCGTAGCCCAGGCGCTGCTGCAGCTCGGCCACCACGGCGGGCAGGCCCACGCGGTCGATGGTGTACTTGAAGCGCGAGAGCTTGCGGTTGGCGCGGTTGCCCCAGTCGCGCTGAATGGTCACGATTTTCTCGCACACGTCCAGCACCTTGTCTGGGGTCACGAAGCCGATGAGGTCGGCCAGGCGGGGGTAGGTTTCGGGCAGGCCGAAGGTCATGCCCAGCCCGCCGCCGATGGCTACGTTGAAGCCCGCCAGCGCGCCGTTTTCCTCGATGGCAATGAGGCCGATGTCGTTGGAAAAGATATCCGAGTCGTTGTAGGGGGGTAGGGCCAGCGCGATTTTGAACTTGCGCGGCAGGTAGGTGTGGCCGTACACCGGCTCGTCGTCCACGGCTTCGGTGGTTTCGAGCAGGCTGCCGTCGAGCCAGATTTCGCGGTAGGCCGTGGTGCGCGGCGTCAGGTGCGCGCTGATGTCCTGGGCGATTTTGGCCACCGCGCCGTGCACCGCCGACTCGTGCGGGTTTGTGTTGCACATCACGTTGCGGTTCACGTCGCCGCAGCCCGCAATGCTATCCATCTGCACTTCATTAAAGCCCTGGATGGCAGCGGGCAAATCGCGCTTCAGCACGCCGTGCAGCTGAAACGTCTGGCGCGTGGTGAGCTTCATCGTGCCGTTGCCGTAGGCGTCGGAAAGCGCGTCCATGCGCTGCCACTGGGGGGCCGAGGCCACGCCGCCCGGCACCCGCACCCGAATCATGAACGAGAACAACGGCTCCAGCTTCTGGCGCTTGCGCTCGCTCTCCAGGTCGCGGTCAGTCTGTTGGTACGAGCCGTGAAACTTGATGAGGTGCGTATCGTCGGGGTTCAGGGCGCCGGTGAGGCGGTTGTTGAGGCTCTCGACGATGGTGCCGCGCAGGTAGCGGCTGGCCACTTTGACGTGCTCCACTTCGGAGTGCGTGGCGGGGGTAGGGGGCAGGATAACGGACATTATTTTCTTAAGTATGAATTATCGAATCGGCTGTCATTGCGAGCGCAGCGCGGCAATCGCCCCAGAACGATAGCCGCGCTAGTCGTTCCAGTAGCTCGTTCGCCTCTGAGATTGCCGCGCTGCGCTCGCAATGACAGCCGATTTCAAAGGCTTCAATTATTTATCAGTGTAAAACCGTGGCGTCGAAGGTGATGCTGGCGTAGTAGAGTGCCCCGATGGTGGGGCCGGCGGCGTACTGGTAGTAGCGGCGGTCAAACACGTTGGTGCCGCCGATTTTGATGGTCGATTTCAGATTCGGCACGCGCAGGTTCACCTGGGCGTCGAGGTTGGCGTAGGCGGGCACCTGGCCGTTGGCCAGCGGGCTTTCCCAATAGAAGGACGTTTGCCAGTGGTAGACGATGTTGAAGCCCAGGTTGTGCACGATTTCGCGGTTGCCAAACGAGGCGCTGCCGGCCCACTTCGGGGTGTTAAACCCAGTCACGAACACATCGGTTTCGCTGTTGGCCGAAAGGGCGTTGTAGTTGATGTTGCCACCCGCCGTGAATTTGCCTGCGAAGTTGTAGGTCAGGCCCAGCGTGGAGCCGTAGCTGTGGTAGTTCTGGCGCGAGTTGGTGTACACGCGGTAGCGGTCCTGGCGGGCGTCGCGGTTGGCGCGCAGGGCGGCCAGCGCGGCGGCGTCGGTGCCCACGGTCACCTGGTTACCGCTGGCGTCTTTGGGCACGCTCACTTCCACCTGGCCCAGAAAGCCCGAGTATACGTTGTAATAGGCGTCGGCGTCGATGGATAACTTATTGTCGAGCAGTACGCTACGGTAGCCCACCTCGAAGGCGTTGATTTGCTCGGGCTGCTCGATAGCGAGATTGGCCACTTGCAGCAGCTGGCTGTTTTGGGGCAGCACGGCGGCCTGGGCGGCGGTGGTGCCGGCGTTGGCGGCTACGTAGGCGTTCACGGCCGCGTTGAACTGGTCAATCGAGGTGCGGGTGTAGGAGTCTTGCAGGTAGTTCAGGCCCTCGTTCACGCGGGCCAGGCCGCCCACGCGGCGCACGTTGCCGTTGTTCACGAACGAGAGCGCCTCAAATAGCGACGGGAAGCGCCAGCCATTCTGGTACGAGGCGCGGAAGTTGTGCTTGTCGGCCAGCGTGTACACGGCCGCCAGGCGCGGGTTCACCTTGGCCGTGAACTCGGGGTTGTAGTCCACCCGCACCGAGGCGGTGAGCTTAAGCTTGTCGTCGAGCAGCAGCTTGGTGCCCTGCGCAAATGCCCCGAATTTCTTGTAATACACGTAGTTGCCGCCCGGAAGGCTACGCTCGGCCAGCGGCCGGCTGAAGTCCACGAAGTTGTTGCCGTCGGGAATAATCTGGTACACGCGGGCATCGGCGCCCACCAGTACATCCAAAAACTTGATGCGCGGGCCCAGGTTCCAGACGCCCTCGGTGTGGTAGGTGCGGCTGTGCTGCGACAGCGCCGCCCCGCCCGGAATCGGCGCGCCCTTCACGTTCACGCCGCTGTCCCAATTATTGGTGCTCACAATCTGCGCTTTCAAGTCATTGAAGGCCTGCGTGCCCGGCTCGGCGCGGCCGGCGTCGGCGGCGGCGCGGGCGGCGGTCATGGCGGCGGGTAGCCCTACCCCCGCATTGAGCTGGCTTTGCAGGGCCGTCGTGAATTTGCCGCCCCACACGGCGTTCGACCCGTTTTGCAAGTCCAGGTTCAGGGCCAGGGGGTTGAGGTTGTACGAGTTGCCCGTGTTTTCGAGTAGCGTGTAGGCCCGCACCACAAAGTCGCTGCCCTTCAGCTCCACCTTGTGGTTCTGCACCGTCACGCCGTCGAGCTGAATCTTATTGCCGCGCTGAAACACGCCATCCATCAGCCCAAACCGGTAGTTGTAGCTCAACTCCACCTTGTCGGTCAGCTTGTAGTACAGGCTGGCGTCGGCCTTGATGTTGCGCACGATGGGATTCACCAGGTCCTTCTCGTAATAGCCGGTGCGCGTCACGGTAAACGTCTGATTTTTACCCTGGTAGGGAATCGTGATGGACAGCGACGAGTTGGTATCGTCGCCGTAGCGGTTCCACAGGTCGGCGGCCGGGTTGGCCGCGCCCGCCAGCTCCGGGAAGGCCGGGTTGGAGGTCGAAAGGCCCTGCGGATTCTGGTCGTTCTGGGTGTTCGAGAGCCAGTCGGTGCCGCGCAGGTAGTCCAGGTTCACCTTGTAGGCCCAGCGGCCGTCGGTGCCGAAGGCCTGCGCCCAGCGAATGGCCGTTTCGGTGAGCACGCTCGGGTTGCGGTCGATGCCATCGACGTGGTTGACGCCGATTTTCTGGTACACGCTCAGGCCCTGGTAGGTGTAGGGGCTCTTGGTGGTGAGGTTGGCCAGGCCGTTGATGGCATTCATGCCGTAGAGCGCGGAGGCCGCGCCGGGCGTGATTTCCACACTGGCAATGTCCAGCTCCGTCGGCCCGATAGCGTTGCCCAGCGGCACGCCCAGCGTGGCGGCCTGCATGTCCACGCCATCCACGAGCTGCATGAAGCGGAAGTTGTTGGGCACGTTAAATCCCCTGGTATTCGGCACTTTAAAGGTGAGACTGCTGGTGAGCATCTGCACGCCCTTCACGTTTTCGAGCGCGTCGTAGAAGCTCGGCGCCGGCGTTTCCTTTATTGCCCGAATATCGAGCTTCTCAATGGCCACTGGCGACTTCAACCGGCTTTCCTCCACCCGCGACGCCGACACCACGACCTCGCTGGTCAGCACGTTGCGGGCATCCAGCGTCACCGAGATGGGCTGCGAGGCGCTCACGATTTCCAGCTCCTGCGGGTCGTGGCCCAACGCGTTAAAGACCAGAATGAAGGGGTAGCGCAGCTTGGCCTTGAAGGCAAACTTGCCGTTGCCGTCGCTCTGGGTGCCCACGCTCACGCCCTTCACGCTGATGCTCACGCCGGGCAGCGCCTCCTGGGTGCCTTTTTCGCGCACTACCCCACTGATGGCGATAAGCTCGGTTTGGGCCACGGCGGCCGACGCACTGGCTAGCAGCAGGGCCGGCGCCAAAATAAAGGGAGAATAAACAGGTTTCATTCGGAAAATAACTAGCGGAAAATGAGTTGATTGATGCGAGCCACAGGGCTCAAGTCGGAGAGAAAGCCGGCCGCGAGGAAAAGCGTACCTAACTCCGGGCCGGCATCAACAACAGCATCCGGCATAGCCGGCAGCGGCAAGTATTTTCAGCAGAAAGAAAATGTTCATGAGGTAAAAGGGGGTAGGGTGCGGGGCTTGTCCCCGCCCGGCGCTGCACGATGGTAACCGGCGGCGCAATGAAGGGCGGGGGCAAGCCCCGCACCCAACTGGGTTAATACACGTCCTCCAGGTAGCGGCGCTGTTTGCGCAGGTTCTTCACGTAGGCCGTGGCGGCGTCGGCCGCGAGGCCGGCTTCCTTCTCTACCACCTGAATGAGGGCCGCCTGCACGGCGTGGCCGAGGCGGTCCTTGTCGCCGCATACGTAGAAGTGGGCGCCGTTTTCGAGCCAGCCAAACACGTCGCGGCTATTTTCCAGCAGGCGGTCCTGCACGTACACCTTCTGGGCCTGGTCACGCGAAAAAGCCACGTCGAGCCGGGCCAGGCCGCCGCGCTTGAGGTGTTGCTGCCACTCGGCCTGGTAGAGAAAGTCGGTGGTAAAGTGCGGGTTGCCAAACAGTAGCCAGTTGCGGCCGGTGCTGCCCAGCTCCACGCGCTCCTCCACAAACGCCCGGAACGGCGCCACGCCGGTGCCCGCGCCCACCATGATGATGTCGGTGTCGCCGGCGGGGGGTAGGCGGAAGTATTCGTTTTGCTGCACGTACACCCGCGCCTTGTCGCCCACCGCCACGCGGTCGGCCAGGAAAGACGAGCATACGCCGTGCTTGCGGCGGCCGTGGGCCTCGTAGCGCACGGCGCCCACCGTCAGGTGCACCTCGTCGGGGTGGGCCAGCAGGCTGCTGGCAATGGAATAGGCGCGGCTGGGCAGCGGCCGCAGCGTGTCGGCCAACACTTGGGCCGTGAGCTGGTCGGTGGGGAAATCGGTGAGCAAGTCGGCCACGTCGCGCCCGTAGAGGTAGGGCTGCAAACGCGCCGAATCGGCCAGCAGGCCGTGCAGCTCGGGGTGCGGCGCCAGGGCGGCGTAGCGCTCCAGCACGTCGCGGGTCAGCACCGTGAGCTCGCGGCGGCTGGCCAGCGCGGCGGCGAGGGGTAGGCTTTCGTCGCCGAGCTGCACCGGGGCCGTGTCGCTGAGGTTAGCCGCGCGCAATACCTCTTCCACCAGTGGGTTATGGTTAACGGGCACCACGGCTAGCGCGTCGCCGGGCGCGTAGTGCAGGCCCGCGCCCGCCAAATCCAGCTCGATGTGGTACGTCTCCTTATCCGAGCCGCGCCCATTGAGCTGAATGCTTTCCAGCACTTTCGCCGGCCACGGGTTCTCATGCGAATACTCAGTAGCAGCGGGCGCAGCTTCCAGTACCGCCGCCGCCGGGCTGGCAACAGCCGCGCCGGCACCGCCCGCCGGGGTAGTGGCCGGGCCCGCCAAAATATCCAGCACCGCCTCAATCCACTGCGCGGCGGGCGCTTTAAAAGCCACGTCCACATCGGCGCGGTCGAGCAGGCGGGTGCCGCCCAGCTCGGCTAGCTTCTGGTCGAAGTCCTTGCCCGTCTGGCAGTAATGCAGGTAGCTTTTGTCGCCCAGCGCCAGCACGGCGTAGCGCAGCTTGGGCAGCTTGGGCGCCCGCGGGCCATTGATAAACTGGTGCAGTTCCTCGGCGCTGATGGGCGGCTCGCCTTCCCCGTGGGTGCTCACCACCACCAGCAGGTTTTGCTCCTGCGCCAGTTGCCGGGGGGGGTAGTCGTTCATATCGCGCACCACGGCGGCGAGGCCGCGCGTGGCAGCCGCGGCGGCCGCCTGCTCAGCTATTTTCTTGCCGTTGCCAGTGTGCGAGCCGTAGAGAATCGTGATTTTCTGGGTGGCGGCGGCCACGGCCGGCGCCGCCGCCACGGCAGCGGCCGGCACCCCGCCAAGGCCGGCGGCGCCCTGCGCGGCCTGGCCGTAGAGGTAGCCGCTCAGCCACACCAGCTGCTGCGGGGTGAGGCCAGCGGTGAGCTGCTGCAAAGTTGCCTCGTCGAGCGCGGCCGGGAGGGTAGGGAGCGTGGGCATGGATGTTAATGGGGAATTTAGAATGAGGAATTAGCACGAGGGCAATTCTTCATTCCAAATTCTAAATTCTAAATGGAAAAAGCGGGTTCAACGGGCACTTCCTGCGTGAAATACTCCGGGTCGGTGGCGGCCACGAGGCCGGCGGCTAGGGTCGCGCCGGTTTGCTCATCCACCAAAATAAAGGCACCGGTCACGCGGTTTTGGCGGTATTCATCCATCACCAGGGGTAGGGCCAGCTTGAGGCGCACCCGCACGATGTCGTTGAGCTTGGCCTCGTCAGTACCTTGGCTCTCAAAGGTTTCGATGTTGGTTTTTTGCAGAATGGTCGTCACCGACGCTTTCACCACGGCGGCGTGGTGCTGCACCAGTAGCTTGCGGCCGGCGCGCAGGGGGCGCTCATCCATCCAGCACAGGGTAGCTTCCAGCTCGCGCACCACGGCCGGGTGGGCCGTTATGGGCACGATGGTGTCGCCGCGGCTCACGTCCACGTCGTCGCGCAGATTCAGCACAATACCCTGGGGCGCCGTGGCTGAGGCTACCGCCCGCTGGTCGATTTCAATGACGTCGATTATCGTTTCGAGGCCCGAAGGCCAGATACGCACCCGGTCGCCAACCCGGTACGTACCGCTCTGCACGCGGCCGGCGTAGCCCCGGTAGTCGGGCAACTCCTCAGTTTGGGGTCGAATGACGTACTGCACCTGGAAGCGCGGCTCGTGGGGGTTGGCATCGGCCGGCACGGGCACGCCTTCGAGGTGCTCCAGCAGGCTGGGGCCGTGGTACCAGCTGATGTGCTTCGAGCGTTTCACAATGTTATCGCCGTGCAGCGCACTCAGCGGAATGGCTACCACGTGGGCCAGCTTCAGCTGCTGGGCAATGGCATCGTAGTCAGCCACAATCTGCTGAAAAACGGCCTCGTCGTAGCCCACCAAATCCAGCTTGTTCACGGCCAGTACAAAATGCTGAATCCCCAGCAGCGAAGCCAGCAGCGTGTGGCGGCGCGTTTGCTCAATCACGCCCTGGCGGGCATCAACCAGCACAATGGCCAGGTCGGCGTTGCTCGCGCCGGTCACCATGTTGCGGGTGTACTGCACGTGGCCCGGCGCGTCGGTGATGATAAACTTGCGGCGGGGGGTAGTGAAGTACTTGTGCGCCACGTCAATCGTAATGCCCTGCTCGCGCTCGGCCTTGAGGCCGTCGGTGAGCAGCGCTAGGTCCACGTCGGCGCTGTTGGTGGCGCTGCGCTTCTTTTCCAGCGTCGCCAGCACGTCCAGCGACACTGAGTCGCTGTCGTACAGCAGGCGGCCGATGAGCGTGCTCTTGCCGTCGTCGACGCTGCCGCAGGTAATAAATCGGAGAATGTCCATTGGTTATAATGTGTTGAATGCGAATGATGTGAAAGTGTGAAAATGAATGAAGTAGCGGTAAGAATCATTAGATAAATCCCCTCATTCTCACATCTTCACATTGCCCACATTCATTTAAAAATACCCGTTGCGCTTCCGGTCTTCCATGCCGGTTTCCGACAGGTTATCGTCCAGGCGTGTGGCGCCGCGCTCGCTTACTTTAGCTAGCAGCAAGTCCTGAATAATGTCGTCAATCGAGGCGGCATCGCTCTCCACGGCGGCGGTGCACGTCGAGTCGCCCACGGTGCGGAAGCGCACGCGGCGGTTCACAATTTCGTCGGTATCATCGAGATTAAGGTGTTCGCTCAGGCCCAGCAGCTGGCCGCTGGGCAGCACCACGCACTGGCGCTCGTGCGAGAAATAGATTTCCGGCAGCTCGATTTTCTCGCGTTGGATGTAGTTCCACACGTCCAGCTCGGTCCAGTTGGAGATGGGGAACACGCGCACGTTTTCACCCTTCTGAATGCGGCCGTTGTAGATGTTCCACAGCTCGGGGCGCTGGCGCTTGGGGTCCCACTGGCCAAACTCGTCGCGCACCGAAAAAATGCGCTCCTTGGCGCGGGCCTTTTCCTCGTCGCGCCGCGCCCCCCCGATGCAGGCATCAAACTCAAACTCCTCAATAACATCAAGCAACGTATAAGTTTGCAGCGGGTTGCGGCTGGGGTATTTGCCGCCCGGCTCGCGCAGGCCGCGCTCCCGGATGGTGTCTTCCACCTTGCGCACAATCAGCTTTTCGCCCAGTGAGGCCACCAACTTATCGCGGTAGTCAATGATTTCCTGGAAATTGTGGCCCGTGTCGATGTGCACGAGCGGAAACGGAAACTTACCGGGCCGAAAGGCCTTTTCAGCCAGCCGTGTGAGCGCAATTGAGTCTTTGCCGCCCGAAAACAGCAGCGCCGGCCGCTCAAACTGGCCCGCCACCTCGCGCAGAATGTGAATAGCTTCGGCTTCTAGTCTATCTAAGTAATCCACGGAAAATCTAAAAATTAAAATGTTTAAGAAAGAACGTCATGCTGAGCTTGTCGAAGCATCTCGCTCATATCGTTGAACGATTGATTTTACTACCCATGCGAGATGCTTCGACAAGCTCAGCATGACGTTCTTTTACAATAAGTTACTTCATCCTGGTACCTGCTCCACCACCGGGTCCAGCCCCTGGTGGGCCGTCGTGTCGTGCAGGCCGCACTCCTTGGCGTCGGCATTTTCCCACCACCAGCGGCCGGCCCGAAAATCCTCGCCCGGCCGGATGGCGCGGGTGCAGGGCGCGCAGCCGATGCTCACGAAGCCCTGCTGGTGCAACGGGTTGGTAGGCACGCCGTGCTGCTGCGTGAAAGCCAGCGTGTCGGCCCAGGTCCACTCAAACAGCGGATGCACTTTGATGAGCTGGTGGCCGGCATCCCACTCCACCGGGTGCATGTGCTGGCGGTTGGCCGACTGCTCGGCCCGGATGCCGGTGAGCCAGATTTGCGTGCCCGCCAGGGCCCGCGCCAGCGGCTCCACCTTGCGGATGTGGCAGCATTCTTTGCGGTTGTCGATGCTCTCGTAGAAGCTATTCGGGCCCTTGGCCGTCACGAGCGCCTCCAGGCTAGCGGCCTGTGGCGCAAACACTTCGATGGGCTGCTCGTAGCGCAGCAACGTCTTGTTCCAGGTCGAGTACGTCTCCTGAAAATTGCGGCCCGTGTCGAGCGTAAACACCCGCACGGGCAGCTCATTGGCAAAAATGAGGTGGCTCAGCGCCTGGTCTTCCAGCCCAAAAGACGTCGAAAATGATACCCGGCCGGGAAAGCGCGCGGCCACGGCCCGAATAATTTCCAGCGCGGGGTGCCCGGCCAGTTCCTGGCGCAGGTCGTTGACCTGGGCCGCAAGCGTACTATCCATGAGAAGGAGGGGGGTAGGGATTCCTTACCGGCGGGGCTCGCTAAAAAGCGGGCCGACACGCGGAGCTGCTTCGACCAGCCCGCACGGGCCTGGAGAAGCATTAAAACCCAAATGATAAGGTAGCCGACTGGCTGCTACTGCGTTAGGTAAGCTTAGCAGCCCCGCATAGCCCCCGTGCGCATTCGGCCGGAGCTGGACATGCAACAACACCCATGCTGTAGGGCAGCAAGTGAGGTGGTCGTAAAGCAGAGGTTAATGGAGCAGCACACGGCAATTTGTTTTTATATGGTCAGGACGTAGCTTCGCTGACCTTCGGTTGGCACCGTTCCAGCGGGTAGCTGGGGGTTGCCGGCGTTTCGTCGAGCCTGTCTCTCCACGCCTCTGTATAAAAACAATCCTTCTGGCAAGAGGAATTGATGGCGCAAAGGTAGGGGAGGAATTTTAGAAATTCCAAACAGTTTGGTAAACGCCTGAAAATCAACGGGCGGCTCTTCTGATGAAGAGCCGCCCGTTGGTCTTGACTGCGGTGTAAGCCGGGGGGTAGGGATTTTGTTTTTCCAGCCCTGGCGTTAGCCTGTGCTACAGGCCCTTATCCAGGTTCAGGTTTTCCTGGGGCTCGGCGCCCATGAAGGGGTAGGGATACTCCGTCGGCGGGTTAAACGTTTCCTTAATAGCGCGCGGCGACACCCAGCGCTGCAAGTTGAGCAGCGAGCCGGCCTTGTCATTGGTGCCCGAGGCGCGGGCGCCGCCGAAGGGCTGCTGGCCCACCACCGCGCCGGTCGGCTTGTCATTGATGTAGAAGTTGCCGGCCGCGTTCACCAATTTCTTGGCAGCCAGGTCGATGGCGTAGCGGTCCTGCGAGAAAATGGCGCCGGTGAGGGCGTAGGGCGAGGTGCTATCCACCAGCTCCAGGGCCTGCTCAAACTCGTCCGCGTCGTACACATACACCGTTACCACGGGGCCGAACAGCTCCTCGCACATCGTGGTGTATTTCGGGTCTTTGGCCCGGATGACGGTGGGCTGCACGAAGTAGCCTTTCGACTTGTCGTAGTGGCCGCCCACCACGATTTCGGCGTCGGGGCTGGCCTTGGCATCGTCGATGTAGCGGGCCAGCTTGTCGAAGCTGGCCTCGGTGATTACGGCGTTGATAAAGTTGGTAAAATCCTCCACGTCACCCATTTTCATCGACTCCACGTCCTGCTTCACGTAGCCCAGAATCTCATCAGCGAGGTTGGAGGGTAGGTACACGCGCGAGGCCGCCGAGCACTTCTGGCCCTGGTATTCAAACGCGCCGCGCGAGATGCCCGTGGCCACCGCCTTGGCGTGGGCCGAGGGGTGAGCCAGGATAAAATCCTTGCCGCCCGTTTCGCCCACAATGCGGGGGTAGGACTTATAGCGGTGGATATTCTGCCCGATTTCCTGCCAGATGGTTTGGAACACCTTGGTCGAGCCCGTGAAGTGGATGCCCGCAAAGTCGCGGTGCTTGAAAATGACGTCGCCCGCCACCGGCCCATCCACGTAAATCAGGTTGATGACGCCCGCCGGCACGCCGGCTTCGATGAATAACTCCATCAGCACCTGCGCCGAATAAATCTGGGGGTAGGCGGGCTTCCACACCACCACATTGCCCATGAGCGCGGCCGATACCGGCAGGTTGGCGGCGATGGACGTGAAGTTGAACGGCGTGAGGGCAAACACGAAGCCTTCGAGCGGGCGGTGCTCCAGGCGGTTCCACATGCCCGGCGACGACTCGGGCTGCTGACGATATATCTCCTGGGCGAAGTAGACGTTAAAGCGCAGAAAATCAATCAGCTCGCACGCCGCGTCAATTTCTGCCTGAAACGCATTCTTGCTCTGCCCCAGCATGGTCGCCGCGTTAATCCGGGCCCGGTAGGGGCCGGCCAGCAGCTCGGCGGCTTTCAGAAAAATGGCGGCCCGCTCCTCCCAGGGCAGGCCCGCCCACGCGGTGCGGGCGGCCAGCGCCGCCTCAATGGCCTGCGTTACGTGGCTCGCATCGCCCTCGTGGAAGTGGGCCAGCACGTGCTGGTGGTCGTGGGGCGGCGTCAGCGGCAGCGTACGCCCGGTGCGCACCTCCCGGCCGCCAATGTGCATCGGAATATCGCGCTCCACTTGCTTGATGCGCTTCAGCTCCTGCACCAATTCGAGGCGCTCTTTAGAGCCGGGCGCGTATCCCTTCACAGGCTCATTGATGGGGGTAGGGACGCGAAAAAAGGCGTTGGACATAGGGTAAGGAATTGTAGCATACGCTTTAGCGTGTGCCGGTTATATTTTTTAAAGTAATAAATCGTCTGTCATTGCGAGCGAAGCGCGGCAATCGCCCCAGAACAATTCGGTAGAACGAGGCGGCGCGGGCTTCGTTCTGGTGCGATTGCCGCGCTTCGCTCGCAATGACAGACGATTAGAGGGTAAAGCACGGTTTACAAAAACTTGCGCAGCTCATCCAAGCTGCTGATTTCGTAGGTCGTTTGGGCGAAGTGCCGGCGCTTGTCGGGGTTAAAATACACCTGGTCGATGCCGGCGTTGTAGGCGCCCAGCACGTCGCATTCGAGGTTGTCGCCCACCATCAGGCTTTCGGCGGCGGTGGCACCGGTGCGGGCCAGCGCGTGGGCAAACATGCGCGGGTCGGGCTTGAGGTGGCCGCTGTGCTCGGAGGTAATCACTTCCTCGAAGTACTGCGTCAGGTCCGACGACGTCAGCTTGCGGTGCTGCATATCCTCGAAGCCGTTGGTAATCAAGTGCAGCCGGTAGCCCTTGCCTTTCAAATAACTCAGCACCTCGTGGGTGTGCGGAAACACGGCCGCCTTGTGGGGCAAAATATCGGTGAAGCGCGCCGACATATCGGTGGGCACGTCGGCCTCGGCCAGGCCCAGCCGGGTGAGCGTGCGCACAAAGCGCGCCTCGCGCAATTGCTTCTGCGTCACCTTGTTGCTCTGGTAGAGGCGCCACAGGGCCTGGTTTACCTCGCTGTAGCGCTGGCTGAACTGGGCGAAGGTGAAGAGCCCGTGGCGGCCCAGGTCGTACTCGGCAAACAGCTGCTCCAGCGTCTCGTGGGCGTTGGTTTCAAAGTCCCAGAGTGTGTGGTCGAGGTCAAAAAACAGGTGGCGATAGGCTTTCATGCGCGGGAAGGGGGGTAGGGCCAAAGCCCGAAAAACTTAGCTTTCGTCACCTAAAAACTGGCTGGGCTGCGTGGTGCCACCAGCCAGATGGTGAATGATACCAGCGGCATCCTTGGGGGTAACCTTGCCATAAACAGCCGCCTCCGGATACACGATGAGCGCCGCGCCGGGGCCTTTTTTGCAGTGCTTGCACAGGTCGAGGCAGTTGCAGGTTTGCACGCGGGTGTGCACTTTTTCGCCGTCCACGAGCACGTTTTTCACGCCCTGGTTTTTCAGCTCTTTTTTGAGGGCCTTGGCGACGTCTTCGCCGACGCCCGATTTCTGATTGGTACAAACAAAGATTCGGCGCTGCATACGGGTAGTTGGGACTAGAAAGAGGGGGTAGGGGGCAGCCAGCGGCGGTTCTGGATTTTGTAGGCCGCTAGCTCGCGGTTGTTCCACAGCGTTTGGTATATCTGCTGGTCGTGCATCAGCTGCGGGTCGCGCTCCATCCAACCCAGAATTTGCGGAAGTAATTCGGCCGTCTCGTCGCGCAGGAAATAGAACATCCAGTTGTCGAGGCGCCGCACGCTCACCAAGCGCGCATTCTTCAGATAGGCCAGCTGGCGCGACGTTTTGGTCTGGGTAAAATCGAGCACCTGCTCGAGGTCGCCGACCACCATTTCCTGGTTGCGCCACAGCAAATGCAGGATGCGCACGCGGCTTTCGTCGCCCAGGGCTTTAAAAAGCTGCTGCCCGAATGCAACCGAGAAATGTTTTACGCGCATCTGCCGTTGGGAAGGGCGAAGCCGGCTGCGGCTCTGCCCCCCAAAAGTACGACCGCCCGGCCGGGCAGGTTCGTATATTTGTTAACGCATCCTCCCAACTCACCCTTCCCCCGTGAATAGTCGTCGCTTCCTCTTGCTGCTCAGCCTGGTACTCCTGACCGGGCTACTGGCCGCGCCCCACGCCTGGGCCCAGGGCAAGCGCCGCGTGGTGCAGTTTACGGGTATCGTGGCCAGCGGCGACAGCCTGCTCGGCGTGCCCGGCGCCTCGGTCTACGTGCCCAAGGCCGGCCGCGGCACCACCTCCAATGCCTACGGCTACTTCTCGATGCCCGTGCTGGCCGGCGACAGCATCGTGTTTCGCTCGCTCGGCTACCGCAACCAGACCATTATCATTCCGGCTGATTATCAGCGTCAAAGCTTCTCGGTAATCGTTACGTTGCAGGATGACCCCACCATGCTGCCCGATGTGCGCATCTTTCCCTACGCCACCGAAAAGGAGTTTAAGCGCGCCTTTCTGGCCCTGAAGCTGCCTGATGAAAAAGGCACCGCTGCCGCCGACAACCTCAACCAGGAGCTAATGCGCAAGATTTTCAACTCGCAGCCCATGGGCCCCACGGCCAACTACCGCCAGACCATGTCGCAGCAGCAGTACAACCTCGACCGGCGCATGGGCACCGCCCCCAACCCCTACAGCAACAACCCGCTGCTTAACCCCTTCAGCTGGCTCCAGCTCGTGAAGCAGGTCAAAAACGGCGAGTTCAAGAAAAAGGAGGGGGTAGACTACTAGCCCGCTGGCAACTAGATTTTTACAACCCTACCCCCGGTTTTCGGGTTAAGCAAGGTGGCAGTCAATTGCCACCTTTTGCTTTTTCTGATGGATACGAATCTTCCGGTTTCGGCCCTGCCGCGGGTCGTGATAGTGGGCGCTGGCTTTGGCGGGCTGCGGCTGGCGCAGCAGCTAGCCGACGCGCCCGTGCAGGTGGTGATGGTAGACCGCAACAACTACCACAATTTTCAGCCGCTGCTTTACCAGGTAGCCACCGGCGCGCTCGAGGCCGATAGCATCGCCTACCCCATTCGCAAGATTTTTGCGGGCCAGCGGAATTTCTACTACCGCATGGCCGACGTGCGCGGCGTGGCGCCGGCCGCTAATGTGGTGCAAACCAACATCGGCGATATTCACTACGATTACCTGGTGCTGGCGACGGGCTCGCTCACCAATTTTTTCGGCATCGAGAGCATCGAGAAGAACGCGATGCAGATTAAGAGCATCCCGAACGCGCTGAACCTGCGGAGCTTTATCTTCCAGAACTTTGAGCAAGCGCTGCTCGAAACCAATCCTGAAAAACGGCAGGCGCTGCTCAATATCGTGGTGGTGGGCGGTGGCCCCACGGGCGTCGAAATCAGCGGCTCGCTGGCCGAAATGCGGCGGCACGTGCTGCCCAAAGACTACCCCGAGCTGGACCTGAAGAAGATGCAAATTTTCCTGGTCGAAGCCGGCCCGGCGCTGCTGGGGCCCATGTCGAAGGCCTCGCAGGACGATGCCAAGCGCTATATGGACGGGTTGGACGTCATCGTGCGGCTCAACACGGCCATCAAGCGGTTTGAGGACGGCAAGGCCTACTACTCGGATACCGAATTTATTCCTACCGAAAACATGGTGTGGGCCGCCGGGGTCAACGGCGCGGCCCTGCCCGGCCTGCCCGACGAGGTAGTGACCCGCAACAAGCGCCTGACCGTGAACATGTGGAACCAGGTGCAGGGCCAGCCCAACATTTTCGCCATCGGCGACGTGGCCAACATGGTGACGCCCGACATGCCCAAGGGCCTGCCCATGCTGGCCCCCGTGGCCCAGCAGCAGGCCGACCTGCTGGCCGAAAACCTGCGGCGCATCATCCGCCAGGAGGCGCCTAAGGAGTTCAACTACCTCAATAAGGGCGTAATGGCGATTGTCAGCCGCAACAAAGCCGTGGTTGACTTGCCCAAGGATGTGCATTTCAACGGCTTTCTGGGCTGGTTGGCGTGGCTGTTTATTCACCTCATCTTGCTGGTAGGCTTCCGCAACAAAGTAGTGGCGATAGTCGATTGGGCTTTCAGCTACTTCAACTCAGACCAAGCCCTGCGGCTGATTATCCGGCCTTTTTCGCGCAAGGATATGAAAGACGACAAGGGCAAGCGGGCCGCCGAGCAGGCCACGGCCACGGCGCAGTACAACCCTACCCCCCCCGCCATGCAGGAGGTGGCGCCAACCGCTCAAGGGCAATAGCCCTACCCCCTCTTAAAAAGCGAAAGAGCTGCCCGGTCGGGCAGCTCTTTCGCTTTTTAAGAGGGGGTAGGAAACCTACAGAATGCCGCTCAGGAAGCCGGGCAAAATGCCCAGCACCAGCGTGAGCACGGCCAGCAGCACCAGCGTAGCCGACTGAAAGCCATCGACCACAATCGGAGCCTCATTACCCGGCTCGGCGGGGCGCATGTACATGGCAATCACCGGCCGCAGGTAGTAATAAATGCCCACCATGCTCATCAGCACCGCAAATACCACCAGCCAGATGTAGCCCTGCGCTACCACGGCCGTGAAGATGAAGAACTTACCAAAAAAGCCGCCCGTGAGCGGAATGCCGCCCAGCGAGAGCATGGCCACCGTCATCGAGAAAGCCAGCAGCGGGTTGGTGCGCGCCAGGCCCGCGAGGCCCGCGTAGTCTTCGCGCTGGCGCTGGTCCGACACGAGCTTGAGCACGCCGAAAGCGGCCACCGTAGCCACCGAATAGGCGAGGCTGTAGAAGAAAATGGCCTGCGCCGCCGGGCCACTCAGCTGGCCGCGGCCGGCTACGAGGCCCAGCAGCAGGTAGCCCGCGTGCGAGACGCTGGAGTAGGCCAGCATGCGCTTGGCGCTGGTTTGCACGGCCGCGCCCACGTTGCCGAGCAGCAGCGTGAGCACGCACATGGCCACGATGGTGGGGAGCCACACCGCGCTGGCGCCGGGCAAGGCTACCAACAGCAGCTTGAGGAAGGCGGCGAAGCCCGCCGTTTTCACCACCGTACTCATGAACGCGGTGAAGAAGGTGGGCGTGCCCTCGTACACGTCGGGCGTCCAGAAGTGGAACGGTGCGGCTGATACCTTGAAGCCGATGCCAATTACCATCATCAGCACGCCCACGTAGAGCATGGGCTGGAGGCTGGCATTGGCTGGGGTAGCGATGGCGGCGGCCAGCTCATTGAGCTGGAACGTGCCGGTAGCACCGTATACCAGCGCGATGCCGAAGAGCAGAATGCCGGTGGCAAACGCGCCCTGCAAGAAGTATTTCAGGGCGGCCTCATTCGAGCGCACGTTGCGCTTGTCGGAGCCAGCCAGGCAGTACATGCTGATACTCAGGATTTCAATGCCCACGAAGAGCATGATGAGGTGGTTGTAGCTCACCATCATAATGGCGCCCACCAACGAAAACAGTAGCAGCGAGTAGTACTCGGCCAGGTTAGGCTCGCCGGCCGCCACGTAGGAGCGCGAAAACGGCACCAGCACCAGCGCCGTGAGCAGCACAATGCCACTAAAGGCCACCGAGTAGTTGTCCACGGTGAGCATCTGGGCCACGTAGGGCGAGTCGAACAGGCCCGTGATGCTACCGGCGTGGTTCCAGTCGAGCAGGTTAATGCCAAACACGAGGGCTAGCACCACCAGCGCAAACGGCAGCAGCGCCCGGTTGGAGCGCAAAAAGCCGAAGAACAGGTTGATGATGCCGAAGACGGAGAGGAGAACTATGGGGAGCATACTAGACTTCGAAGAAGAACGTCGCGCTGAAAACTAAAAAAACGTCATGCTGAACGCAATGAAGCATCTCTCCCGCATCGTTGAATGATGTCAGGCGGCGTGGTAGAGATGCTTCGACAGGCTCAGCATGACGTTCTCGCCCGCTCAGCATGACGAGAAGGTGTTATCGGCCAACCGCAGTCAGGATGCTGCTGATAGTCGGCTCGGAGAAATGCAGAAAAGTGCCGGGAAACAAGCCTAGCCAAAACACAAAAGCGATGAGCGGCACAAACATGGTCAGCTCAGCCCCGGTGAGGTCGGTCATTGTCTCAGAATGGGCTGAGTCGGGCCCGAGCATCACGCGCTGATACATGCGCAGCAGGTACACGGCCGAGAAAATGATGGTGAGGCCGGCCACCGCGCCCGCCCACATATTGAACTCGTACACGCCCGCCAGCAGCAGAAACTCGCCCACGAAGCCGCCGGTGAGGGGTAGGGCCACCGTGCTGAGCAGCATCACCAAAAAGCAAACCGAGAGCAGCGGCGTGCGGCGCGTGAGGCCGCCCAGGTCGGCGATATTCCGCGTGCCAGTGCGGCGCTCGATGGCATCGGCCACCAGGAACATGCCCACCACGTTCACGCCGTGGGCCAGCATCTGCACCACCGCGCCTTGCAGGCCAATGGCCTTGAGCGAAAACACGCCGGCAATCATCAGGCCCACGTGCGAGAGCGACGAGTAGGCGATGAGCCGCTTGATATCGTGCTGCCGAATGGCGATAATGGCGCCGTAGATGATACCGATAATGGCCAACACCATCACCAGCTGTTGCCATTGCGTGACACCGAGCGGCACGACGGGCAGCAGCCAGCGCAGGCAGCCATAGATACCCATCTTCAGCATGATGCCCGAGAGCAGCATCGTGGCCGGCGCCGGCGACTCGGTGTAGGTGTCGGGCTGCCAGGTGTGGAAGGGGAAAATCGGCATCTTCACCGCGAAGGCCGCGAAGATGAGCCAGAACAGCCACGCCTGTTGCGAGGCGGCCAGCTGCTTGCCAGCGGCGTAGAATGCCTGAATATCAGAGGAATGTGCGGCCAGTGAGCCGGCGGCCGGGGCCGTCTGCAAATACAGGTACACGAAGCCGGCGAGCATAAACAGCGAGCCGATGATGGTGTACAGGAAAAACTTAAACGTAATCTGGATGCGGCGGTCGCTCCGGCTCCAGGCGCCAGCCAGGAAATAAATCGGAATCAGTGCCACTTCCCAGAAGAAGTAAAACACGAACGCATCCATCGCCGTGAATACGCCCAGCAGGCCGGTCTGCATAAAGAGCACTAGGGCGTAGAACGCGCCGGGATTCTCGTACTCTTCGTGCCGGAACGCGGTGGCCAGAATGATGGGTACCAGCACCGTCGTGAGCAGCACCAGGCACAAGCTCAGGCCATCAATGCCGAGGTGAAAAGTGATGCCCGCCGAAGGTATCCAGCTGAGGTTGAGGTCGAAGCCAGTCGGCCCGCTGCGGGCGTAGATGATGGCCGCAAACACGGCCACGGCTAATTCCAGGAAAGAGGCCCCCAGGGCCAAGATGCGGGCCGCGCTGCCTTTGGCGAAATGAAGCAGCAGAGCGGTGGCCAGCGGGAAAAAAACGAGAAAAGCTGTCAGCATTAGCGAAAGCGCACGGTAAGCCAGCCGGAAGCCCGGAGAGTTTGCCGCGAATTAGCTGCAAACTTACTGCCCGCGCCGGTAAGGTGGGCAACTGCCGGGACGAAAAAGCATTGGCCCGCCCGCTTATTGCCGGGCCCAACGCTGGGTAGCCAGCACCTGCCCGGCCGCGTCGAGCCATTGCGCCAGGTAGAGGCCGGCGGCCAGCTCGCCCACCGCCACCCGCGTTTCGGGGCCGGCCGGCTGGCTAAGTATTACGCGGCCCTGGGCATCGAGCAGGCGCACGGTGGTGGCCTGCGCCGCCGGCTGGCGCAGGGTGAGCTGACCAGTGCCGGGGTTAGGAAAAGCGGCGTAGCCGGCGGCACTTCCCGGCGCCCCGGTGGCCGTGACGGTGTTGCAGAATATGGCCATAATGCGCGTCCACAGCGCATTATCAAACGAGGAAGCGGCCAGCTTGCTGTCGCCGGCGGCCTGGCCCTGGCGCACCACCATGAGGCCCCGGCTGGGCACCACGTATATTTTTTGGTCGTTCTTGCCCAGCGCGGCGATGAGGTCGGCGGGGGCGGCCGGAATGAGGGGGCCGGCAAAGGTGGCCTGCACCGTGGGCAGCATGTAGCTGGCCTGGCCATTGAGCCACCAGAGGTAGCCATAGCTGCGGTTGAGGCTTTGGCTGGGGGTAGTCATGGCCGTGAAATAGGCCGCGTCGGTGAGGATGGACGTGCCGTTCCAGCTGCCTTTGGCCAAGATAAACAGGCCAAAGCGGGCCATGTCGCGCGCGCGGCTAAAAAACACGTCCTGGTACCAGAGGCCCGCCATGCCGATGCGGTTGCCGAGGCGCTGGGCGGTGTACTGGGTCAGGTTGGGCGCGCCGCTGGCAGCTACCAGCACGTTTTGCAGGGTGCGGTAGGCGCCGGTGTGGTAGGCCCAGCGGGTGGCGGGTGGCACGAGGTAGCGCAGGCAGGCGGGCTGGGTACTTTCGTTGTCGCAGGGGGCGGGCGGCGCGTCGTTGAGGCCAGTGGTCATGGTGAGCTGGTGGCGCAGCAGGATTTGCCGCTGCTGGGGCAGGGTGGCGCTGGTCCAGCGGCCCAGGTACTTGGAGGTGCTGTCGTTGATGGTCAGCAGGCCGTCTTGCTGAGCCAGGCCCACGAGCGTGGCCGTGAGCGACTTACCCGCCGAAGCCCAGTAGTAGATAGAGTCGGCGTTGTAGGCCCCGTAGTATTTTTCCACCACCAGCCGGCCGTCTTTCACGATAAGCAACGACTTGCTGCCCTTGCGCCCCGCGTAGGCCAGCAGCGAGTCGAGGGGCGTTTGGCACCAGCCCAGGCTGGCGGGCGTAGTCGTGGCCCAGGCCGTGCCCGTGACGGGCGGAAAATACAGGCTCAATTGGGCCCTGGCCGGTTGGCTAAGGCCCAGGCCAAGCAGACTTAAGAGTACTAAGCGACGCATAAGCTGGAACTGAAAGGGTTAGTAGCTGTAAGAATAATGAAGGAAAGACGAGCCACCGGGCCAGTAGTTTAATGGCTGCCCACGCGCCCGCGCCGCTGCCGCCCGCCCACCGCGTAATTTTGAGCTGCCAACTACCTGCCATGCCCCGCCACCCGATTACCGATTTTCTGAATGCCGCCGCCGGCCCCATCCTCGATGTGCGGGCCCCGGCCGAGTACGCGCAGGGCCATATTCCGGGCGCGCTCAGCCTACCCCTCTTCACCGATGAGGAGCGGGCCCGCATCGGCACCACGTATAAACAGGTGAACCCCGACAAGGCCGTTTTGCTGGGCCTCGACTTTTTCGGGCCTAAGATGCGTGCTATGGTGGAGCAGGCCCGCAAGCTGGCGCCCGGCCAGGAAGTGCGCCTGCACTGCTGGCGCGGCGGCATGCGCAGCGGCGCCGTGCAGTGGCTGCTGGAACTGGGCGGCCTCCAAGTAAACCTGCTCGACAAAGGCTACAAGGACTACCGCCACTGGGCGCTGGCCGAAATGGCGCGCCCGCGCCAGTTGCGGGTGTTGGGCGGCTACACCGGCAGCGGCAAAACGGCCGTGCTGCACGCGCTGGCCGCCCAGGGCGAGCCCGTGCTCGACCTCGAAGGCCTGGCCAATCACCTGGGCTCGTCGTTTGGGGCGCTGGGCCAGCCGCCGCAGCCTACCCAGGAACAGTTTGAAAACGACCTGGCCGCCGCGCTGGCCGCCCTACCCCCCGGCCAACCGATTTGGGTGGAAGATGAGAGCCGCAGCATTGGCAGCCTGACCATCCCTACCCCCTTCTTTGCCCAGATGCAGGCCGCCCCGCTGGTGGTGCTCCAGGTGCCCCAGGCCGCCCGCGTGCAGTACCTGGCCGGCAGCTACGGCCGCCAGGATGCCGCCGGGCTAGCCGCGGCCGTGCTGCGCCTGAGCAAGCGTCTCGGTGGCCTTGTCACGAAGGAAGCCCTCGGCGCCATCGCCGACGGCGACATGGCCCGCATGGTAGAATTGGTGCTCGCTTACTATGACAAAACCTACGGCTACGGCCTGGAAGGCCGGCCCGCCGTGACGGTGGCCGCCGAAGGCACCGAAGCGGCGGCGAATGCGGCGCTGGTGCGGGTAGCGGCCAACCAACGGATATTTTCTGCCAAAATTCCATCCCATGATACCGAAACTGCGGGTAGCCCGACCAACGAATAACCTGGCCGCCGTACGGCATTTTTATGTCGATGGCCTGGGTTTGCCAGAACAATATGCCTTCGCCGGACACGACGGGTTTGATGGCCTGATGGTGGGTCACGCGCAGGCTGCCTATCATTTGGAGTTCACCCAACAGGCCGGCCACGTGGTGCCGCCGGCGCCCACGACGGAAAATCTGCTGGTTTTTTATTTGCCTGAGCGCTTAGCCTGGGAGGCTGCCGTGGCCCGAATGCAGGCGCATGGCTACCCAGCGGTGCCGGCCCACAATGCGTACTGGGACCGCCAGGGAGTCACCTTTGCTGACCCTGATGGCTACCGCGTAGTGTTGCAAAACGCCGCCTGGACGCTCTAAAAGAAAAACGACCGCTGGCCGGTTGGTATTGAATTACGTTCTGAATAGACATGACTCCCCCCGACCTCGACCACATCCGCCTCACCCAGTACAGCCACGGCGCGGGCTGCGGCTGCAAAATCGCGCCCAGCGTGCTCGATAAAATCCTGCACAGCAGCCTGCCGCAGCCCAACTACGAGAACCTGCTAGTGGGCAATGGCTCGCGCGACGACGCGGCCGTTTACCGCCTACCCCATCAGGCGGGCCAGTGCGTCATCAGCACCACCGATTTTTTTATGCCCATCGTCGATGACGCCTTCGACTTCGGGCGCATCGCCTCGGCCAATGCCATTTCGGACGTGTACGCGATGGGCGGGCGGCCGCTGCTGGCCATTGCGGTGCTGGGCTGGCCCATCGACAAGCTGCCGCCCGAAGTGGCCGCCCGCGTGACGGAGGGCGCCCGCGCCATCTGCGCCGAGGCGGGCATCCCGCTGGCCGGCGGCCACAGCATCGACTCGCCGGAGCCGATTTTTGGGCTGGCCGTTACGGGGTTAGTCGATGAAAAAAACCTCAAGCGCAACGATACGGCCACCGCCGGCTGCCGCTTGTACTTGACCAAACCGGTGGGGGTAGGGATTCTGACCACCGCCCAAAAACGCGAGATATTGCGGCCCGAAGACGCCGACGTGGCCCCGGCCCAGATGCGCCAGCTCAATAAAATCGGGGCCGAGCTAGGGGAGATTTCGGGTATCAAGGCCATGACGGACGTCACGGGTTTTGGCCTGCTCGGGCACCTGGCCGAGGTGTGCGAAGGCAGTGGCGTACAAGCCGTTATCAATTACCTGCACGTGCCGCGCCTGGCCCAGGCCGCGCTTTACCTACTGCAAGGCGCGGTGCCGGGCGGCACCATCCGCAACTTCCAGAGCTACGGCCATAAAATCAGTCCGCTCACCGATGAGCAAAAATTCTACCTCTGCGACCCGCAAACCTCGGGCGGCCTGCTGGTGTGCGTGGAGCCCGGCGCGGCCGAAGCGGCGGCCCAGGCGGTTTTTGCCCAGCACGGGCTGGCGCTGCAAAGCTTCGGCGAACTGCGGCCGCACCAGCAGGGCCAGCCGTGGATTGTAGTAGATTAAAGTATAGCTGCTAACAATCGTTTGTCATTGCCGCGCTCCACTTCGTTGCACTCGCAATGACAGATGTGAATACTAACAATCTGCCCATAGTCGGCCGGCTGGCGCCTACCCCCAGCGGCTACCTGCACCTCGGCAACGCGGTCAATTTCGTGCTGACCTGGCTACTGGTGCGCCGGGCCGGCGGCACCTTGCACCTGCGTATCGACGACCTCGACCGCGCCCGGCTGCGGCGAGTTTACCTGGATACTATTTTTCGGGTAATCGACTGGTTGAAAATCGACTATGACGATGGTCCAACAGGGCCCGATGATTTTCTGGCGCACCATTCCCAGCTCCTGCACCTGCCCGATTACAACCGCGTGCTGCGCCGACTGGCCCAGCGGCCGGGCCTGCTGCGCGGCAGCCAGCGCACGCGCACCAGCGAGGGGGTAGGCGAAGGAATAGTGCCCCTCACGACGCCCGGCGCGGCGTGGCGGGCGCACGTGCCGCCGGGCACCGCCATCACCTTTGCCGATGCCGGCCGGGGGGCGGCAAGTGTGCCGCTGGGCGCGGCAATGCCCGACTTCATCGTCCGCAAAAAGGACGGGGTAGCGGCCTACCAATTAGCTTCCGTCGTGGATGACCTGCGGCTGGGCACCACGCTCATCGTGCGCGGCTTGGACCTGCTGCCCAGCACCGCCGCGCAGCTCTGGCTGGCCGCGCAGCTGCCCGAGACGCAGGCGTTTAACGCGGCGCGTGTTCAGTTCTACCACCACCCGCTGCTGACCGATGCGGCGGGCCAGAAGCTCAGCAAATCAACCCAGGCGGCCGGCGAGGCGGGCGTGCTGGCCCACCCGGCCGGGCCGGCAGTGGTGTACCAGGCCGTGGCGCGGCTGCTGGGCCTGCCCGCTGAGGCGGGCGAGTCGCTGGCTACCCTGCAAGCGGCGGTTGGCGCGAGGGGGCAGGGGTAGGGCGGGCCTACTGTTTTACCACGTTCAGGTGGGCTTCCTGGGTGCCCTGGCGCACGACCAGGAGGTATTTGGCCGCTAGCAATTGCCCCGCGCCGGCCAGGCTAACTACGCTGGTGCCTATTTCCACGTTGGCCACCGGCTGGTCGTAGATAATGCGACCCAGCACGTCGTAGAGCTTCACGTCGAGCGGTCCGGCGGTGGCTGTTGTCACCTGAATCGACAAGCCATCGGCCGTGAAGGGTACCGGGAACGCATTGATAGCGTAGGTGATAGCCGCCGGGGGTAGGGTGGCGTTGGGGCCGGCCAACGTCCAGCGGCCGGCCAGGCCCGCCACGTAGTCGCGGCTCACGAGGCGGGTCGTCGCATCGCGCCGCGAGGCGCCCTCGTTGCTCCAAGTGGCCCCGGCGTCGCGCGAGTGAAACAGCGTTAGCTGGGCTTCGGGCAGGCCATTTAGTTCGTGCGGCAGGTAGCCCAGCGCCAGCGTGGTGCCAGCTGCACTGGTCAGGGCCGGCGTAATGTCGAAGTAGCGGCTGATGCTGCCGCCGCTACCGGTGCCCACCGCCTGGCCCGTGGTGCGCCGCACGGTGGTACTACCCAGCGCCGTCGCCGCCGTGAGGCGTACGCCCAGCCCGCCAAATGCCTCCGTGGCCGTGCCCACGGTGCGCGTGGTTTGCACTTGGCCCAGCACGTAGCTGGCGTCGGTTTCGGTGAGGGTGGCCGTGGGCGCCAAGGTGAGCACATTCGCATCGGTATTCAGAATGGCGCGGCTCATTATCAGGGCCGTGCCGATAGTGGCCGTGCCAATGGTTTTGGTGCCAGCGCCGGCGATGAGCAGCGTTTGGTAAGCGCCCGGCCGCAGGCTTTGGGCGCCGGGGCCGCGGGTAGCCACGGTGCCGCCGGTTTGCAGGAGCGGGCCCGCGCCGGCGTAGTCGCCGTACAGCGCCAGCTCGCCGCCGCTCAGCGCGAGGCTGCCCTGCTGAGTGAGCGTGCGCACTTCGGCCGTACCGCCGCTAAGGAGGGGGTAGGGGGTGGTTAAGCCGGCCGGAATGAGTGCGTCGGTGCTGCGGCTGGGCACGCAGCCATTCCAGTTGGCCGCGTCAAACCAGTTGCCAGTGCCCGCCGCGCCGCTCCACACCGGCGCCACCGCCCGCACGCTCACCGTGGCCGACGAGGTGCACGCCGAGCCCACCAGACCCAGCGTTAACTGGTAAGTAGCTGACTGCGTGGGGTTGACCGTAATAGTGGGGGTAGTAGCTACCGCCGGCAAGCCATCGCCGCTCACCACCGTCCAGGTATAGAGTCCGCCCGATGGCGGGTTCGTGATGCTGAGCGTGAGCCCTACCCCCGCGCTGGGGCAGAACGTGGTGCTGGAGGCCGCCAGCACCGGCGTGGGCGGGGCCGGGTTCACCACCAGCTTGGTGCTGGCCACCCCGGCGCACTGCCCGGTCGTGACGGATACCCGCACGGTGTAAATGCCCGCCTGGGCGGTGGTGATGGCCGGCAAAACCGGGTTTTGCAGGGTGCTGGTGAAGTTATTGGGCCCCACCCAGTCGTAGCTGGCGCCGGCCGGGCCGGTGGCGCCGAGCGTGGCGCTGCTGCCCGCGCACACCGGCCCGCTGTTGGTGGCGGTGGCGGCCAGCGGGCTGCCGGTGCACAGGGCCGGCGAGGTAAGCAGCACGGCCCGGCGCGGCGTGCCGGCGGCCAGCACGTCCTGCATCCGGCCCTTCTGGTCCGAAGTAAACAGCGCCATGCAGGCATCGTTCGAGTAGTCCAGATAATCCTGAAACAGGTCGCCGTTGGGCCCGTTCGAGCACGTCACGTGCGGAAAGCTGGGGCAACCGTAGTTGGGGCCTTGCTGGGTGGGCGTGTCGGCGCAGTAGTCGTCGCCGCAGCTGGCGTCGCCCCAGGTGTGGCGCAGGCCCAGGAAGTGGCCCAGCTCGTGGGTGAGGGTGCGGCCCTGGTCGTAGGGCGTGGTGAGGGTGCCCACCCGCCCAAAAGCCGAGTACAGTATCACGACCCCGTCGGTGTTGGCCGCGCCACCCAGCGGGCTGAGGCCCGCCAGCCCGGCCGTGTTGTCCGGAAACTGGGCGTAGCCCAAAATATTGTTGCTCAGATTAGTAACCCAGATATTGATGTACTGGTCGGGGTTCCAGTCCGTGGCTGGCTTAATGGTGGCGTCGATATACGACTGCGCGTAGGGCGGGGCCGCGAAGCCCAGCGCGTTGCGGTCAACGCGGTCGATACCCGGCTCGGCCAGCGGCCGGCCGGCGGGGTCGCGCTGGGCCAGCACAAACTGAAACTGCGCATCGGCCCGCAGCGGCTGAAACGGGGCGGGCACCGCCGCGCCGTTGGCGTTGCGGTTGCGGTAGTCCTCATTCAGCACGTCGAGCTGCGACTGCACCTGGGCCTGGCTGATGTTGCCGCCCGTGCCCACCGCCTCGCCATCGTACACGATGTGCACCACCACCGGCAGCGTGTAGGTGGTGGCGGCCGTGGTGCGCAGCTGGGTGCCCGGCTTGGGGGTAGTTAGCTTGGCGGCGCGGTAGCCGGGTAGGCGTTTTTGCAGCTGGGCCTGCTGCCAGTCGTCGGCCTGCTGGGTGGCGCAGGTGCGCGGGCCGGCGGGGGGTAGGGCCTGGCCAGCGGCCTCCAGGCTTAGCATCCAAAAACCCACCCAAGCCAGCAGCGCCGCGTATTTTGTCATAAAAAACGCCAGCAGTCAGCGCTACCAAAAAGAGTGAAATCAGCCTTCAGTAAAGCTAAGGCCGGATGGGGTAAT
>CAZZWL010000049.1:0-30169 GCA_964657755.1 uncultured Rhodanobacter sp.
GCCGACGGCACCCTCTGGGCCTGGGGCGACAACGACTACGGCCAGCTAGGCGATGGCACCACTACGTACCGGCTGCTGCCCACCCAGGTGGGCAGCGCCACCACCTGGCGCAGTGTGGTGGGCAAGGGCGTGCACTCGCTGGCCATTCAGACGACGGGCACGCTCTGGGCCTGGGGCAACAATGACTTCAGCCAGCTGGGCGATGGCACCACCGCCCAGCAGCTGGTGCCCGAGCAGGTGGGCGCGGGCCGGCTTTGGCGCCAGGTGTGGGCTACTTTTCAGAACAGCGCCGCCATTGCCGCCGACGGCACCCTCTGGGCCTGGGGCGACAACAGCTATGGCCAGCTCGGCACCGGCACCACCACCGCGGCCCCTACCCCCACCCAGGTGGGCAACGCCACCAGCTGGGTGAGCGTGAGCCTGGGCAACTATTACTCGCTGGCCCTGCAAGCCGATGGCAGCGCCTGGGCCTGGGGCTACAACGGCGACGGCCAGCTCGGCGACGGTACCACTACCCCCCATACCAGCCCCGCGCTGGTGCCCGGCGTGGCGGGCCTGCCCACCCGCAGCGTGGCGGCGGGCGGCCAGCACAGCCTGGGCATCACGCCCGCCGGCCAGCTGGTGGCCTGGGGCCTGAACGCCGACGGCCAGCTCGGCGACGGCACCACCACCCAGCGCCTTAGCCCCACCACCATTGGCACGGCCACCAGCTGGGTGCAGGTGGCCGCCGGCAGCGCGGCCCACAGCCTGGCCCTGCGGGCCGATGGCACCCTCTGGGCCTGGGGCCTGAACGCCGACGGCCAGCTGGGCACCGGCACCACCACCAGCCAGGCCAGCCCGGTGCAAGTGGGCACCGGCCAGCTGTGGCAGCAGGTGTGGGCGGGCGCCCGGCACAGCCTGGCCCTGCGCGCCGATGGCACCCTCTGGGCCTGGGGCGATAATGCCGATGGGGAGCTGGGCACCGGCACTACCGCCGCGCAGACTACCCCCGTGCTGGTGAGCCCGGCGGCTACCTGGCGCGGCGTGGCCGGCGGGCGCGCGCACAGCCTGGCCGTGCGGGCCGATGGCACCCTCTGGGCCTGGGGCCTGAACGCCGACGGCCAGCTGGGCACCGGCACCACCACCAGCCAGGCCACTCCCGCGCAGGTGGGCACCGGCACGAGCTGGGTAGCGGCCGTGGGCGGCACCAGCTTCAGCGCCGCCTTGCAGGCCGATGGCAGCGCCTGGGCCTGGGGTAGCAATGCCAACGGCCAGCTTGGCACTGGCAGCACGACCACGGCGCCCGCGCCGGTGGCTGGGGGCGCGCACTGGACGCAGCTCGCGGCCGGCGACCACCACGGCGTGGGCCGGCGCGCCGATGGCACCCTCTGGGCCTGGGGCCTGAACGACAACGGCCAGCTCGGCGACGGCACCACCACCCCGCGCCCTACCCCCGTGCAGGAAGCCATGCTGGGCACTGGCTGGCTCGTGGTGAGCGGCGGCGGCACGCACTCGCTGGCCCGCACCCCCGCGGGGACCGCGTTTCCCTCAACCGGCAACAACGCGGCCGGCCAGCTCGGCGATGGCACCACCACCCAAAGCCTGCGCTACGACCGCCTTACCGGCCCGCTGCCCGTGCAGCTGGTGGCCTTCGTGGCCCGGCGCACCAGCCCCACCACCGTGGCCCTGAGCTGGACCACCGCCAGCGAGCTGCAAAATGCCGGTTTTGGCGTCGAAAAATCGGCCGATGGCCGCACATTTGCGCGCCTGGGCTTTGTGGCGGGCAATGGCAGCAGCAGCCTTCCGCATACTTTCAGCTTTGGGGTCAGCGAAAGCGCGGCGGCCTACTACCGCCTGGCCCAAACCGACCTCGACGGCACCATCCACTACGCGCCGGTGCGCTGGGTGGCGGGCGCGGCGGGCATTCTCAGCCTCTACCCCAACCCCACGGCGGGCGCGGCCACGCTCAGCGGCACCGCGGCGGGGGCGGCCGTGCGCGTGCTCAACAGCCTGGGCCAGCTGGTGGCCACGGCCACGGCCGATGCGGGGGGTAGCACCCAGCTTAGCCTCCCCACTGGCTTCTACCTGGTGCAGGCCCAGGGCCAGACCCTGCGCCTGAGCGTGCGCTAGAACCGGGCAAACGAACGGGTGAGCCGCGCCGGCAAAGCGAGCCCGGACGCTACTTGTCCTGGTGCTCCTTACCGGCGCGGCTCACCCGTTTTTTGGCTATTCTGCTCCGGGCTAGGCTTTCCAGAGCTCGTGCTCCTGGCCCTTGCTGGTGGTGAGGATGAAGCGGGGCGGGTTGGCGCGCAGCACGAGGCGCACGCGGCCAGGGTACTTTTCCGAATCCACCCACACGCCGTCTTCTTTCTGCGGGGTGTCGGTGGCGGGCAGGTAGGCCGTGGGCAGCAGCACGTCGGTATCGGACTTGAGGTCGAGGTGCACTTTTTCCAGCGCCGCCTCCAGGTCGGTGCCGTAGTCTTCGTTAAAGTCGTCTTCGAGGTCGTGCAGCGACTCCTCCACGTCATCGTAGCGGGCGTCGTCGTAGGTGAGCGTGTGCAGCTCGGCTTTCTTCTCAATCAGGGCCAGCAGGGCGGCGTTCAGGTCGGCGGCGTTCATCGGGGCAGGCAGGGGAAAGACAAAGGGAAGTAGTTGCGGCACAAATTTGCGCATGAAACGGCAAACTGCGGTGCGGGCCCCGGCGCGCCCTGGCAGCAGAGCCGCGCCGGCCGGCACCAAAACCGCCGGGCCACGCCGGCCGTTAACCCGGCCATGTCGCTTTCTTACTTGCTCGCCGGGGCCGCGCTGCTGGCCCTGCTGCTGGTTTTCTACCGCTACCTCACCGCCGACCAGCGCCGCCGCCGGGCCGCGCTCGCGGCCCCCTTCCCGCCCGCCTGGCGCACGCTGCTTGCAGAAAACGTGGCCTTTTACGACGGCCTCGAAGCGGCTGAGAAAACCCGTTTCGAGCAGGCCATGCAGCTCTTTTTGGCCCGCACCCGCCTCACCGGCGTGCAAACCACCATCGATGACCTCACGCGGGTGCTCACGGCGGCGGCGGCCGTCATTCCGGTGTTTGGCTTCCCCGGCTGGGAATACCCGACGCTGCACGAGGTGTTGATAGTGCCCGATGCCTGGCAGCTCGAAGCCCGGCCCGACCAGGAGGTGCCCGCGCTGCCAGGCACGCTGCTGGGCTCGGTGCAGCGCTTCCAGACCTCGCAGTATATGCGCCTGAGCCGGGCCGCGCTGGTGCAGGGCTTCGCCGATGCCGAGGACCGGCGCAACGTGGGCGTGCACGAGTTTGCGCACCTCGTGGACGAGGCCGACGGCCAGATTGACGGCGTGCCCGGCGCCGGCCTACCCCCCGCCCTGCGCCCGGCCTGGGCCGAAGTGATGCAGCGTGAGCTGGCCGCCATCCGGGCCGGCCATTCCGACATTGACCCCTACGCGGGCACCAGCGAGGCGGAGTTTTTTGCGGTGGTGAACGAGTACTTTTTCGAGCGCCCCGAGAAGCTCAAGGAGCAGCACCCCGAGCTGTTCGACCTGCTGGCCCAGGCCCTGCACCAGCACCCCGAGCAGACCCTGACCGCCCACGCCGGCCGCCCCGACCCGCGCCAGTGGCTGCGCCAGCTGCGCGCCAAGCAGAAGCTGCTGGGCCGCAACTCGCCCTGCCCCTGCGGCTCGGGCAAGAAGTACAAGGACTGCCACCTGGCCCAGGCGGCGTAGGCCAGTGGCGGCGGGCTAGCCAAAATGGCCCGGCTTTTCATAAGAAATCGCTAGTATTGCAGCCAAGCTGGATAACCCTCTGCCGGCCGGCAACTAATAGCTTTTCGTATGCAGCTGCGTCTGTTTGTTTTGGCGCTAGCCAGCGTGCTAGTTTTTGGGAATAGTAACCGGGGCGCGGCTCAGGGCATTTATTACCTGCCGGCTCCTACGGCGACGGCGGCCCTGCTGCCGGGGCCGGCCTACGTGGCCCGCGTGGTCGATGCGCGGGCGCAACGCACCAGCATCGGCTGGGTGATGACTAGCGGCTCCCCCCTGCACAAGCCAGTCAGGTTTCGGGAGGGCGTGCTGGCTACGCTACGGCCTTTTTTGGCGCGCTACGTCTTGGGCCAGCCCGGCGCGGTGCCTTTGGTGATGCGCCTGACCGGGCTGGAAATCGCGGAGCGCACAGACCGTTTCAGCGAAGCGGCGGTGGCGGGCCTCACGGCCGATTTTTATGCCCCGCAGCCCGACAGCAGCTACCGGCTGGTGGCGCACTTTGCGCAGGTGCGTGAGCATTCGGTCAGCAATTTTTTGGGCGATGCCACCGGCTCCCACGCGGCCAACCTGGGCGCGCTGCTGCTAGCCGCCGCCGCCGAAAGCCGCGACCTGCCGCACTGGCGCCGCACTGGCCCCAGCTACCCGGCGGCCTACGTGCTGGCCCCCGAACCGCACGCTGAGGAAGCCTTACCAGTGCTTTTGCCGGCCGCCAAGCCTCAGCCGGGCTACTATCACAGCCTGACTGAATTTTGGAACAACCAGCCTGCTGAGCCTGGCCAGCCCACCATCGAGGCCCGGCCGTACCAGGGCAGTGAGTGGGCCGGCGAGTACGAGGTAAAACCCTACCGCCTCAACGCAGCCGGCAAGCTAGCGCTGGCTATCGATGCGTGGGGCTTTTGTGATGGTCAGCATTTCTACGTGCGGCGAGGCCAGGACTTTTACCAGCTCCGGCGGCAAGGCCAGGACTTTGTGTTTTACGGCCGCATCGGCCAGGACCCGCAGTTTCGGACGGCGGCCAGCAGTCGGTCGGTAGCCGCTTCTATGGGTGGCCTAACGGGCGCGCTGCTGGCCAATGCGGCGGCCAGCGCGGCCGATACCCGGGCGCTCTTTACGATGAGCCTGCTCACGGGCAACGTCAGCCTGGACCAACCCAGCCAGCATACCACCGTGTTCACGGCCCGCCCCACGCACCTGTTCGTGTACCGGCCGCGCAACGCCAAAGGCCCGGCGGTGCGCATTGCCCTGGCCGATGGGCAGCCCGCCCAAGAGCTGGCGGCCGGCGACTTTCTCACCTTTGAGCCCACCAGCGACGAGCCCCTGCGGGTGCGCCTGCTGCCCACCACCGGCCCCGAAGTGTACCTGGCCGTGACGCCCACTGCCGAGGTACCCACCTACCTCGAATGCCGCCCCGCTGCCCCCGAGCCCCTGCGCCAGGTGCCGGATGCCACCGGTGCGGCCGCCCTCACCCAACTGGTAAAGTAGCCCCCGGCAGCCCGGCGCGCCGGCGGGAGGTAGGGCGTGGGCCCACGTCCAAGCTTTTCTGGTAACAGCCACAAGAAGGGCCGTTATTAGTTCTACCTTAGGGGCTGAACCTCAACCTATTTCAGCCCATGAAAACGACTGCTACCTGGCTCCTGTTGCTGCTGGCCCTGGCCGGCGCGCCCCGCCCCGGCGCGGCCCAGAAATCCCTACCCCCCCTCATTGACCGCGAGCTGCTCTTTGGCGACCCCGAGGTGTCGGGCGCGCAGCTCTCGCCTGATGGCCGGTTTCTGTCGTTCATCAAGCCCTACCACGGCACCCGCAACCTGTGGGTGAAGGGCCTTGGCGAGCCCTTTGCCCAGGCCCGGCCCCTGACCAACGACCAGGCCCGGCCGGTGCGCACCTACTTCTGGAGCCGCGACGGCAAGTACCTGCTGTACTCGCAGGACAAGGGCGGCGACGAGAATTTCAACATCTATGCCGTGGACCCGGCCGCCGCGCTGCCCGCCGGCCAGGCAGTGCCTACCCCCCGCGACCCGACCGGGCTGAAGGGCGTGCGCGTCATCATTTATAACGCGCCGCTGACCGACCCCAACGCGCTGTTTATTGGCCTCAACGACCGCGACAAGGCCTGGCACGACCTGTACAAGCTGAACCTGGCCACCGGCCAGAAAACGCTGGTGCGCCAGAACAACGACCGCCTCACGGGCTGGGTATTTGACTGGCAGGACCAGCTGCGGATGGCCTCGCGCTCGAACGCCGACGGCAGCACCGAGTGGCTGAATACAAATTGAGTAAATAGGGTATAATTATTAAATATCGAATCTAATTTTTTTCTAAAATGCAAAATCCGTTAGGGCTTTGGGAATCGATTCTTAGTGATACAGAATCGTTGATATTAAAAGTGTGCTTGCTGGAGCGAAAATAATTCCCATAAAGTTGATTACTAAAAATAAACTTTATATTATATGTCTAAGTGCCTTTTGCATATGACCTTCCACATACTAAGCTTCTAACTACAACCCCATGTTTTTTTAGGTTGTCCATTCCTACGGTATTTTCATATATAACCAAGGCGGTACAAATAACAAAAAATGCTATTACTACCCACCCAAGTTTATCTTTCATAAAATCAGTGTTTTTCTTCATTAGCAGGCTTGAACAAATTGCCAGCATTATCCCAAGCATTACCTCCCAAATTTACTAAGATACTATTCAGGAGTTCAGCTTCATGGCTTTCACCAAGTACTGATTTTGCTCCTTCTGAACTCAATAGTTTACCACCAATATAAACGGCCTGAAGATTCCGGCCTACCTGACCCTGCCCAAGGGGGTAGGGGCCAAGAACCTGCCGGTCGTCATTTTTCCGCACGGCGGGCCCTGGGGGCGCGATGCCTACGGCTTCAACACCTACCACCAGTTTTTGGCCAACCGCGGCTACGCGGTGCTCTCGCCCAACTTCCGGGCGAGCACCAGCTACGGCAAGAAATTTTTGAACGCGGGCAACAATGAGTGGGGCCAGAAAATGCAGGACGACCTGACCTGGGGCGTGAAATACCTGGTGGCCCAGGGCATTGCCGACCCCCAGCGGGTGGGCATCATGGGCGGCTCGTACGGCGGCTACGCCACGCTGGCGGGGGTAGCCTTCACGCACGACGTGTACGCGGCGGCGGTGGCCATCGTGGCGCCCTCCAATTTGATGACCTTGCTCAACTCGATTCCGGCCTACTGGGAGCCGATTCGCAAGCAGTTTTACGAGCGCATGGGCGACCCCGGCACCGAGGCCGGCCGGGCCCAGTTCAAGCGGCAGTCGCCCCTCAACTCGGCCGATAAAATTAAGACGCCCCTTATGGTGGTCCAAGGCGCCAACGACCCGCGCGTGAACAAGGCCGAAGCCGACCAGATTGTGGTGGCCCTGCGCGACCGCAACTACCCCGTGCAGTACCTGCTGGCGCCCGACGAAGGCCACGGCTTTGCCCGCCCCGTGAACAACCTGGCGATGATTGCGGCCTCCGAAAAATTCCTGGCCCAGTACCTGCACGGCCGCTACCAGGCCAGCATGACGCCCGCCGTGGCCCAGCGCCTGGCCGAGATTACCGTGGACCCCAAAACCGTGACGCTGGCCACGCCAGGGGTCGTGCGCAAGTAGCCCCCGCCGGGCCAGAAAATCGGGTCGTTGCGCTCAACTAAGCGGGCTGTCAGCAGCGCGTAACTCGCCAGGCGGGCTACGCGGGCATGACTGGCTGCCCACCTGGCGATTACTAACCGCCTCCCAAACACGGTTCTTCCGTCGCCGCCTACCCCAGCCCCAGCGGCGGAGCCGACGACATGGGGGGCTAAGCCGAGCCACGAACCTTTGTCGGTTGGCATTAAGCATGCAGTCTGGCATTTGGCTGACCGTGGGGCGGGCCAGCCACCGCATCGTGGCCCGGCATACCGCGGGGAGTGGCCAGTTCGCCGACGCGGCGACGATAACAGTGCGCTCAGCACCTTCGCAAAAGCACCGCTGGCTCTGGCTACCCACGTTACCCGGCGCCCACGCCGCAGCCAGCTTCCGCGTGGGCGCTCGAAGCAGCCCCTGCCCAAATTCGGTCGATGGGGCAAGCAGATTAAACACGCAGTGGCGCGGAGCCGAAGTCGTGTTGATGGCGTTGGTGCGCGAAGCCAGGCCCACTCCCCGAAACCTCACCTCCGCGACTATGCCCCGCAGGTGCTTGAGGGCGCGGCCCAGCCGGTCGAATTCGCAACTAGTGACGGGTCATGGGTGAGTAGGCGGGCCAACTGACGGGCCCGTTCGGGGCGCGCTTTGGGTGCCCTGGCAGCTTTCTCCCAGTAGGTGGCGGCGCAGCCGGCCTCCGGTGAGGCGCCTAAAAAGCATAGCTATTGGGAGATGGGCAAGTAGTCCGGCAACTGTTCTGGCAGAAGAGGCAGATTTTTAACTACATGATTGATGATGTATTAAAAATACCTGCAAAAGTCAATTTTTCGCGCTATAACAGCCGATAATTTTGCCTTTATAAACGAGGTGAGTTATTACTTACTCACAAGCCTAACGAACGGCAAAACGGCTACAAAGGCCCGGTAGCGTCAAGCCGGGCTGGCTTTGCTACCCCTATTCAGTTCAACTACTTTTCTCACCGGCAATGGCCCGCAACCCCCACTACATTTCCCAGCTCGCCCACATCGAGCTCTACAGCCCCAAAGTTGAGGAAACGGTAAAGTTCCTGACCGAAATCGCCGGCCTCGACGAAACCGGCCGCGACGAAACCTCGGTGTACCTGCGGGCCTGGGGCGACTACTTCCACCACACGCTCAAAATCACGCACCGCGACCAGCCCGGCATGGCCCACCTGGCCTGGCGCGCTGACTCGCCCGAGGCGCTCGAAGATGCTGTGCAGCACCTGGAAAGCACCGGGGCCGGCATTGGCTGGGTAGACGGCGACCTGGGCCACGGCCGCGCCTACCGCTTCCACTCGCCCGACGGGCACGTGCACGAAATTTTCTGGGATGTGGTGTGGCTGCGCGAGACGGGCCAGCGCGGCAGCGTGTTTGCCGACCGCTACGCCAGCAACCGCCGCCGCGGTATGTCGCCCCGCCGCTTCGACCACGTCACGATATTCACGACCAACTACCCGGCTGAGAAGGTATTCTGGAAGGCGATGGGCCTGAAGAACCCCGACGAGGTACGCATCACCGACCAGATTCCGCCCGTGGGCGGCCTGTTCACGACCGGCAACCTCTCGCACGACATTGCCATTTTCACTGACCCCAAGGGCACGCCCGGCGCGGGCAGCTTCAACCACGTGGCCTGGAATTTCGACAGCCGCGAGGAAGTGCTGCTGGCCTGCGACTGGATAATTGAGAACGGCTACCAGCTGGAAATGGGGGCCCCCACCCGCCACAAGGCCGACGAAGGCTTCTTCATCTACGTCATCGAGCCGGGCGGCAACCGCTTCGAGTTCTACGCCGCCGCCCGCCTGATTTTCGCCCCCGACCACGGGCCTGATGTGCACTATCTCAAGGACAACCCCAACGATGCCTGGGGCATCACCAACCCCTGGGGTAAGGATGGCAACCTCAAGGAAGGCCAGGACAGCAAGTACCAGCAGAAAGACTTGGTGCAGAAGGAATTGCAAGTAGAGTAGTTCTTTTTTGGGCTTTTAGCTGTTGGCTTTTCCCCCATCGAAAGCCTGATTTTTTATCTTCTGCACCATCAGTTCAAAAGCTAACAGCTATCAGCTAGTAGCTAACCGCTTAAAAAAATGTGGCATTTTTTCCCGGAGAACTACATGTTCTCGTACCAGGTGCAGCGCGCGCTGACGCAGAGTCTTTACGGCGGCGGCGAAACCAACGAGGTGCTGGACACAGCCAGCAAAATCGAGGTGGGCAACCTGGAAAGTTTTCACAAGGAGTGGCTGGCCCAGGGCCGCCGCTCGCTGTCCGAAGCCAACCAGGCGCTGGACGAGGGACGCACCATTTCGGCGCGGGCAGCTTTCCTGCGGGCGGCCAACTACCTGCGCACGTCCGAGTTTTTTTTGCTGCCTACTGATGGCCGCAAGTTCCCGACCTATCAGAGCAGCGTGGCCTCGTTCCAGAAGGGCGCGGCGCTGTTGCCGGCCCCGCCCCGGCGGGTCGGGGTGCCGTTTGAAGGCTCGACGCTGCCCGGCTACTACGCCGAAGCCCCCGGCGGCGCGGGCGGCCCGCTAATGATACTGTTTGGCGGCCTCGACTCGACGGCGGAGGAGTTCTTCTTCGGGCCGGCCCAGCTGCTCAACGAGCGCGGCATTTCGCTGCTGATGCTGGACGGGCCGGGCCAGGGCGGGGCACTGCGCGTCAACCACCTCCACCACCGCTTCGACTACGAGGTGGCCGGCACGGCGGCGCTCGATTGGGCCCTGGCCAACCTGCCCGTGGATCCCAAGCGCATTGGCATCATGGCCGTGAGTATGGGCGGCTACATGGCGGCCCGGGTGGCGGCGTTTGAGCCGCGCTTTAAGGTGTGCGCCATTTGGGGCGCGGTGTACGACTACCACGAAATCTGGGCCAACCGGCCCGATACCCACCCGCTGGCCACCATCCTGCAACACATTGTGGGCGTGGACAATATGAAGGATGCGCGGGAGAAGCTCTCGCACTACAACCTGCGCGGCGTGGCCGAGAAAATCTCGATGCCTACCTACATCCTGCACGGCGAAGACGACCGCCAGAACCCGGTGAGCCACGCCTACCGCACCTTCAACGACCTGACCTGCCCGCGCACACTCAACGTGGTGTCCGCCAGCTCGCCCGGCTCGGCGCACTGCCAGATTGATGGCTTCACGCGCACTTTCCCGATGTACGACTGGATTCAGAAAACGCTGTAATGTCGACGCTCGCCACCGCCCCTTCCCCCACGATTAACCCGCTGAAAAACTGGCAGGTAAACCGGGCCGATATCCAGTATATCGGCCACGATTTGCAGCGGCCGGAGTGCGTGCTGGCCGAGCGCGACGGCACCGTGTGGACCGCCGACGCCCGCGGCGGCATGATGCGCCTCGACCCCGACGGCACCCAGGAACTGGTAACGCCCTTCGTGGAAAACCCCGCCGCGCCGGCCGGGACCGACTCGTTCGAGACGCGCTACGTGCAGTCGGTCGGCTCGCTGCCCAATGGCGTTTGTTTTGCCAAAAACGGCGACTTTGTCATCGCCAACTGGGGCACCGATGCCATCGAAACCATGACCCGGGAGGGGCATTTGCGGACGCTCTATACCGCCATCGACGGGCAGCCGCTGGGCAAGACCAACTTCCCGCTGCGCGATTCGAAGGGGCGCATCTACTTCACGGTCACCACCCGCGAGCAGCCCTGGACCGGGCAGCTTAACACCAAAACTGCCGACGGCTACATCGGGCTGATTGACGAAAACGGCATCCGCATCGTGGCCGAGGGCTTTTGCGGGACGAATGAAATCCGCTTCGACCCGCGCGAGGAATGGCTGTACGTGGTGGAAAGCACGGGCTGGAAAATCTCGCGCCTGCGGGTGCAGCCCGACGGCTCGCTCACCAACCGCGAGGTGTACGGCCCCGCGTCGCTGGGCGGCTTTCCCGACGGATTTGCCTTCGACACCTTTGGTAATCTGTGGATTACGCTCATTTTCACCGACGAGCTGATTGCGCTGACGCCCGACGGCAAAATCCTGACGCTGCTCGACGACAGCAACCCGGACACGAAAAAGCGCCTCTTCGACCACTTCCACGCCGGCACGCTGACGCCCGAAATCATGGGCGCGACGCACGGCACGGTAGCCCCGTGGCTGTCGAGCCTCACGTTTGGCGGGCCCGATATGCGCACCGTGTACCTGGGCAGCCTGCGCGGCACGCGGGTGCCGTATTTCCGCAGCCCGGTGGCGGGCCAACCCATGATTCATTGGTAAGTCCATGACCAGCAACCTCTTCGACCTGACCGGCAAAGTGGCCCTCGTAACGGGGGGTAGCAGCGGCATGGGCCGGGCCATTGCCCAGGCCCTGGGCGAGCACGGGGCCGCGGTGGTGGTGGCGAGCAACGACGCGGCGGCTTGCGCGGCCACGGTGCAGGAGTTTGCCGGCCAAGGCGTTACGGCCCTGGCGGTGGCCTGCGACATGGGTGACGAAGCGCAGGTGCGCCAGCTGGCCGAGCAGGCCCTGGCATGGCGCGGCCAGGTCGATGTGCTGGTGTTGTGCGTGGGCGTGGCGCCGATGGGTTCGGCTTTGGCGAGCAGCGCAAACGATTTCGAGGCGACGATGGCCGTGAATGTGCAGCGCGCCCTGTTGCTGACCCAGCTGCTGGTACCGCAGATGGTGGCCCGCCGCGACGGGGCCCTGATTTACCTAGCCAGCATTGCAGGCATGCGCGGCAACCGGCACCTGGGCCTCTACGGCGTCTCAAAGGCGGCCCTGATTCAGCTGGCGCGCAACCTGGCGGTGGAGTTTGGGCCGGCTAACATCCGGGCCAACACCATCTCGCCGGGCGTGATTGAAACCGCTTTTGCCCGGCCCCTGCTCGACAGCCCGGAGGTGATGGCCAAGCGCCTGGCTGCTACCCCCTTGCGGCGGGTAGGGCAGCCCGAGGAAGTAGCCGGCGTGGCCGTGCTGCTGGCCAGCCGGGCGGGCGGCTTCATCACCGGCCAGAACATCGTCGTGGACGGCGGCACTGTCATCAGTGACGGCAACTAATTGGTTTATAATATTCTACTTGATTTTAAAATTCCCACCCCGATGTTGACAGAAAACAAGGTACTCGTAGTTGGCGGCGGCATTGCCGGGCTCTCTTTGGCCATCAGCCTACGCAAGAAGGGCGTGGCGGTGGACATCGTGGAGCTGAAAAAGGAGTGGACGGTGTACGGCGTCGGCATCATCATTCAGTCGAACGTGGTGCGGGCCTTCCACGAGCTGGGCGTGCTCGACAAGTTCATGGACCGCGCCTACCCCTTCGAGGTGGTGACGGTGGAGTCGCCGCGCGGCGAGATGGTGATGCCCGGCCACCGCCTAGCGGGACCCGACTACCCGGCCAACTGCGGCGTGTCGCGCCCGGCCCTGCATAAAGTATTGACGGAGACGGCTATCGAAGCCGGCACCCACGTGCGGCTGGGCGTGACGCTGGCCAGCTACACCGAAACCGAGAGTAATGTGTCCGTGACGTTCACCGACGGCAGCACCGGCACCTACGACCTCATCGTGGGGGCCGACGGCACCTACTCGAAGGTGCGGGAAATGATTTTTCCGGAGGTAAAACCACGCTTCACGGGGCAGGCGGTGTGGCGCTACAACTTCAAGCGCTCGGTGGACCACCTGGCCAACTACATCGGCTCGGACGGGCTGGCCGCCGGCCTCTGCCCGCTGGCCGAGGACCTGATGTACATGTACTGCACCTCGAACGAGCCCACCAAGCCCCGCATTGCCGAAACCGACCTAGCCGCCGAGATGCGCGACCGCCTCAAAAACCAGCACGGCAACATCATCGCCGAGCTGCGCGAGCAGATTACCGACAACGGGGGGGTAGTATATCGGCCGATGGAAGTGGTGTTCGTGCCCGAGAAGTGGTACAAGGGCCGGGTGGTGCTCATCGGCGACGCGGCCCACTCCACCTCGCCCCACATCGGGCAGGGAGCCGGCATCTCGGTGGAAGACGCCCTGGTACTGGCCGACGAGTTGGGCAAGGACCTCCCGCTGGAAACTAGCCTCAACAACTTCATGCAGCGCCGCTACGCCCGCTGCAAAATGGCCTGCGACGCGGCTGACCAAATCGGCGAGTGGGAAATGGCCGGCACGATGGGCGACCGCAACCGCCTGACGGCGGAGGCGCAGCAGGCGCTGGCCCAGCCTTTATAAAAAGCTGTTAGCTGCTGGCTATTAGCTATTAGCTCTCCACCGTTTCCATTGCTTTCACCTCAAAAAAGCTAACAGCTAAGGGCCGCTTCAAGGCCCCCGCTAGTAGCTAACAGCTTGAAAAAATGAAATTCGTCACCTTCCAAAGCGCAGAATACGAAAGCCGGGCCGGTCTGCTGCTCGACTGCGGCATCGTGGACCTGCACGAGGCCAGCCAGGGCCAGCTGCCGGCGGACATGCGCGGCTTCATTGAAGGCCAGGACCAGTTCCTACCCCTGCTGGCCGAGCTGAAGCTGACGGAAGCCGCTCCTACCCACCAGCTGGCCGACGTGCGGCTGCTGGCCCCGCTGCCCAACCCCAGCAGCTTCCGCGACTACGTAGCGTTTGAGCGGCACCTCATCAACGCTACCAGCCGGGCTGGGCACACGCTGGCCGAGGAGTGGTACCAGATGCCGATTTTCTATTTCTCGAACCACGAGAGCATCCACGGGCCCGGCGACGAGGTGGCCCGGCCCGAAGGCTGCCAGCGACTTGATTACGAGCTGGAACTGGCCTGCATCATCGGCAAAACGGCCCGCGACGTGCGGGCGGAGGACGCGGACGAGTACATTTTCGGCTACGCCGTGCTGAACGACTGGAGCGCCCGCGACATCCAGATGCCCGAGATGAAGGTGCACCTGGGCCCCGCCAAGGGCAAGGACTTTGCCACCTCGCTGGGGCCCTGGCTCGTGACCAAGGACGAGCTGGCCGCTTTTGCTACCCACAACCACCGCTTCGACTTGCGCATGACGGCCACCGTGAACGGCCGCCTGCTCTCCGACGGCAACTACCGAACGGTGCACTACACCTTCGGCCAGATGCTGGAGCGCGCCTCCAAGGGCGTGACGCTGCGGCCGGGGGCCATCCTGGGCTCGGGCACGGTGGGCTGGGGCTGCCTGCTGGAGCTGGGCCCCGAAACTCACCGCTGGCTGGAGCCCGGCGACGTGGTGGAACTGGAAATCACGGGGTTGGGGAAATTGAAAAATACGATTATTTAGCCCGTATTTCCATGAAAATCATCGACTTGAGCTGCCCAATTGACAACCGCGTGCAAGACCCCTTGCCGCTGTCCATTGCGTGGTCGTCGCACGAGGAGGGGGCCACCGTGGTGGGGCCGCGCCTGTTTGGCGTGCCCAGCTCGGCCTTTCCCGACGGGCTGGCGCTGGCCGGTGAAACGCTGACGCTCAACAGCCACGCCGGTACCCACGTGGATGCGCCCTGGCACTACGGGCCGACTTCGGAAGGCCGGCCGGCCCGCACCATCGACCAGCTGCCGCTGGAGTGGTTTTATGGCGATGCGGTGGTGCTGGATTTTACCGATAAACCGGCCGGCTACGAGTTTTTGGTGGCCGACGTGCAGGAGAAATTAGCGGCTATCGGCTACACCCTCAAGCCGTTCGATATCGTGCTGGTGCGCTGCGATGCCGATAAGAAGATGTTTGAGCCGGAGTTTGCCAAAATCCACGTGGGGGCTTCGGTAGAGGCCACGCGCTGGCTCATCGACCAGGGCATCAAGGTGATGGGGACCGACGGCTGGGGCTGGGACACGCCGCTGCACGTGCAGTCGGCCGACTACCACGCCAACCCCCGGCCCGGCGTGGTGTGGGCCGCGCACTTCGTGGGCCGCGAGCGGGAATACTGCCAGATTGAGAAGCTCTCCAACCTGGACCAATTACCACCTTTTGGCTTCAAAGTCAGCGCTTTCCCCATTAAAATAACCGGTGGCAGCGGCGGCTGGACCCGCGCCGTGGCCTACCTGGAGTAAGCTCCGCCCACGTCATTTTTCTTATCAAATTTCTTTGCTTCCCCCCATGCATTCCCAAGCCCCGACCCTCATTCCCTACCGCTTCACCGGCAAGGTGTGCGCCGTGACGGGCGCGGGCTCCGGCATTGGCCGGGCCACGGCGCTGGCCTTTGCCCGCGAGGGCGGGCAGGTAGTGGTGGCCGACGTGGATGAGGCCGGCGGGCAGGCCACCGTGCAGCAGATTGAAGCTGGCGGCGGCGAGGCCGTTTTTATCCGCACCGACATTGCCAGCCGGGCCGATGTGAAGGCAATGGTGGCCCTGGCCATCAGCCAGTTTGGTCGGCTCGATTGCGCCGTGAACAACGCCGGCATCACGGGCGGCGTGAACGCCCCAACCGGCGAGTACCCCGAAGATGCTTGGGCCAACGTGCTGGCCGTGAACCTCACCGGCACCTGGTACTGCGTGCAGGAAGAGCTGGCCGTGATGGGGCCCCAGGGCAGCGGCACCATCGTAAACGTGGCCTCGGCGGCGGGCCTGCACGGGCACGTGAACAACGTAGCCTACTGCGCCACCAAGCACGGCGTGGTGGGCCTCACCAAAACGGCGGCTCTTGAGTACGCTACCCATGGCATCCGGGTGAATGCGCTGTGCCCCACCGGCATCGAAACGCCCATGATTATGGACGGCCGCCTGAACCTGCGCCACAACCCCGAGGCGCTGGCGCGCTTCTCGGCCCAGGCGGCCCTTAAGCGCCTGGGGCGGCCCGACGAAGTAGCCGACGTAGCCCTGTGGCTGTGCTCGGGGCAGTCGAGCTTCATCACCGGCCACGCGCTGGCGGTGGACGGCGGGGCTTTTGCCTGACACCTGACGAGGGCGCTTACCCACCCTTTTGCTATACCACTACGCTACGCGGCGGCCTTTGGCCCGGCCGCGCGCACGGCTGCTTTGCCTCGTCCAGGATGCCCCGTTGGGGTTTTTCGAGCGCCTGCCTACTTGCTTTTCCCACCACAACTCTTTGTTAACATGAAACTTCACTTACTCACATGCCCGTTGCGCTGGTTTGCGACGCTGGCCCTGCTGGTGCTGGCAACAACCACGGCCTTCGCCCAAACCGGGCAGATTTCGGGGAGAATAACCGACATCAAAGGGGGGCCCCAAATTGGGGCTACGGTGGTGGTGGAAGAAACCAAGGCCGGCGCTTCGACCAACGCTGATGGCACGTTTTTGATTAACAACGTGCCCAACGGCAGCTACACGCTGCGCGTGTCCTACGTGGGGGCCCTGACCCAAACCCAGCGCGTGACCGTGCCCAGCGCGGAAAACGTGGCCGTAATGCTTCAGGAAGACACCAAGAGCCTCGACGAGGTTATCGTGACCGGCGTGTTCGACAAACGGACGCGCATGGAATCGTCGGTGGCCATTTCGACCTTGAATGCCAAGCAGATAGACCGGCTGGTGCCCCAGAGCGCGGCCGACCTGCTCAAGAACGTGCCGGGCGTGTACGTGAACACGTCGGCCGGGGAGGTGCACAACGTGGTGTACTCGCGCGGGGTGTCGGCCAACTCGGTGGGCTCGCTGGCCGACCCTACTAACGGCTATTATTACGTGTCGCTGCAAGAGGACGGGCTGCCGGTGACGGCGGTGTCGAGCGGCACGATTTCGCCCGACTACTTCTTCCGCAACGATGCCACCATTCAGCGCCTGGAGGCGGTGCGGGGCGGCACGTCCAGCATTACGAGCGCCAACGCGCCGGGCGGCATCTTCAACTTCCTGACCAAAACCGGCGTGACCGAAGGCCAGAACGAGGTGCGCCTGCGCTACGGCCTGGAGGGCAACGGCAAGCAGCCCTACTACCGCGCCGACGTGAACTACGGCGACAAAATCGGCGACAAGGGCCTGAGCTACAACGTGGGCGGCTTCTACCGCTACGCCAATGGGGCGCGCTACGCGGGCTACCCCTTCAACGAGGGCGGGCAGGTGAAATTCAACCTCACCAAGGCTTTTGAAAAAGGCTACATTCGCTTCTACACCAAGTACTTGGACGACCACAACGGCGTAACGGTGCCGCTGGTGGGCCAGGGCTTTAACGGCGACATCCGGCTGGCCCCCGGCGTGGAGAAAACCGACTCCTACCTGCTCACCGGCGTGAGCACCCAGATACCGAACGGCTCGGCCACCAACCTGACCACCTTCGACCCCAAAAACCTGGCCCACTCCCGCGACTTCACGGCCGGCCTGAGCTTTAATTACGACCTGAGCGACACCTGGACGCTGACCAACAACGGCAAGTACAGCATCAAAAACCTGGACATCGACACCAACATCGCCACCAACTTCACCTACCTCAACGACTTCGTGACGGGCGTGTTCACGGGCTCGCTGAACCTGGGGCCGGGCCTGGTGACGTACCGCGACCGCGGCACCGGCGCCGTACTGGCGCAGGTGCAGCAGGGCTTCGCGCAGGTGCCGGGGGCCCCGGCCGGCACGCTGATGCCCACCAGCACCGTGCTCAACTCGACCCTCAACGGCCCCGTGCCCAATGCCTTGCGCTACAGCGGCTCGCTGAAAAGCCAGACCAAGCTCAACGAGTTCGTGGACCAGCTCACGCTGAGCAAGCGCCTGGCCAACGGCAGCATCAACGCGGGTATCTTCTACAGCAACAGCCACATCGTGGGCTCGCCCGAGATGCTGGGCGCGGTGCTGGGCCTCTCTCAAATCGGCAGCCGCGCCGATTTGGTGGACGTGACGTTTCAGCACACGGGCGGGGCGATGGGCGGTCCGGGGCCGGGGGTAGGCCCCGTGTACCAGGTGTCGCAGCCGGGCACGGGCTACCTCAAGCTGGGCGGCTCGTTTGGCTACGGCAACTACGATTACCAGAACAATCAAATTGCTGGCTTCCTAGGCAATACGCTTAATTTTGGCGAGCAGCTAAGCCTCGATTACGGCGTGCGCTTCGAGCACATCAGCCTCAAGGGCACCAACTTCCGCACCGTGCCGGCCAACCCCACCGGCGACCCCAACTTCGGGGGCGTGAACGGCAACCCGCTCACCATCTACGACAACTACTACGGGGTGCTGGGCCAAAACAACGTGGCCTTTGACAAGCAGCTCAACACCTTCTCGTACTCGGCGGGCCTGAACTACAAAATCAACGACCGCAACGCCCTGTACGTGCGCTACACCCGCGGGCAGAAGTCGCCGGACCTGTCGTTCTACCAAACCTACCAGACCAGCGACATCGCCAACGGCAACGACCCGCAAAACCAGAACATCAACCAGGTGGAGCTGGGCTATAAGGTGAAAACCAACGCGTTGAGCCTGGCCCTGACGCCCTTCTACAGCCTGCTCAGCAACGTGGGCACCACCACGCTGGCCAACGACGAGAACAACCAGCTCTACTACACGCCCATTTTCTACAACAAGGTGCAAACCTTTGGGGTAGAGCTGGAAGGCGACTACACGCCCTTTCGCAGCCTCAACATCCGGGGCGCCGTGACGGTGCAGAGCGCCAAGTACCCGACCTGGAAAACCTACAACGTGGGCGCCAACGGCCGCGCCGACGACGTGGTGGTGGACTACAGCGGCAACAAGGCCGAAAACAACCCCAGCGTCATCATCACCCTGACCCCCACCTACTCGGTGGGCAAGTTCTACGCCCTGGTGCAGTGGAAATACCTCGGCGACCGCCAGGCCAACCAGGGCAACGCCTACTACCTGCCCGCCTTCAGCCAGTTCGACGCCGCAGCCGGCTACAGCTTCACCAAAAAAATCTCGATGGCCCTGAACGTCAACAATATCTTCGACGTGCTGGGCATCATGGGCTCGTCGTCGCCGGGCAGCATCCTGGAGTCGTTCAGCCCCCAAAACCTGACCAAGGCCCAGGTGGCGGCCAACCCCAACGCCGTGCACAGCATCGTGCCCATTCAGCCGCGGGCGTACTTTTTGTCAGCGGTTTATCGGTTTTAATGTACTGTTTAATAAATTATTAGGCTGTCATGCTGAGCGCAGCCGAAGCATCTCTACCGCAGCAGTAAACAATGCCATTGCAACGAAGCGGTAGAGATGCTTCGGCTGCGCTGCGCTCGGCATGACGTTCTAGTGAGTTCATGACTAACCAAAAATTACCCTACCCCTATGCAAACGCTTCAAGCCGACGTAATCGTAATTGCTGGGGGCGCGGCGGGCCTGTGTACGGCCATCGCGGCGGCGCAGGGCGGGGCCTCGGTGCTGGTTTTTGAAAAGGAGGCCATCACCGGCGGCACGGCCAACCGGGGCATGGGCCCCCTGGGCATCGAGAGCCGCCACACCCGGCTGCGGCAGTTCCAACCCACTAAGGACAAGGCCTTTGAGGTGTTCATGGACTATACCCACTGGCGAGTCGATGCGCAGCTGGTGCGGGCCTACCTCAACAAGTCGGGCGACACCATTCACTGGCTGGAGGCGCTGGGCGTGGAGTTTCTGGAGCCGGCCTCGTACTTCCCGAGCGCCTACCCCACCTGGCACCTGGTGAAGCCGCCCTCCGGCGTGGCCGGCCCCGGCGCGGCGGGTACCATGACGAGCATCCTGGCCGAGCAGGCGCGGGCCCTGGGCGTGCAAATTCTGCTCGAAACGCCCGCTCGCCGTATCGTAAAAGACGGCGAGCGGGTGGTGGGCGTGTTGGCTCAAAACAAAGACGGCGAATACATTAACGCCCACGCGGCGGCCGTCATCATTGCCACTGGCGGCTTTGGCAACAGCCCGGCGATGGTGCAGGAATACGCCGGTTACACCCTGGGCCAGGACATGTTCCCGTTCCGCATCCCTGGCATCACCGGCGACGGCATCCGCATGGCCTGGGAGGCCGGCGCGGCCGCCACTGAGATGAGCATGGAAATGATTTACGGCATGCCCGACAACCTGAGCATTCCGCCGCCGCTGCACGAGGCCTGCCGCCAGCCCCACTTGTTCGTGAACCTGCTGGGCGAGCGGTTTGTGAACGAGGCCATTATGCCCAACGTCACGTTCACGGCCAACGCCCTGGCCCGCCAAAAAGACCGGACCGGGCTGCTGATTTTCGACTCGGCTATTCTGGCCCAAATGGCCGTGGATTTCGACTTCCGCAACCGGGTGTTTCCGGTCACGAAGCTCGACAACCCCGAGGGCGCCATTGCCGGCCTGCTGGCCAAGGACTACCCCCACTTTTTCGTGGCCGCCTCGCTCGACGACCTCGCCGCCCAAACCGGCATCGACCCGGCGGGCCTGCGCGAAACTGTGGCAACCTATAACGCGTCGTGCGCCCGCGGCTACGACGAGCTGTTCAACAAAGACCACGCGTACCTGCGGCCCATCGAGGGCCCCAAGTACTACGCGGCCCGCCACTACCCCAGCGCCTACGGCAGCACGGGCGGCATCAAAATCAACCACAAAACCGAGGTCATCGGCACCGACTGGCGGCCGATTCCGGGCCTGTTTGCAGCCGGCACTGACGCCTGCGCCATCTACGGCGACAGCTACGTATTCATCATGCCCGGCAACTCGATGGGCTTCGCGGTGAACACCGGCCGCATTGCCGGCGAAAATGCCTTGCAGCTGCTGGCGACTCGCGCGCCCGTGGCGGACACGGCTCTGGCATAAATAACTTACTTTCAATAAAATAAAAATAGTTTTTCTCATGATTAAGCAAATGGTAGCCGTGCGCCGCCGCCCCGGCCAAACCCATCAGGAATGCGTAGACTACGTGGAGCACGTGCACGGTGAGCTAGCCCGCAAAGGCCCACCCGGCGTACTGCGCTACGTGCAGAGCCACGCCTTCGACGCGGCCTTTGGGGCCAGCACCGACGCGGAATACCAGCAGAATTTCGGACGCGACTTCGTGACGGAGCTGTACTTCGACTCGCCCCAGGCCATGAAGGCCAACGGGGAGTCGGACTACGTGAAGAACGTCGTCCGGCCCGACGGCCGGCACTTCAACGACTTCGCCAGCGTCGTCCTCAACCTATTCACCACCGAGTTGGAAATGCCGGTGCCGCAGCCCGGCACGGGCACGGGCACGGTGAAGGTGATGCACTACCTCAAAAAGGCCGATGGCGTGAGCGAGGACGACTTTCATGCCCGCTGGGGAGCGGCGCACGCGGCCATTCTGGCGGAGCACCCCGCCGTGGCCGGGGCCCTGCGCCGCTACGTGCAAACGCGGCCGCTGCCGCCGCCCGGCCCCGCCAACCAGCATTTTGGGGCGGGCGCGGGGGCTAGCTACGACGGCATCGCCAGCCTGTGGCTCGACGACGAAGCCGCGCTGCCGCACTTCCGGGCCTACGAGGCGGGGCTGATGCAACACGCCGGCGGCGAAACCCCGCTCATCAACTTCTCGCAGTCGTTCTTCCTCTACACCCGCGAAAAAATCATCATCGGCTAAATGCCTAGCACCCTCGCCATGAAGCAGTTCATCCGGGCCAACGCCCTGAAGTCGACCATCGGCAACCTGGTGGCCAACACGGTCATTCCGGGGGCGCTGCTGCTCGGCAGCCCGCTGGTCAACCTCAAGGGCCCCACGCCCAACCTGCTCTCGGTGCTGGTGCCGGGCGTGTTTATGTCGGCGCTGATAACCACCCTCGTCACTTTCGGCGTGATGACGGCCCAGCGCAAGGCCGGCTTGCTGTTTCCGCCCCTGCCCCCCGCCACGCGCTGGTTCGCCAGGGCCCTGGGCGAGGGGGTAGGGATAGGTCTGCTGTTTGCCGTGCCCGCACTGGCCGTGCTGCTGGCCGTGCAGGCTGCTGCTGATAACACGCAGTTTGCCCGGGGCCTGGTGATTGGGATTGCGGCCGTGGTGGGCGCGGCCACGGGCTTGCTCTCGTCGCTGGTAGCCAGCCGGCGCGCCGCCCGGCTGGGCGAGCTGGTCGTGGCCTAGTCACCGCTTGAAGCAGCCAAGCAGCCCGGTGAGCGGGAACTACCGCAGCGTGACCGGCGCGGCCCCGCGCGCCTGCCTAAACTGCTTAGGGGCCTGGCCGGTGTGCTGCCTGAAAAGCCGGGAGAAGTAGGCAGGGTCTTCGAAATTGAGCGCGTAGGCCACTTCCGAAATGCCGAGCGAGGTGTGCGCCAGGTAGTTTTGGGCCTCGGCCACAAAGTAGCCCTGCACCACCCGCACCGCCGTTTTTTGGGCCACCGCCTGGCACACCCGGTTCAGGTGCACGGGCGTGATGCCCAGCTCGGCGGCGTAGGCGGCAATGGTTTTCTGGGGCCGGCGGGCTTCCCGGATGCGTTTCAGGAATGCCTGGAACAGGACCAGGCTGCGGTGCTGCTGCACCAGGCCGTGCGCGCTGTGCTGGTAGGCCAGGCGGAAAACCGTGGTGAACAGCACGGTAAACAGCGCCTGCACCATCGCCTCGCGCTCGGGCAGGCCCCCGAACAGCTCCGCCCGGATTTTATCGACGGCTTGCAGGCCATCGGCGAACAGGACCAGGTCGTTGGCGGCGGGTAAGATGTGCAACTTGTCCAACTCGCGCCGAACGGGCGACGACGTGCCGAACAGCTTTTCAACGTAAGACGCGGACAGGGTGAGGACGGTGCCCTGCGCCCCGGCCGCGAAGGCAAACCCGTGCAAGGTATTTTCGGGAATGACCAAAAAGCACGGCCCGGCGAAGGCCAGTTTCCGCTGCTCAACCAGCAGCTGGCCCTCCCCTTCCTCAATGCAAAACACCTGAAACAAATAGGCGTGCACGTGCGTCGGAATGGCCCAATCGTACTGCTGGCTACGAATTTCGAGCGACTCACAATGTACAAAGTCGGGCAGTACGGCCGGGCCGCTGTCGCCGTACAGGCCGTTGAAGTTGAGGATGGTGGGCATGGAGAAAGTGGGGCGACGGCGAGCGGGCGGCAGCGGTGGGCGGATCGGGCAACGCCCTGGCAGCGAGCAGAGCAGCGTTATCGGCGCGAAGCCTGCACTACTCCCCGGCAAGCAGACGAAGGTAGGTTTGATTTATCCAACAACTTAGCGAATATCTCTAAGGCCCTCGCAGTTGAGGGCGGCTACTTTTGCTGCGTACCGTCCCACAGGTGCTAACAACGCAAGGCTGACATGGAAACCCTGAATTTTGACACCCAGCCCCCGCACCTGTACCCCGAGTACAAGTCGACCATTTTGCGCAGTCCTACCCGGCCGCTGATGCCCGTACGCGAGCTGATAAAGGACCTGAGCCTGCCAGTGTTCGGCGAGTCGGTACTGCAAAAATATGATAACGACCTGACCAAGAACGCCCGCGTAAACGGCGAGCCCATCGGCGAGCGCATCAAGGTGATGGGGCGGGTGTTGGACGAGAGCGGCCGGCCGTTGCCCAACGTGCTGCTCGAAATCTGGCAGGCCAACGCCGCCGGGCGCTACGTGCACCGCGCCGAAATCCACGATGCGCCGCTCGACCCCAATTTCCTGGGCGGCGGGCGTGTGCTGACCGATAAGGAAGGGCGGTATTCGTTCTACACCATCAAGCCGGGGGCCTACCCCTGGGGTAACCACTACAACGCCTGGCGGCCCAACCACATCCATTTCTCGGTGCTGGGCCACCAGCTCGAACAGCGCCTGGTGACGCAGATGTACTTCCCCGGCGACCCGCTGTTCGAGTTCGACCCCATCTTCCAATCGGTGCCCCGGCACGCCCGCGAGCTGCTCATTGCCAAGTTCCGCATGGACTGGACGGAGGCCGAATTTGCCCTGGCCTACCAGTTCGACATCGTGCTGAGCGGCCGCCACCAAACCCCGTTCGAATAATGGAGCGCCTCCGCCAAACCCCCTCGCAAACCGTGGGGCCCTTCTTCGCTTACAGCCTCACGGCCGCGCAGTACGGCTACCCCTACGACAGCATCGTGCACCACGCCCTGCTCGGCCCCGCCACGCCCGGCGAGCACATACTCCTCACCGGCAGGGTGCTGGATGGCCAGGGCGCGCCCGTGCCCGATGCCGTGGTGGAGCTGTGGCAGGCCGATGCGCAGGGCCACTACCGCACCGCGCCCCTCAGCCCGAAAGACGACGATGGCAGCGAGTTCACGGGCTTCGGGCGGGTGGGCACGGGCACGCAGGCGGGGGCCCGGTTCCAGTTCGAAACCATCAAGCCGGGGGCCCCGGCCACCGGGCAGGCCCCGCACATCAACGTGACGCTGTTCATGCGCGGCTCGCTGCGGGCCCTGCACACGCGGCTTTATTTCTCGGATGAAACCGCCGCCAACGCCCACGACGAGCTGCTGAACGCCGTGCCGCCCGAGCGCCGCGAAACGCTGCTGGCGCAAGCTGTAACGAGCCTCAGCCGGCCCAGCTATCATTTTGATATTCGGTTGCAGGGCGAAGACGAAACCGTGTTTTTTGACTTGTAACAGTTGACGTTCTGGCAGGAACCTCACCCCCTAGCCCCGGTTCGCTTCAAGCGCGAAGTCCGAAAAAAGAGGGGGAACTAGCCTTAGTTCTAAACTTCTAGAAACTAGAACTAAAAACTAGTCCCCCCTCTTTTTTGGAAATGCGCATCAAGCATTTTTCGGGGGCTAGGGAGTGAGGTTCCTGCCAGGCCGATAATCCCACCCACTCCATGCCCGGCCTTTCCCACCTCCTCTTCACCAACGCCACCATAGAAGGCCTGTTCACGGCTGAGGCGCAGGTGCGGGCCATGCTGCGGTTTGAGGAGGCGTTGGCACAGGCCGAGGCTGCGGTGGGCCTGCTGCCAGCAGCGGCGGCGGCGGCCATTGCCGCCGGATGCCAGCAGCTGGATTGGGACGTGGCAGCCCTGGCCCGGCAAACCCTGTTGGCCGGCAACCCGGCCATTCCGCTGGTAAAAATGCTCACGCAGCGCGTGGCGCAGCACGATGCCGAAGCGGCCAAATACGTCCACTTCGGGGCCACCAGCCAGGACGTGCTCGATACCGCGCTGATGCTGCAACTGCAAAGCGCTCTGGCCTTTACCGACGGCCAGCTGCACGAGTTGCTGGGGGCCCTGGCCGCGCTGGCTACCGCGCACCGCGATACCCTGATGATGGGCCGCACGCTGCTGCAACAGGCCCGGCCCATCACCTTCGGCTACAAAGTGGCCGGCTGGCTCGACGCGCTGCTGCGGGCCCGCGAGCGGCTGGCCCAGCTGCGGGCCGAGGCGCTGGTGCTGCAATTTGGCGGGGCCGTGGGCACGCTGGCGACCCTGGGTGAGCAGGGGCCGGCCGTGGCCGCCCACCTGGCCGGCGAGCTGCAACTCTCCGCGCCGCTAGTGCCCTGGCACGGGCAGCGCGACCGGCTGGTGGAGCTAGCCGCCGCGCTGGGCATCGTGGCCGGCACCCTGGGCAAGCTGGGCCACGACGTGGTGCTGCTCATGCAAACCGAGGTGGGCGAGGTGCGCGAGTCGGCGGCGGCGGGCAAGGGCGGCTCGTCGGCCATGCCGCACAAGCGCAACCCGGTGGCGGCCACGTTTTTGGTGGCCATTGCCGGGCGCACGCCCGCGCTGGTGGGCCAGCTGCTGGCGGCATTGCCCCAGCACGAGCACGAGCGCGCCGCCGGGGCCTGGCACGCCGAATGGGACGCGCTGCCCGCGCTGTGCAGCCTGGTGGCCGCCGCCCTCACGCACGCCCACGACCTGGTGAGCGGCCTCGAAGTGGATACCGAGCGCATGCGCCAGAACCTGGACCTGACCCAGGGCCTGGTTTTCGCCGAAGACGTGACGGCCGCCCTTACGCCGCACCTGGGCAAGGCCGCCGCCCACCAGCTCATCGAAGCCGCTAGCCGCGAGGCCCCGCGCCAGGGCCAGCCCCTGCAAGCCTACCTACGCCAGCAGCCGCAAGTAACTCAGCACCTAAGCGATGCGGCGCTGACGGCCCTCTTCGACCCGGCCCACGCCACCGGCCTCAGCCAGCATTTAACCGACCAGGTGCTGGCCCGTTTTCACGCTTCCGCCGCTTCTATTTAACGCTTTCAGATGCCCTTGCTCCCCCTGCCCGACGGTCCTTTATTCTACACCCTGGACGGCCCCGAAGCTGCGCCGGTGCTCGTGCTGTCCAACTCGCTGGGCACCGACCATACGATGTGGGATGCGCAGGTACCGGCCCTCAGCCAGCACTTCCGGGTGCTGCGCTACGACGGCCGGGGCCACGGCCAAAGCGCCGTGCCGCCGGGGCCCTACTCGGTGGAAATGCTGGGCCGCGACGTGCTGGCGCTGCTCGACGGCTTGGGCATCGCGCAGGCCCATTTCTGCGGCCTCTCGCTGGGTGGGCTGGTGGGCCAGTGGCTGGGGGCCAACGCACCAGAGCGGCTGCGCAAGCTGGTAATCAGCAACACGGCCGCCAAAATCGGTACCGCCGAGGGCTGGAACGCCCGCATCGCCCAAGTGGCGCACGAGGGCCTGGGGGCCCTGACCGACGCCACGGCCGAACGCTGGTTCACGCCGAAGTTCCGGCAGGCGCAGCCCGAGGCCGTGCAGCGCATCCTCGATGCATTCAAAGCCACGCCCCCGGCTGGCTACGCGGCGTGCTGCGCCGCTGTGCGCGACGCCGATTTCTGGCAGGATGTGCGCCGCATCGCGGTGCCCACCTACGTGCTGGCCGGCACTGAAGACGCCGTGACCACCGTAGCCGATGGCGAATTCCTGGAAACCCATATCCCCCGCGCCCACCTGCTGCCCCTACCCGCCGCCCACCTGGCCAACGTGGAGGCCGCGCCCATGTTCACCGGGGCCCTGCTGCGGTTTTTTATGCATTGATAGCCAATTAATTAAACAAATACAAAGGTCGTCATGCTGAGCGCAACGAAGTGGAGCCGAAGCATCTCTACCGCAGCAGTAAACAATGCCTTTGCAACGAAGCGGTAGAGATGCTTCAACTCCACTTCGTTGCGCTCAGCATGACGACCCGAATATTAATCTGCTAACCCATAACCTCTTAAAAATCCCGCCCATGACCCCAGACGAAACATACGATGCCGGCATGGCGGTGCGCCGCCAGGTGCTCGGCGATGCCCACGTGGACCGCGCCACGGCCGGCGTCACCGACTTCAACGGCGACTTCCAGCACTTCATCACCCGCTACGCCTGGGGCGAGGTGTGGACTCGGCCGGGCCTGGCCCGCCGCGAGCGCAGCCTCATCACCCTGGCCATGCTAGTGGCCCTGAACCGCGAAGACGAGTTCAAAATGCACGTGCGGGCCGCCCTTAATAACGGCGTGACGGTGGACGAAATCAAGGAAGTGCTGCTGCAAAGTGGCATCTACTGCGGCCTGCCGGCGGCCAACGCGGCCTACCATGCCGCTGCGCAAGTCTTTGCCTTACTGGACGATAAGCCCTGATTGCGTTATGAATAACAACCAGGAAATTCCGGTCCGCACCCAGGTGGGCATCGTGGGCGGAGGGCCGGCCGGGCTGCTGCTGGCCCAGCTGCTGCACCGCCAGGGCATCGAAGCCGTGGTGTTCGAGAGCCGGCCCCGCGCCCGCGTGGAAGCCCGCCAGCGGGCCGGCCTGCTGGAGCAGGGCACCGTGGACCTGCTGCGCCAAGCCGGGGCCACCGACCGCCTCGACCGCGAGGGCCTCATCCACGACGGGGTGCTGCTGAACTACAACGGCCGCCGCCACCGCGTGGCCCTGGCCGAGCTCACGGGCGGGGCCCGCATCACGATTTACGCCCAGACCGAGGTCGTAAAAGACCTCATCGCCCAACGCTTAGACCAGGGCCTACCCCTGCTCTTCGAGGCTGAAGTCACCGCCATCGACGGCCTGGATACCGGGGCCCCGGTCATCCACTACACCCACCAGGGCGAGGCCCGCACGCTGGCCTGCGACTTCGTGGCCGGCTGCGACGGCTTCCACGGGGTGGCCCGGCAGGCGGCCCCGACGGGGTTCTTCAAAACCTACGACAAGGTGTACCCCTACTGCTGGCTAGGCATCATCGCGGAGGTGCCGCCCAGCACCGACGAGCTGATTTACGCCTTCCACGAGCGGGGTTTTGCGCTCCATTCCATGCGCAGCCCCACCCGCAGCCGCCTCTACGTGCAGTGCGCCGTGACCGACACCGTGGAGGACTGGCCCGATGCCCGCATCTGGGAGGAGTTGCACCTGCGCCTGGGCACCCCCGGCTGGACGCTGCACGAGGGCCCGATTCTGGAAAAAACCATCACGCCCATGCGCTCCTTCGTGACCGAGCCCATGCAGTACGAGCGCCTGTTTCTGGCCGGCGACGCGGCCCACATCGTGCCGCCCACCGGCGGCAAGGGCCTCAACATGGCCGTAGCCGACACCAAAACGCTGTTTGAGGCCCTGCGCGACTGGTACCAGGCCGGCGACCCGGCCGGCCTGCGCGACTACTCCGCCGCCTGCGTGCGCCGGGTGTGGCGGGTGCAGGAATTCTCGAACTACATGACCGAGCTGCTGCACCTCAACCCCGAAAAGTCGGCCTTCGACCAGCACTTGCAGGATTCGCGCTTCAACCTGCTCACCACCAGCGCAGCGGCCTCGCAAGTCGTGGCCGAAAACTACGTGGGCATCGCCGCCCAGCGCGCCGCCGCCGCTCCCCAACCGCAGCCTATTTCGCACCCTGTATGAAGCAAGTACCCCAGATAACGGCCGCCGAAGCCGCGGCCAAAGTAAAAGACGGCGACGTGCTGCTCGGCGGCGGCTTCGGCATGACCGGCAACCCCGTGCACCTGCTCAACGCGCTGGCCGAAACCGGTACCACGGGCCTCACCTTCGTGGGCAACAACGTGGGCGAGCCGGGCCTGGGCGGCGGCCGGTTGCTGCGCAACGGCCAGCTGCGCAAGATGGTCGGCTCCTTCTTCACCAGCAACCCCGATGCCGTAAAGGCCGCCCAAAGCGGGCAAGTGGAATACGAGCTGCTGCCCCAGGGCACCCTGGCCGAGGCTCTGCGGGCGGGCGGCGCAGGCATCGGCGGCTTCTACACGCCTACCTCAGCGGGCACGCTCATCGCCGAAGGCCGGCCCACGATGGTAATTAAGGGCCAGGAGCAGGTGTTCATCGAGGGCATTCGGGGCAACGTGGCCTTCGTGCGGGCCTGGCGGGCCGACACGGCCGGCAACCTCACCTACCGCCTCACCGAGCAGAATTTCAACCGGGCCATGGCCACGGCCGCCGATTTGGTGGTGGCCGAAGTAGAGGAAATCGTGCCCGTGGGCACCCTCGACCCCAACCACATCCACACCCCCGGCTGCTACGTCGATTTCCTGGTGCAGGCCACCGTCACGCTCGCCGACCTGGGCACCTCGGCCAGCACCGGGGGGGGTAGGGCCCCCAGCCCCGGCCGCCTGCACATGGCCCGCCGCGCCTTCCAGGAGCTGCAAAAAGGCGACGTGGTGAACCTGGGCATCGGCATCCCCACGCTGGTGGCCGACCTCATCAAGCCCGAAGACGGCATCATCCTGCACACCGAAAACGGGATGCTGGGCGTTGGCCCCGCCCCCACCGACGGCGGCGGGGCCCTCGACTACCCCGTGAACGCCGGCAAAATGCCCGTCACGGCCCTGCCCGGCAGCTCGTATTTCGACAGCGCCGACTCGTTCGGCATGATTCGGGGCGGGCACGTCGATGTGGCCATCATGGGCGGCCTCGAAGTGGACAGCCACGCCAACCTCGCCAACTGGGCCGTGCCCGGCAAGCCCCTGCTGGGCGTGGGCGGCGCCATGGACCTGGCCGCCGGGGCCCGCAAGCTCATCATCACCCTCACCCACGCCGACCCCGACGGCACCTCCAAAATCGTTCCCGATTGCACCCTGCCCTTCACCGCCCACGACGTAGTCGATTTGATTATCACCGACTTGGCGGTGTTTAATTACGAAGGTGGCCAACTAACCCTCATCGAGCTGATGCCCGGCGCGACCATCGAGGAAGTGCGA
>CAZZWL010000049.1:30179-36372 GCA_964657755.1 uncultured Rhodanobacter sp.
GAGCCAACACGGCCGCGCCGTTTGTGGAGAAGCTGGGGGAGCTGGTTGGAGTGGAGGCTGTGGGTTGAGCAACTCACCAAGAACGTCATGCAGACCGAAGGGAAGCATCTCGCGTGCAGCAGTAATCAATGCTGTTAACCGATTGAGTTACTACCCCATGCGAGATGCTTCCCTCCGGTCTGCATGACGTACTAAGCTATTAATTAACAAGCAACGACCAACCAACAGTAACAACCATGGCCAAACGTGCCCACCACTACCGCCTGCGCCTTGAGCACCTAGCCCCGGCCGCGCCCGACCAGCCCACGCACCCGCCCCTGGAGCTGGAATTCGACAACCATGACGATATTCTTCAGATTGCCGACAGGCTCGAAGCGCGGCAGCTGTTCACCACGCCGGGCCAGGCAACGGAGTTTGCTATCGGCCTGAAACTATTCGGCGAAGTGATGCTCAAGAACCGCGAGCACCCGCTGTTCACGGAGTTACGGCCAGCCTTCGGCGAGTTCATGAAGCGGCTAAAAGGTGGCCCGCCTACGGAGGCGGCGCCTGCCAGCTAGCTTTTTACGCATTTTTCTTAGTTATATGCCTGATTCCTATATCATTGATGCGGTGCGCACGCCCATTGGCAGCTTCGGCGGCACGCTAGCAGCGGTGCGGGCCGACGACCTGGCGGCCCTCCCCATTCGGGCGCTGATGGCCCGGCACCCCGAGCTACCCCCCGCCGCCGTGGACGACGTGATTCTGGGCTGCCACAACCAGGCCGGCGAAGACAACCGCAACGTGGCCCGCATGGCTGCCCTGCTGGCCGGCCTGCCCGTGACCGTGCCCGGCGAAACCGTGAACCGCCTCTGCGCCAGCGGGATGTCGGCCGTTATTCAGGCGCACCGCGCCATCCAGACCGGCGATGCCGACGTGCTGGTGGCCGGAGGTGTCGAGCACATGACCCGTGCCCCGCTCGTTATGTCGAAGCCCAGCAAAGGCTTCGGCACCGATGCCCAGATGGCTGATTCCAGCTTCGGCTGGCGCTTCGTGAACCCCGCCATGCAGGCTGCTTATGGCACCGACCCCATGGGCATGACCGCCGAAAACCTGGTGGCCCAGTACGGCATCAGCCGCGAGGACCAGGACCAGTTTGCCGCCTGGTCGCAGCGCAAGGCTACGGCCGCCCGCGCCAGCGGCCGGCTGGCCCAGGAAATCGTACCGGTAGAAATTCCGCAGAAGAAAGGCCCGGCGCAAGTATTTGACCAGGATGAGTTTATCAAAGCCGACACTACCCCCGAAGGCCTGGCCAAATTGCGCCCGGCTTTCAAGAAAGACGGCAGCGTAACGGCCGGCAACGCCTCGGGCCTCAACGATGGCGCGGCGGCCATGCTGGTGGCCTCAAGTGCGGCCGTAGCCCAGTACGGCCTCCAGCCGCTGGCCCGCATCGTCAGTTCGGCGGTGGTGGGCGTCGAGCCGCGCATCATGGGCATCGGGCCGGTAACGGCCACCAACAAGGCCCTGGCCAAAGCCGGCCTCACGCTGGCCGACATCGATATTATCGAGCTCAACGAAGCCTTTGCCGCGCAGGCGCTGGCCTGCACCCGCGCCTGGGGCCTGGCCGACGACGACCCGCGCCTTAACCCCAACGGCGGGGCCATTGCCCTGGGCCACCCGCTGGGCATGAGCGGCACCCGCCTGCTGCACACCGCCGCCCTCGAGCTGCACCGCCAGCACCAGCGCTACGCCCTGGCTACCATGTGCGTAGGCGTGGGCCAGGGCTACGCCGTGATATTGGAGCGCGTGTAAACCGGGCGCGGATACTGTAGCGTGGACTCTGCGAGTCCGCGCGTCGGCAGCGTCCACGGTACGATATACGAATTCAGCCCCCGCCCATAATTATCTGCCTCAATGCTTGCTTTGAAGCCCGTGCGCGCATGAAAATAGAACCAGTCCCCTTGCTAACGGCGGCCGGCCTGACGGCGCACCATTTCCTGGCCGTGTCTGACTGGCACCCGGAAAACCTGCCGATACACGACATTTTCCACATCAACCGGGTGGAGGAATACGTCGGCCACATGCAGTTTCCGCTGCCGCCGCACCGCAAAACGGTGCACGATTTTATATTCCTGACCAATGGCCACACCCGCCGCAGCAAGGGGCTCGATACCTTCGCGGTGGCGGAAGACACGTTTTTCTTCCTGCCCGCCTATCATATTACTACGCACGAGTTTATGAGTGCGGACGTAACGGGCTTCTACTGCCACTTCGACCTGGAGGCGGTGTTCAGGAACGTGGTGCCGCTGGCCTATTTTCAAACCCTGCCCTTTCTGCAGTTCACCGGGCACCCGGTGGTGCCGGTGCCCGCCGCCACCCGCGCGGCGGCGCTCACCATTCTGAACCGCCTGGAAACCGAATACCACAGCAACGCGCCGGATAAGTTGGAAATCATCCGGGCCTACCTGCTGGCCTTGTTTGCGGAACTAAAGCGCCACACTAATCCGGTGGAAAAGCCGGTGCTGAACGCCTCGGCCCGCATCCTGGAACTGTATAAGCACGCCCTGCCCCAGCACATCTACGAGCTGCAAACCGTGGCTGCTTACGCCGCCCACCTGGCCGTGTCGCCCAACCACCTCAACAAATGCGTGAAGGCTGTGACCGGCAAATCGGCCCAAAGCTTTCTGGATGATATGCTGGTGCTGGAAGCCAAGACCCTGCTCAAACAAACTGACCTGACCATCAGCGACATCAGCTACAAACTGGGCAAAAGCGACCAAAGCAGCTTCAGCCGCTTTTTTCGCAGCCAGACCGGGAGCACCCCGAAGGAATACAAAAGAAGCTGAGCAACGACCCGCGCATTATCGGCTGGCGCGCGCGCTTACTCCGGTACGCCAGCGCAGCGAAGCCGCCTGGAACAGCCCTGGCCGAATGAATGCTGAACCCCAGCACCGGGGTGCTGGCCACACCAGCAGTGGCAGGTAAGTAGCGCTACCGAGGTAGGTATTTCTACCCGTTTTTACAATTTTATCTTGTTTTAAGCAAATTAAGTACTTGGTTATCTGCTAGATTTGTCACTCACCTTCCTCATCTAGCAGCATATGAAAACCTCCCTACCCCTCCTGGCCGTGGCCACGCTCCTGGCATTTGGCGCCGGTAACCCCCGCGTGCCCGCCGCTACCCGCCCCGCCGCGGCCGGGCCGGCCAGCATGGCCGCTTTAACGCAACAGCTTACAGATGCGCTGAAGCAGCAGGATTTGGCCAAAGCCACCGCCTGTCTGTCGAAGAAGGTGCATTATCTCGTCAACACGGAGGCTGTGGTAAGCGGCCGCGATTCGGTGGGCACTGCCTGGCTGAAGCGGACATTTGACAACACCAGTAATTTAAAACTTACTCCCCTGCAGTCGGGCAGCGACGCCACGATGGGTTACGACACTGGCTATTACACCTATGACATCAAACCGATGGCTAATCTTCCGAAAGGTGCTTTGGGCCACGGCTCTTACATGACTCTGTCCCGCAAGGAAGGAGCAACCTGGCAGGTTACTTATGTACACATAGCCACGGACCCTATCAAGGTCAACAAGTAACGCCTGCATTTTCAGCTACAAAAGGCTACTGGGAGCCCGTCTCCCAGTAGCCTTTTTTTAGTGCGATTTCAGCGTGTAAATACAAGGGCTGCCACCTGCGGGCGGCCTAACCTCAAAGCAAGAGCCCTAGAGTGCTGCCGAGTTTACTTCTGAGTTAAGGAGTATTATTGCGGGTTAACTAGCCACCAGGCAATCCCTTCGCGATGAAGCGCTTTTTTAGTTACTTGGCCACGCTGGGCGGCCTGCTAGCGAGCCCGGTGGCCGGGGCGCAAACCGCGCCGCCCGCCGCCAGCGCACTGCCGCTTACCTATTGCACCACGCTGCCCCGGCCCGATGTTGCCCACTGGGACGATGACTACGCCCAGTACAGGCGCTTTCTGACCCCGGAAATTCGTCGCATGCAACTAGGCCTGAGCTTTGTTAAAGACGGGGTGCACTACTGGCATTGCCAGCCGGCGGCCATGCCCCACGCCCAGCTCGACACCCTGACGCGGGTGGCTGACCCGCAGCAGCTGCAAGGCCACTGGCGTAGCGTATTAATGCGCACCGTCGTGTATACCGACTCGGCTGTAGTAGCGGAAAAGCAGCTATACCGCACCGTGCAGTTGCAACCGCATCCAGAGGCAGATAATGGCCAGAATGAGTTGCTGGTAGCCGATGGGCAGCTAACTCAATTGGCAGCCCCGGCGGGTGCCCCACTTAAAAGGCAAGGTCACCGAAAATATGCCCTAGTAAGCGGCCGCTATCTGCTAGTGTATGGACTAACCAAAGCGGGTGGCAGCGTCAGCCAAGTGGGCCTGGACGCGCAGGGTCGGTTGGTGCTGCACATCTGCGCCGTGGCCGAGCGCAAAGTAGCCGGCCAGTACCTAACCTACGAAACGGTGCTGAACCAAACGATTTTTGAGCGGATAAGCGAGTGAAGTTTGCTCCGGTACTTGCTCTATTGCTTCGCTAACCCAGTTCCACGCTCGGGTCCCAGTAGCGCTGCTTAAACTCCACCACCACATCGTCTGCCACGCGCACGCCTTCGGCTTCGAGGCGTTCCCGCATGGCGGTGGGGGTAGGGAAGTGGTGGCGCCCCGTGAGTTGCCCCAGCCGGTTCACGACGCGGTGGGCGGGCACGGGTGCCTCTTTTTGGTGGGTAGCGGCATCCAGGTTGGCGGCCATGAGGGCGTAGCCCACGGCCCGCGAGCCGTGCCGGGCGCCCAGGTAGTGCGCGATGGCCCCGTAGCTCGTGACGCGGCCCGGCGGCACCAGGCGCACCACCTCATGCACATCGGCGAAGTAGTTGCGCGCGGCGGGGGGGGTAGGGGGCGGCGGGGCGGCGGGTTTCTTCATGGGCTAAAAATACGGGGCCGGCGGCGCAACCCGCGGGCCGGGCGGCGCGTCATTGCGCCCGCGCACTGAACCCGACCTTTGGGCTCGCTGTTGACTGCCTCCCACCCGGCTTCCCCGCGCCAAGCGGCGCAGGCCGCTGCGTATCACCTTACTCCCAGTATGCGTTTTTTTTCTACGGCTCCGCTCCTCCTCGCCAGCACCGCGCTGGCCCTGCTGGCCGGCTGCCACGCCAAACCCGACGAAGCCAAGGGCGCCAAGGGTGGTAAAAAGGATAACGGCCCCGCCCTGGTCGATGTGCTGGTGGCCCGGCCCACGGCCGTGACCGACTCTACCGAGGCCAACGGCGCGGTGGTGGCCAACGACTACGTGGAGCTGCACCCCGAGGTGAACGGTCGCCTCACCTTCCTCAACGTGCAGGAGGGCCACCGCGTGGGCAAGGGCACCGTCATTGCCCGCATCAACGACGCCGATTTGCAGGCTAATCTCCAAAAAACCCGCGCCCTGCTGCAAGTATCGCGCCTCTCGCAGGAGCGCCTCGAGAAGCTGCTCAAGGTGCAGGGCGTGAACCAGGCCGACTACGACCTGGCCGTGAGCCAGGTGCGCAGCAACGAGGCAGACGCCGCCTACACCCAGGCCATGCTGGCCAAAACCGTCATTCGGGCGCCCTTCGCCGGGGTGCTGGGCCTGCGCCAGGTGAGCCCCGGCGCCTACGTCACGCCCGCCACCATCATCGCTACCCTCCAGGCCGACACCAAGCTCAAGGTCGATTTTACGCTGCCCGAGGCGAATGGTGCCGTGGTGCGCACCGGCACCGTGGTGACGGTGCAGCTGGCCGGCAATCCGCCGCGCCGCTACCCCGCCACGGTCATCGCCCAAGAAAGCCAAATCAACCAGACCACCCGCAACCTGACCGTGCGCGCCCAGCTGCCGGCCGGCGTGCAGGCCAGCCCCGGCGCTTTCGCCAAGGTGAGCGTGAGCACCGGGGCCGCTCGCCGCAGCGTGCTGCTGCCCACCAACGCCCTCATGCCCGGCGACCAGTCGGACCAGGTGGTGCTCGTGCAACACGGCAAAGCGGTGATGCGCGACGTGCGCACCGGCGACCGCCAGCAGGACCATATTGCCATCGTCAGCGGCCTGGTGGCCGGCGACTCGGTGGTTACCAACGGCGTGCTGTTTACCCAGCCGGGCAAGCCGGTGAAGGTGCGCAAGGCGAAGGCAAAAGAATAAAGACCAACTAAAAAGAACGTCATGCTGAGCTTGTCGAAGCATCTCGCGTGGGATAGTAATCA
>CAZZWL010000050.1:0-22733 GCA_964657755.1 uncultured Rhodanobacter sp.
CGTTGAACGATTGATTTACTGCCGCACGCGAGATGCTTCAACACGCTCAGCATGACGTTCTGGTTAGTTCGTTAACTCTCATCCCTACCCCCTTTCCACGATGGAATTCACCCGCTTAGGAAATACTGGCCTCCAGGTTTCCAAAATTTGCCTGGGCACCATGACCTACGGCACGCCCACCGAGCGCTGGCCCTGGGCCCTCAACGAAGATGCCAGCCGACCCTTCCTTCAGAAAGCCCTGGAGCTGGGCATCAACTTTTTCGACACCGCCGACGTGTATTCCAACGGCGCCAGCGAGGAAGTGGTGGGTAGGGCGTTGCGCGACTTTGCCAGGCGCGACGAGGTAGTGCTGGCTACTAAGGTACACGGCCCAATGGGGCCGGGGCCGAACGACAAAGGCCTCTCGCGCAAGCACATCCTGAGTGCCATCGATGCTAGTCTGAAGCGCCTGGGCACCGATTACGTGGACCTATACCAGATTCACCGCTGGGACTACGACACGCCCATTGAGGAAACGCTAGAGGCACTGCACGACGTGGTGAAGGCCGGCAAGGCGCGCTACATCGGCGCGTCGTCGATGTTCAGCTGGCAGTTTGCGCAGGCCCTGTACCTGGCCGATAAGCACAACTGGACGCGCTTCGTGAGCATGCAGCCGCACTACAACCTGGTGTACCGCGAGGAAGAGCGCGAGATGCTGCCGCTGTGCGCGGACCAGAAAATCGGCGTCATTCCGTGGTCGCCGCTGGCGCGCGGCTTGCTCACCGGCGGCCGGGGTAGGGAGCGCAACGAAACCGAGCGCGCCAAAACCGACAACTTCGGCAAGAGCCTCTACGGCCGCGCCGACGATTTCGCCGTGGCCGACCGCGTGACGGAAATCGCCCAGGAGCGCGGCCTGCCCAATTCCCAAATTGCCCTGGCCTGGATGCTAAGTAAGCCCGTTATCACGGCGCCCATCATAGGCGCCAGCAAACCCGGCCACCTCGAAGACGCCGTAGCTGCCGTGGATGTAAAGCTTTCAGCCGCCGAAATTAAGCGCCTCGAAGAGCCCTACCAGCCGCACCCGGTGCTGGGCTTTAGCTAATTTTTCGAGCTAAAAGTCAAAAGGGAAGCGTTAGAAGCGGCGATGCGAACCTAATGCATCACCCCTTTTTACGCTTCCCTTTTGACTTTTAGCTCGAAAACCTACTTGCCTTCGGCCACGCCGGCGTTTTCTTCAGCTTGCACCGGCACGGGCTCGCCTTTTACTTTCAGCTCTACCTCCATGTTGCCACGGGTGCCAACTGAGTAGGGGCAGATTTTGTGGGCGGCGCGCACCATCTCAATGGTTTTGGCCTGGTCAAATGACTTGAGGTCCACGTCCAGAATGGCGCTCAGGCCGTAGCCTTCGCCCTCCTGAAACAGTGATACCGAACATTTTACCTCGGTACCGGGGTCGAGCTTATCGCCAGCGCGCTGCGCGATTACGAGCAGCGCCTGCTGAAAGCACGACGAGTAGCCCGCCGCAAACAGCTCTTCGGGGTTGGTGGCGCCTTTCTTGCCGCCGAGGCCTTCGGGCACGCTCATGTCGAGGTCGATAATACCGGTAGTCGAGCGCACGTGGCCACTGCGGCCACCCACGGCCGTAGCGTCGGCCGTGTAAAGGGTCTTTTTAGTAGAGTCCATAGGAAAAGGGGGAATTAGTCCGTTCAGGGTAGACTAACCGATTTTTCATGCCTAGGGTTGTGCCCTACCCCCGAGTGGGCCGAAATAGTCTGCCCGGTTTGGCCGCGCCGGCTTTTGTGGCTACTTTTGCAGCCCCGCACCGGGCGCATAGTACAACGGATAGTATAGGAGCCTCCGAAGCTCTAGATTTAGGTTCGATTCCTAATGTGCCCACTAAAAAAGCCTTCTCTGCATTGAGAAGGCTTTTTTTATTTGTCATTGCCTGGTGGGGTAACCCGCTTGCCTGAGCTTGATGCCCCCCAATCCAGCCAAGCCTATATACTTGCTACCACGCTGTTCTTGAGCCAGTAGTACGCTGAGTGCCTAACCCTTGACGAAAGGCGCATAGTGGTATTTTGAGAACAGAAAATTTTGCTTAGGGCAGGTCCCGAAAAAATTCAGCAATAATTTTGGCCAGTAGGACGAAAACGGCATGGTGTTCTGGCAAACTTGTCATAGCTTTAGGACATGAACTATCCCACCCGCACTATTCAACCGCTGCAAGTTTCTACCCTTGCTACCGAGCAAAGCCGCCAGCGCTTAGTGGCGGCCGTTATTTCCTTCACCCAGGGCACACCTTTTTTAGTAGAGCCTTATCAGCAGCAAGTGCTTGACCGCTTTGCGCGTGGCCGGCTCACTATCGACGAAGTTGTATATTACCTGGAAGCAGCTGCAAAATCCCGGTAAGTATTTCCCGGATTTTGAGCCCCCTACCCCCTGACGTTACTTCCTTACCAGCAGCTCACTAGTGAAGCTTTTTTGGCCCGGCGCGCGCCGGTTTCTAGTAGGCGCGGGCTAAAACCGCGGCGTGGTTGTTTTCTTTGCGGGCGCGGGTACTTTCTGCCCCGCCTATAGTCTCATGGCAAACTCCACCCTGACCGGCCTGCGCGCCGGCGTGCTGCACGGCGACGAAGTGCAGGCCCTCTTCCAACACGCCAAAACCCACGGCTACGCGCTGCCCGCCGTTAACGTAACCGGTACCGACACGGTAAATGCCGTGCTTGAGGCGGCCCGCGACCTCAACTCGCCGGTCATTATCCAGTTTTCGAACGGGGGCGCGCAGTTTTTCGCGGGCAAAGGCTTGCCCAACGACAAGCAGCAGGCCAGCATTGCGGGCGGCATCTCGGGCGCGCATCACGTGCACCTGATGGCCGAAGCCTACGGGGTGCCCGTAATTTTGCACACCGACCACGCGGCCAAAAAGCTGCTCCCCTGGATTGACGGCCTGCTCGACGCGGGCGAGAAATACTACGCCGAGCACGGCCAGCCCCTCTTCAGCTCGCACATGCTCGACCTGTCGGAGGAGCCGATTGAGGAGAATATCGAAATCTGCCGCGAGTACCTGGCGCGCATGGCCAAAATCGGCATGACGCTGGAAATTGAGCTGGGCGTGACCGGCGGCGAGGAAGATGGCGTCGACAACTCGGATGTGGACAGCTCGAAACTCTACACCCAGCCCGAGGAAGTGGCCTACGCCTACGAGCAACTGCGCGAAATCAGCCCGCGCTTTACCATCGCGGCGGCTTTTGGCAACGTGCACGGCGTGTACAAACCCGGCAACGTGAAGCTACAACCCAAGATTTTGCACAACTCGCAGGAGTATTTGCGCCAGAAGCACAGCATTGCGGACGCGCTGCCCATCGACTTCGTATTTCACGGCGGCTCGGGCTCGAGCCAGGAGGAGATTCGCGAAGCTATCAGCTACGGTGCCATCAAGATGAACATTGATACCGACTTGCAGTGGGCATTCTGGGAGGGCATTCAGAAGTACTACGTGAAGAACGAGGGCTTTTTGCAAGGCCAAATTGGTAACCCCACCGGGCCCGACTCGCCCAACAAAAAGTACTACGACCCGCGCGTGTGGCTACGCGAGGGCGAGAAGACCTTCGTGGCGCGCCTCAAGCAGGCCTTTGAGGACCTGAATGCCGTGAATCGCCGGCCCTAGCGGCGGCGCTCATAAACTTTGGGCTGCGGGCGTGCGTATAGCACCCACACCTTGTTTCTTCGACATTATGAAAAATGCCTTTCTTTCTGCCTTGGCCCTCAGCTTATTCGTGACGGCTGCCGCCCAGGCGCAGACTACCCCCACCACGGTGACCAAAGACGGCGGCGATAAAGTTATCTCCACGGCCGATGGCATGACCGTTAAGACCAAAGTAGCCAACGACGGCAAAATGAAAGTCAAAGGGCGGGATGATGCCGGCAACACCATGAAAGCAACTACTAAGCCCCGCAAAGGGGATAAAATGAGTGGCCACAAAATGCGCGGCCATAAAATGAAAGCAGATTCGGCCCGCATGGGCAATATGTAGGCTGCTCGCCCTTCGGCTAGTTGGCGAGGGGTAGCAAACGCAAAAGGACCGACTTAGCAGTCGGTCCTTTTTTGTTCTGGCTTCATCAAGAAGCGGCCAGGGTAGTAGCCAAAGCCAAGCCCTGAAAAGTTCGCGCTACTCGTGGCTGATGCGCTGCGCCCAGCTGCCAGCAGCTCCCTGCACCCGCACCACGTAGAGGCCGGGGGGTAGGGCGGCGAGCAGCAGGGCACCGCCGCCGGCAGGCAGTGCGGCCTGAGTGGCTAGTCGGCCTTGGTTATCATATACTTGCACGGTAGTGGCCCCCATTTCGGGGGGGGTGCGCACCTGCAGCTGGCCCTGGGCGGGGTTTGGATAGAGCTGCCACCCAGCCGGCGCGAGCGGCCGGGCCACGGCCAGCACCTGCTGCTGATAGGTAGCCGCCGCAGCCTGGGCGGCAGCTTGCAGCTCGGCTAAAGTAGGCGCGGCCAGCACCGCGAACACTACGGTGGTAGAGTCGCCGGGGGCCAGGCGCGGCACCAGCGTGCTCACCACCTGCGACACGTCGGTACCCGTAGTGGCGGTGCCCACCTCGCGGTGCGCTCGGTTGAAGCCGCCACTCAGGGCCAGGTACTTCTCAGCGGGGCTAAAGCCGTCGCCAAAGTAGATGGGCGTGCCGGCGGGCGCGTTGTTATTAATGGAATATACGCCGGCCGGGCGCGCGCCCAGCACCTGCACGCCCGTGTACACGGCGGGGTCGAGCGGGTCGTAGCAGTAGCCTACGTGGTTGACCGAGTCCCAGCGGGCCACGTTGCGGGCGGCCTCGCCGGGCAGGTCCCAATCGGCAAACAGGCCGGCGTACAGCGGCTTGAGCGTGTCGGCGGTGAGGTTGCGCAGGGTATAGTCGAGCAGGATAACGTTGCGGCGCGCGGCGGGAGTAGCCCAGCTTTGGCCGTGCTGGCGCACGCGCACGCCCACTGAGCGCGGCCGTTGCGGGTCGGGCAGCGAGTCACGAAACATGCCGCTGGCCTCCTGGTCGGCGCGGGGGCCGGGCACCTGGCGCCGCACCTGGCCCAGTACGAAAAATGACTGCCGCGCCGCGCCGCCGGAGCTGCGCAGGCGGTCGGCGACGCGGGTAGCGGAAGTAGCCAGTAGCAGGCCCCCCTCGCTCAGCAGCGGGGTGCTGTTGCGGTAGCTCACGCCCTGGCCCACGGCTGCCGTCACGTCGTCGTAGCCAATGGTGCCCTGGCTGGTCAGGCTCAGGCTCAGGTCACCGGCGTCGAGCTGCACGTAGTCGGGGTTCAGCAGCAGGTCCAGGTACTGGTCTGAGCGGTAGCCATTGGCGCCCGTAAGGTGGAAAAGCAGCGTGGCTTTGGTATTAAGCGGGATGCCGCTGGCTGCCACCGCCAGGCGAAAGGGCGCGGCAGCATTGGTGGCCTGCGCCAGCGTAGCCAGGCCACCCGCCACAAAACTACCCTGCCGCACCGTGAGGTAGGGCGAGAGCGACGTGAGCGTGACCGTGACGCCCGCCACCGGCTGCAGCAGGTTGCGCACCGTGCTGGCCAGCCGGATGGTATCGCCGGGCAGGTAGCCCGAAAGCCGGGCCGGGGCCAGGGCATTGCTGATTATGCGCACTTCGCGCTGGGTGAGGGCGGCCACCGCCCGCTCAATGTTGAGGCGACCCGTACCCAGGTAGCCCCGGTAGTTCATGTTGGCCTGCACGTCGTACAGGCTGGTATCGGCACTTTGGCGCAGCTGGGCCTGCACCTGCTCGGCGCTGAGCTGCGGAAAACGCGCCCGCACCAGTGCCGCCGCGCCAGCCACCTGCGGCGAGGCAAACGACGTACCCGAGCCGTGCCAGTAATCGGCATCGACCTTGCCCGCGACCTGGTCCACGCTTGCCCCGTACGCCACCGTAATATTTACGCCCGGCGCGGCCAGGTCGATGCGGTGGTTGTAGGTAGAGAAGTTGGCTTTGGCATCGGCCGCGTCGGTGGCGGCCACCGACAGCACGTGGTCGTAGGAAGCGGGGTAAAATAGGATGTCGGCCGGCGTGTTGCCGGCGGCGGCCACCAGCACCGCATCGCGGTTCACGGCCGCGTAGGTGCACACATCCTGCTCGAAGCGCGAGTAGCCCCCGCCCCCGCCCCACGACATATTGATAACCCGGCAGCCGTGGTCGGCGGCGTATACCACGGCCTCGTAGCCCGCGAAGGCCCCGGTCGTAGTGCCGGGAAATATTTGCAGGGGCAAAAACTTAGTCTTCATCCCTACCCCCGCCACGCCTACCCCATTGTCGGCCTGCCCATCGGCTATCCCCGACACTCCCGTGCCGTGGGTAGCTAAGTCGTTGTAAAGCGGCTCGTTATTATTATTAGAAAGGTCCCAGCCGTGGAAGTTATCGATGTACCCATCGCCGTCGTCATCCACCCCGTTGATGGGGTCCGCGTAATTGTATTTTACTTGGCGGCGCAGTTCCTCGTGGCTGTAGCGGATGCCCGTATCCGTAATGCCAATCACCACGCTCGTATCGCCCTTGGTAAAGTCCCAGGCCCGGTAGGCGTGGGTCAGGCGCAGGTAGTACTGGCTGTTGCTCGTCGAGTCCGCCAGCGGGTCGTTGGGCAGGTAAAGCGGCTCCCGGATGTAGAGCGGCTCCACGTACTCCACCACCCCCGTGGCCAGCAGCACCGCCCGTGCCTTGGCCAGCGACAAGGTAGGGGGCACGCTCAACTCAAACACCCGGCGCAGGTCCACGCTGCCTTCCTGCTCAGCGTTAGGCGCTTGGCTAAAGGGAAATTTTTGCGTCACGCCCGTTGCGTGCAGTGCCTGAAGGGCGGGCTGCAGCGCGGGCAGCTCGGCGGCGGGAGCGCCCGCGCTGGCCCGCAGCTTCACGACCAGGCGGCCTGGCCGGGTGGGCGGCGCAGCCAGGGTAGCATTTATGAGTAGCAGCCAACTAAAACTTAGTAGAATAATAAACACTCTCATACATAAAGCGGTAAAGGATACGTCTTGGTAAAGGTAAATCCAACCGCTAGTTTACCTACGAAAAAAGCGGCCGAATCTGATTGGATTCGGCCGCTTTTTTTGAGCCTGGCAACTGGCTATACCTGGCCGTTTTTAATCGCGGATTTCTACGTTGGGCCAGCCGGTCAGCAACGTTCCGGCGCGCCGGGTAGGCGTTGCGCTGCTAGCCATCGTGAACTGGGTGATTGCCTGGTTTAGGGGCTCCTACCCCCACGCCACCGCCGTGGGCAGCCCAGCTTCGCGCGCCAGCGGCGCGGCCCCGGAGGCATACAGGCCCGCCAACACGGCCTGGGCAGTAGCGGCCAGCTCCAGGTGGTAGTCGGGGTGCAGCTTCCCAGCCTGTTTCAGGGCCTCCTGGGTGCGGCGCACCAAGTGCTGGAGCAGCGGCTGGGTGGGGCCGTGCAGCCGGGCCACCAGAGCCGGCTGGTGCACAAACACGTTGGCCAGCAGCCGCAGGCTCAACTCCAACTCCCCAAAAGCGTCTTCCGTGACGCGGGCGTGGTAGGCCAGCCGCGCTTGCAGCTGCCGCAGGATAACCAGCAGGTCGTTAGGCGTTTGGTGGTAGCCGCGCACGGGGTCATCTACTTGCTGGCGCAGGGCAGCGCGGCGCGCTTCGAGGGCGTCGGGGCCTTCGAGCAGGCGGTAGGCGAGCTGCTCGGTCAGCACCGCATCCTGGGCTACAAGGCGGGCCAGCAGCTGGTCTTTCTCCCGTTGCGGCAGGTCGAGCAAGGCGCGGCGTAAAGCGGGGGGTAGGGCGGGCAAAGAGTACGAGTTAAGTATTAGGAATTGCTGCCCACAAGTTTAGGACGCAGCAGCGACCATAGGTTCAGCATGCTAATTAAAGCTAGTGACAAGGTTATTGGCTGCCATGATTTTAGCCATAACTTCTGAAATTCTAGCCACCAAGGTGCTTCACCGGCAGTAGTTGACAAATAGGGGCCACACGTGCAGCAGCCTAAGTAAACGGGTGTCAATTTATTGGCTGCAATTTCTTTTTTCAGGGTAATCGCATAAAGTGTAATGGGCTCATGATGAACGTCCAGCCAGTACTTCTTCTGGTCGGTGTAAAGCATAATATCCAGAACCCTCACCAAGTTAGCATAGGTAGCTCCAGGCAAAAAGCGAACGCGAACGCCACCAGCATGACTCGTGTCAGTAATTATTTTTCGTATCGCTGATTCAGTGGTTGCGGCGCTTAAAAAATCAGATAATGGCTCACCTTCAAACTCCACGTTGTGCCACGGCCGAGCCTCATTTAGTTCTGCGATAGTTTTATACGGAAGCTGATACGCACTGCCATAAGCTTTTAAGTCCTCTGGGGTCAGCTTCATTTTTGGCATAGTTATCTGCAGCACATTCCACCGCTTCAGCTGCCCCGCCCACGGCCTCAACGCCTGGCAGCCCAGCAACAGCAGAAACCCCAGCGCCACCCAACCCGGCGGCAACAATAAACGACGACGCACCCGACGCGGAACCAGCATAAGCAGCACTGGGCAGCTTGGGCTACCCCTACCCCCCCGATGCCGGCCGAAGCCAAAATGCACAAAGAAGCCCGCCGCCGGGTGGCTGCGGGCTTCTTTATAGTACTCGTCGGAGGCTATTCGGCGTCGCCTTCGGCCGTCAGGGTTTTGCCCTGGTGCTGGGTTTCGGGCAGCGTGAAGCTGGCTTCGCTGGGGTGAGCCAACTCGTCGGGCACGTTCTCGGCTGAGGCGGGCGAGGCGCCCATCGGCGCTTGCATATCCGAGCGCATCGAGTCGTCCATCATATCGGCCATTTGCTGGCCGCTGTTGTCATCGAATACCTGGCCGGCCGTTTCGCGGTCCAGGAAGCTATCCGATTCCTTTTCGGTGGCGGTGCGGGCGTCTTTCGAATCTTCGTTTTTGGGCTGCGCGGCGGCTTTACCATTGAGGTCGTTGCCAGGCGCTACTTGCGGAATTGAGGCCATAGGAAATTAGTTTTTAGTGTGTTCTTGGTCGTTGTTCTCGGCCCAGGTGGCCTTGTCATGGCCCCCGGCGTAGCGCGGGTCGTCATCGGACCAGGCCGCGCGCTGCTCGTCGGTTTCCGCGCCTTGGGCGGCGTTTACGGCGGCGGGGTTTTGATTTTGGGTTACGTGGCCCCGCTGGTCGGCGGGGTTGGCCGGAGCTTTTTGGGCATCCTCGGGCTTGCGCAACTCGCTGAATTCGTCGGGATTATCATTGGAGCCATCGCGGCCGGCCTTAGGCTGCTCGCCAGCCGCCGCCTTCCCAAAGTCGCCGTAGGCGGGCGTGCCGGCATCGGCCTCGCGGGCCGGGTCGCTGGGGTTGAGGTGGGCGGTCGCGGCGCGTTCGCGCTGGCCATCCAATGACGGCAGGTTATCGGGGGAGGTGCTCATGAGAGGGAGGGAAAAAAGTCGGGCGATGGCCGGGCCAGACCCGACAAGGTGTTTACTGTGGTTTCCCGGTTCGCGTTGCTGATTCCGGGTTTTTGGCCCGCCATTTTTCGCGGCTCCCACGTACACGGGTCTTCATAATTTACTCTCAACCGCGTTTTTATTCTTATGACTATCCAACACCATCCTGATAGCCAGGAGTTTACAACCGGGCCTACCGACCAACAGGCCGAATTAGCTTACTCATTGCCCGCCGCCGGCGTCATCGACTTTGTGCACACCTTCGTGCCCGAAGCCCAGCGCGGCCAGGGCGTTGCCGAGGAGCTGGCCAAAACCGCCCTGGCTTACGCCCGCCAGCAGCACTTGCGCGTGCGCACCAGCTGCGAGTTTATGGCCGGCTACGTGCGGCAGCACCAGGCAGCCTATGCCGACCTACTGGCAAAATAAAAAGCCAGGTATCGGCTTACCTACGCAACTAGCAGGCCAGCCGATACCCAGCGCTTTACTGCCCGCGCCTACTCCAGTATTTCCAGCTGCCACGCCAGTTCCTCATCCGTGATGGGGTAGGGCTGGCCACGGCGGATGGCCTGGTATACCGCCTCAAACAACCCCATATACGTGCCGGGCGCGGCCACGTCGGCCACGGGGGGTAGCACGCGGTTGTGGCCGGCGGGGTCGGCCAGCACGAGGCGGCCGGCCTGGTCGGCCGCGCGCTCGTGGCCATAGGCGGGGTCGTCGGGCTTCATGCCAGCCAGCAACTGGGCCTCCTGGGGGTCGGTGCGGTCTTTTTGGTAGCTGCCCTGGGTGCCGTGCAGCACGAAGGCGGGGCCGGGGTCGGCCACGAGCAGGCCGGCGGTCAGCCACACATTCAGGCCCTGCGGGTAGCGCAATTGAAAAGTAAAATGGTCGGGCACCTGCGAGCCAGCGCGGTAGCTGCCAACCGTTTTTTCAAATGACAACGGCTTGCCAAACAAGCTAATGGCCTGGTCGAGCAAGTGCGGCCCCAGGTCGAACAGCAGGCCCGAGCCGGGGCGGCCGTCTTCCTTAAACACCTTGGTGTGCAAAGCCGGCCGGTAGCGGTCGTAGCGAAAATGCACTTCGATGAGCCGGCCCAGCTGCCCGCTTTCCACCACCCGGCGCACGGCCCCGAAGTCGGTGTCCCAGCGGCGGTTCTGGTAGGCCAGCAGCTGGCGGCCCTGCTGCCGGGCCAGGGCCGTGAGCTCGTGCCACTGGGCCACGGTAGTAGCCACGGGCTTTTCGACCAGCACGTGCTTGCCGGCCAGCAGCACCTGGCGGGTGAGGTCGTAGTGGGTATCGTTGGGGGTATTTATCACCACCAGCTCAATGGCGGGGTCGGCGAGCAGGACGTCAGTGCTCGGGTAGCTGCGGATGCCGGGGTAGTCGGCGGCCATGCGCTGCTGGTGGCGCTCAACCACCGCGCGCAGCTCGAAGCCGGGGTGCAGGGCCAAAAAGGGCGCGTGAAACAGCTTGCCCGACATGCCATAGGCCAGCAAACCCGTGACAATGGGCGAATCGGAGGGGGTAGGAGTCATGGTCAAAAGTAAAACCCGGTGGCGCTATAACGTGGCAGCTTCCAGCGCGGCTGGCACCGGCGCGGCGGCCCGCAGCGGCGCGGCCAGCCGCACCACGCACACGCCGGGCGCCCGCAGCCACGCGGCCCGCGCCAGCTGTCCCAGCCCGATGGTACCGGTGAGGTAGCTGCCGCGCGCGGCCGAGCGCAGCTCTTCGTGCACGGCCGTGAAATCGGCCCGGTCGGGCGGGCTGCTTTCGGGGTCAAACGTCACCAGCACCTCCACCTCGGCCGCATCAGGCGCCAGGGTAAGGTGGGCATTCTGCTGCATTTTTTTGTAGCCGTAGCGGTAGCCGTAGGTGAGGGCCGACAGGTCGCTGAGCACCGCCGAGGCCGTGGGGAAGGCCCCCGCCCCGCGCCCCAGAAAGAACTGCCGGTCGGCAAAGCCGCTCTGCGTCACGAGGCCATTGAACTCATCGTGCACGCCGGCCAGCTCGTGGCCGGGCGCCACCAGCGTGGGCAGCACCGCCGCCGCAATGCCGCCGCCCGGCAGCCGCCGCGCCTCCGCCACCAGCTTAATGGTCAGCCCCTGCTCGCGGGCGTAGGCCGAGGCTAGCGGGCTGATGCCCGTGATGCCCACTACCAGCAGCTCCGGCGGCCCCACCACCAGCCCAAACGCGTGGGCCAGCAGCAGCACCAGCTTGTTGCGGGCGTCGAGGCCCTCCACGTCGAGGGCCGGGTTGCTTTCGGCAAAGCCCAGCTCCTGCGCCTTGGCCAGGGCGGCAGCGTAGGGCTGCCCGTCGCGGCTCATGGCGGTGAGAATGTAGTTGGTCGAGCCATTGATAATACCCTCCACCGAGGCCAGCAGGTCGGTGTCGTAGTATTCCTCCAGGTTGCGGATGACGGGCAAGCTGGCGCAGGCCGCCGCCTCGTAGAGCAGCGGCGTACCGGTGGTGCGCTGAAGCTCAATGAGTTCGGGCAGGTGCTCGGCCAGCATCTTCTTGTTGGCGGTCACCACGGCCTTACCCTTCTGCAGCGCTTCCTTCACGATGAGGTAGGCTTCGTCGGCGTCGTCAATAAGCTCCACTATCACGTCGAGACCGGGGTCGTCGAGCAGGTCGCGCTTGTCGAACGTGAACAAATCGGCGGGCAGGGAGCGCGCCTTTTGGCGGTCGCGCACGGCAATGCGGTCAATGCGCGCCCGCAGGCCTGGCGTGCGCGCCAGCACCGCGTGCAGGCCCTGGCCCACTACGCCAAAGCCAAAGAGACCAATGTTGAGATTGGTACGGGTCATAAAAAAAGAAACGAAGAAACGGGCTGATACGCGCCTCCCTTCCCCTACCCCCCTATCAAGCATCCTTCCCGAAAGAGCCCAAAAAAAGCTCTTCCGACAAGTCAGAAGAGCTTACGCCAACGGCGGGCTTCTCATGAGCTTATCTTCTTCCGAGCCGGGCCAGCGCCGGGCCTCGAAACAGGAGTTAGCACCTCGTATTGCTACCGGTTGCTAAGGCATCGCAGGGCCTGTCCCTCCGCCTTTCTTGATAAGGGCCCCGGTGAAGGAGCGCGTCGCAAAGGTAAAAACGGAAAACTGGCTTCCGTTAGTCCGCCGGCAAAATGATTTTGCCGGCCGGGCAAGCGGGCCAGCCACGTAGTGCAATTAACACGTTATGTATTCTCGTACACAACGCTTTGGCGCGTGCGTCGAGGGCCTTTTCGTGAGGCGGCCCATTATTTTCAGAAGGCCACAGAAATACGGTGGTGTTTCGGCGCGGGTGATCCTCAGCCTATCAGGCCGGTAACTGCCGCGCCTAAAAAGCTTATTTGGAACGAATAAAAACATCAAAATTTCACGTCACGCCGTAGGGTTTAGAAGCCAACCGGAAATGCCGGCCGCCGCCAAGCGCGCCGGATTTTTATTCCCCCCCACTGCCTTATGAGTTCACCCTACATCCAAGAGCCGCTGGGCCATACCGCCCCGGCCCTTGCCCCTACCCAGGCCGTGACGCTGCACGTCAACGGTGAGGACCACACCCTTCAGATTGCGCCCTGGACCAGCCTGCTCGACGCCCTGCGCGAGTACCTGGACCTGACCGGCACCAAGAAAGGCTGCGACCACGGCCAGTGCGGCGCCTGCACCGTTCTTGTTGATGGCAAGCGCATTAACTCGTGCCTGGCGCTGGCTACGGTGTACCAGGGCAAGCAGATTACCACCATTGAGGGCCTGGGCGGCGAGGACGACCTCTCGCCCTTGCAGCAGGCGTTTATCGACCACGACGCCTTCCAGTGCGGCTACTGCACGCCGGGCCAGATTTGCTCGGCCCAGGGCCTCATCAATGAGGGCCGCGCCAAAACCGAGGACGAGGTGCGCGAGCTGATGAGCGGCAACGTGTGCCGCTGCGGCGCCTACACCAACATCCTCTCGGCGGTGATGGAAGTGCTGCACGACGGCCAGGTGGTGGTCGATAACGGCACGCTGGTGACCATCCCAATGCAGCCCACCAAGTCCAGCTCCGTAGCCTAACGCAGCGCCCCACCCCCCTTCTTTATGAACAGTTTCACCCTAACCCAAGCGGCTGCCGTGGCCGAAGCCGTGAGCGACTTTGCCGGCCACGCCGGCGCGGCCTACCTGGGCGGCGGCACCAACCTCATCGACCTGATGAAGGAAAACGTGAGCCGCCCTACCCACCTCACCAGCCTCAACCACCTGCCGCTCAGCGACATCAGCAGCCTGCCCGATGGCGGCCTGCGCCTGGGGGCCCTGGCCACCAACGCCGACACGGCCTGGCACCCTGAAGTGGAGGCCCGCTACCCCCTGCTGAGCCAGACTATCCTGGCCGGGGCCACGCCGCAGCTGCGCAACATGGCCACCGACGGCGGCAATCTGCTCCAGCGCACCCGCTGCTACTATTTCGCTGACCTCGCCACGCCCTGCAACAAGCGCGAGCCGGGCAGCGGCTGTTCAGCCCTGCTCGGCCAAAACCGCGTGTGCGGCGTGCTCGGCACCAGCGAAAGCTGCATCGCTACCCACCCCTCGGATATGTGCGTGGCCCTGGCCGCCCTCGAAGCCGTGGTGCGCGTGCAGGGGCCCGATGGCGAGCGCACCATCAAGTTTGAGGATTTCCACCGCCTGCCGGGCGATACGCCGCAGTTCGACAACACGCTGAAAGCCGGCGAGTTGGTTACGGCCATTGACCTGCCGGCGCAGGGCTACGCCCAGAACTTTACCTACCTCAAGCTGCGCGACCGCAGCAGCTACGCCTTCGCGCTGGTGAGCGTGGCAGTGGGGCTGGAAATGGAGGGCACTACCATCAAGAAAGCCCGCTTTGCCTTGGGCGGCGTGGCCCACAAGCCCTGGCGCGACCCGGTGGCCGAGCAGCTGCTCGAAGGCCAGACTGCCTCACCCGACTTGTTCCGCCGGGTGGCGGCCCAGGTGTTTGCCGAGGCCAAGGGCTACGAGTTCAATTCCTTTAAAATCGAGCTGGGCAAACGCGCCATCGTGCGGGCCCTCAAGCAGGCCACCGAGATGGGCCAGGCCCTCGATTCCAACGCATTTCTGAATTCCAATCCGTAATTCTATGAGCCAGACTATCGCCACCCCGCCCACCATCCGCCTGGATAGTGACGTTATCGGCCGGCCCGTGAGCCGCACCGATGGCGCGGCCAAAGTATCGGGCGCGGCCAAGTACGCGGCCGAGTTCAACGTGCCCAACCTGTGGTACGGCGTCATCGTGAGCAGCCCCATCACGAAGGGCAAAATCACCAAAATCGACGCCGTCGAGGTGCTGGCTATCCCCGGCGTGCAGCAGGTTTTTTCGCACGAAAACGTGCCCTCGCTGGCCTGGTTCGACCGCAGCTACAAGGACGACGTGGCCCCCGGCGGCTCGCCCTTCCGCCCGCTGCACGAGGCCGACATTCTGTTCAGCCAGCAGCCGGTGGCGCTGGTAGTAGCCGAAACCTTCGAGCTGGCCCGCTACGCGGCATCCATCCTGCGCATTGAGTATGAGGTGGATGAGAATTTTAACACCGACCTCGTCAAGGCCCGCGCCGCCGGCAAAGGATTTGACGCGCCCAAGGGCAAAACCGGCTTCCTACCCCCCCCCAAGCCCAAGGGTGATGCCGAAAAGGCGTTCAAAGCCGCCCCCCACCAGGTGGCGGCCGAGTACACGCACCACACGCAGCACCACAACCCGATGGAGATGTTTGCGACCACCGTGGAGTGGCTGGGCGATGGCAAGAAGCTGAAAATCTACGACAAAACCCAGGGCGCGGTCAACGTGCAGCAGTACATCAGCAAGATTTTTGGGCTGAGCAAAGAGGAGGCGCGGGTTATTTCCAAGTTCACGGGCGGCGGCTTCGGCTCGGGCCTACGGCCGCAGTACCAGTCGTTTATGGCTGTGATGGCTTCGCTGGAACTGGAGCATTCGGTGCGCGTGTCGATGACGCGCCCGCAAATGTTCAGCATGGGCCACCGCCCCCACACCATCCAGGACCTCAAGCTGGCCGCCGACGACCAGGGCTACCTGCAATCTTTGGAGCACACGGCCTTTGGCGAAACCTCGCAGTTTGAAAACGCCACCGAAACGGTGGTGAACTGGGCGGGCATCCTCTACAAGTGCGACAACACCAAGTTTGCGCACCAGCTTGCCAAAGTTGACGTGAACACCCCCGCCGATATGCGCGCCCCCGGCGCGGTCACCGGCTCGTTTGCCATCGAGTGCGCCGTGGATGAGTTGGCTTATAAAGCCGGGGTAGACCCACTGGATTTCCGCCTGCTCAACTACACCTACGTCGACCCTACCGAAAACAAGCCCTTCAGCAGCAAGCGCCTGAATGACTGCTTCCACGAAGGCGCCGCCCGCTTCGGCTGGGAGCAGCGCAATCCTGAGCCGCGCTCGATGCGCGAGGGCAACATGCTGGTGGGCTGGGGCATGGCCAGCGGCTGCTGGGATGCCTCCATGCAAAAAACCGCCGCCAAGGCCAGCCTCACCGCCGACGGCAAGCTCACGGTGAGCAGCGCCACCAACGACATCGGCACCGGCACCTATACCATCATGACCCAGGTAGCGGCCCAAACCCTGGGCCTGCCGATGGCCGATGTCACCGCCGTGCTGGGCGACACCACCCTACCCCCCGCCCCCGTGCAGGGCGGCTCCTGGACGGCTGCCTCCACCGGCTCGGCCGTGCAGGCCGTGTGCCAGGAACTGGGCCAAAAGCTGCTCAAGCTGGCCCAGAAAATGGCCGACTCGCCCCTGGCCGGCGTCGATTTTGAGGACGTGCAGTTTGTCGATGGCCACCTGCGCGCCAACGAGGACATCACCCGCACGGTGGCCTTGGCCGAGGTGCTGGCCGCCAGCGGCGAAGCCACCCTGGAGGCCGAGTCGAGCGCCGAGCCCAACCCCATCAACATGCAGAAATACTCCATGCACTCGCACAACGCGGCGTTTGTGGAGGTAAAAGTGGATGAAGACTTGGGCACCATCCACGTTACCCGCGTGGTGAACGCCGTGGCCGCCGGCCGCATCCTCAACCCCAAAACCGCCCGTAGCCAGGTGCTGGGCGGCACGGTGTGGGGCATCAGCATGGCCCTCATGGAAGAGTCGTTTCTCGACAACACCCTCGGCCGCTACATGAACCACAACTATGCCGAGTACCACGTGCCCGTGAACGCCGACATTCACAAAATCGACGTGATTCTGGTGGAGGAGGAAGACGACCACCTCAATCCCCTGGGCGTGAAAGGCATCGGCGAAATCGGGATGCTCGGCGTAGCCGCCGCCGTGGCCAACGCCGTGTTCCACGCCACCGGCAAGCGCGTGCGCGACCTGCCCCTGACGATTGATAAGCTGCTGTAAGCAGCGACTGGTAGCAAACGAAACCGCCCCATAGCCAATTAGCTGCGGGGCGGTTTTTTTGCTTTAGTGAGTCAATCTTGGTCTTTGTTAACCGCTATTTCTCCCTCCCAGAAACAAGCCACTAAGTAGTCGCTATATGGGGTGCTGCCAGTTGTATTCAAACACCACTGCCAATCAACAATATCTGCGCTAGTTGAAAGAATCAGTTCGGCTCCTCCTTCAAATTCGAGTGTCAAATTGTATAGTTTATCTAGTTTTATATCAATTATTTCTCTTCTTAAAATAGAAGCAACAATAGCACTTTTACTGATATTCTCTTTATCGACAGTACTATTAAACAAGTGATAACCGATTTGCAGCCACTCATTTAATAGTAGTTCATCTTTTGAAAATATATCTTGAGCACTTAACCAGTATTCGTCGATACTCAGGTCCCATGTGTCGCCTACGCTAAACCTTGAAATAAATTGACCAACTAATTTATCTTTTAGTATTTCGATTATCTCCATTTTTTTTGATAAGTAGCTGCTAGACAGATTTTAAAACCTATCTTCTTCAGCTATCTTTTTTATGGCCCCCTCTGAGATTTTCAATGTCATTAAAATCTTTAGGCCGGGCAGTAGCTTCTTTATCGGCAATCAAATCCTCGAAATTAATAAACGGGATGGCAGTGCCGCCTATCTCAATAACTTCTCGCCTGGAAAAGGCTGGGCCAAAACTTAGCGCTGATTTGATTGACGGCAACAAGTCAAGGGTAAATAGGTCGAATTCGTACCTAAAAAACGATTTTTTAGGGTTAGGGGCTTGTTCGTTTCTGTGCTTTGCCGTGTTTTGCCCAAGCTTAACGAGCGCATCTAGCAGCTTGAAATAATTTGCGTAAGTAGGGTTATACCAAATATCCACATCCGGCCTATCAGCAGGCACACCAGCTATCGTAATGGAATGCCTGAAATAACCGTAGTACGCAACCGCACTACCGCCAACGACCAATTAATCAAGGTCGTGGTTATTTAGCAGTCGGCAAACCTGCACTATATTTTCGAGCAGCTGGTTATTTGCGAGTATTGCCATTTTGTTTTCTCGCCCGAAGCGCCTGGAATATTTCAGCCATTTGCTTGGCTTCGGCGTCAAGCCTTGCTTTTTCCGCAGCAGACAAGGCAGCTGGGTGTATATCCCGCTTCATCGCCTCGAAGCTGCCGTATTTGGTCAGTCTGTTGTTCATGGACTGCGTTTCTAATTGGCTTTGCTATTTGGCAATAGCCATTATTTAGTAGCAGCAAGATACTGAGCGCTGCGCACATAACTACGACGCCCCGCAACCGTAGCGTTCCGGGGCGTTTCCGCTTAGTTCGGGCGGGCCCTACCCCCTCCAAACGCCGCCGCGAACTCCTGGGCAAACTCTTCCAGCTTCACCTGGCCCAGGGGCGGCTTGTGCTGCGCGTAGTCCGCCCCCAGGGCCCCGCTGCCGATGCTGGCGTAGATGGCCACGACGTCGGCGGCGCGGGCGGCGGGCAGGCCGTGGCTGACGAGGTTGTGCTGCATCTGGGCATCGGTGAGGGCCACCCAGGGCAGGGCGGGCTGGCCGATGGCGGCCCCCAGCACCTGGGCCACTTCGTTGGCGGTGCACTCGTCGCTGGCCACGTAGCGCACGTGGCGGCCAGGGGCGGCCAGCTCGGCCAGCTCGGTGGCGGCGGCGCGGGCAAGCCAACGCCCCAAAGCACCCCAAAAACTACTCTCCCTAACCTGCCAAAGTAGGGTCAAGCAGTGAGTCATACGCAATTAGCACCTCAGCTAAGATACTGATTACAAGATGTGTAAAGCCTTGTTACTGGATACTTGCTACTGGCCAGCTACTTAGAGGCGGTCTAGGGCGCCAACCAGCTCGGGACGCTTCCGCAGAACGCAGTAAACCGAAGGTTCTTGGCTCGTTTGTTCGTACTACGGAAGTTCGCCGCAGCGGAAATTCTTGCTTAACATGCTCAAAGGATACGTAACAATGCCGTAGCTTTGCACCGTGCTTCAACCAAAAAACTTGTTGACGAAGCGCGGGACCCTGCTCGGCTGGGAACCGCGAGTGGGCCGGAAGGGCTTCGCTACTACCGGTTTTCTCGATTTTGCCTTTGGCATTTCCGTTATTTTTTCTGATTGCTGCCCCGCCACCGTTTCGGATTCCGAAACGGTTTTTTTATGTCCGTTGAGTTCGTCGGCTGCCGCCGCGCAGCCAATCAGGCTACCCGCCGTGGGTAGGGGCAGATAAGCCTTCACCCGGTCCGTTTTGTATTCATTGCCCTCACTTTTCCTCCATTCCGGTATGGCACGTAAAGACCTGCTCGACATCGCCTCCCTTCACCGCGAGGAAATCGAGTTTTTGCTCGACCAATCCACGTCGTTTAAAAAATTGTTCTCCCACTCGGTGAAGAAAATTCCCGCTCTTGAGGGCAAGTCCGTGCTCATGCTGTTCTACGAGGCCAGCACCCGGACGCACTCGTCCTTCGAGGTTGCGGCCAAACGCCTTTCGGCGGAGGTTACGAATTTCGACGTCGCCCACTCCTCCATCACCAAGGGCGAGTCGGTGCGCGAAACGATTGAGACGCTCCAGGCCATGCGCACCGACTATATCGTCGTGCGCCATAGTCACCCCGGCCTGCCCGGCATGATTGCCCGCCAAACCACGGCGTCGGTCATCAATGCCGGCGACGGGGCGCACGAGCATCCCACCCAGGCCCTGCTGGACGCCTTTACCATCAAGGAAAAATTTCCCGACCCCCGGGGCAAAAAAGTCCTCATTATCGGCGATATTCTCCACTCCCGCGTGGCGCGCTCCACCAGCACGCTGCTGCAAAAGCTGGGCGTCGAGGTCGCTTACCTCGGGCCGGGCTCGCTGGTACCGAAGTACGTTCCGGCGAGCATCCGCCGCTTCACCGACTACGAGGCGGCGATGGCCTGGGCGCCCGATGTGGTGTACCTGCTTCGCGTGCAGCTGGAGCGCCAGGACGTGCAGTTTTTCCCCAGCGTGCGCGAATACCACCGGGTTTACGGCATTACCACCGCCCGGCTGGCGGAAATCCGTGACCGCGGCCTCTACATCATGCACCCCGGCCCCGTAAACCGGGGCGTCGAGCTGTGCGACGCCGTGATGGACTACGAGCGCAGCCTGATTACCAACCAGGTCGAAAACGGCATCTCCGTTCGCATGGCCGTGCTCGACTGGCTCACGCCGGGCGGGGAGTTCCCAAAGCAGGAAGCGTATGCCGCACCGCAGCGCGCTGGTTCAACGGTGATTACCCCCTAAATGCCGGACCCGGCGGCTGGTGCCGCCCATGTATTTTCATCTTCAACAGCTAGACTATCCCTACCCCCCTTTGCCGGTTTACCGCACTCCTTCCTCCATGCTCCTGATTCAAAACGCCCGCATCGCCGCCGAAAATTCACCCGTGCTTCTCGAAAGTGATGTCCTGATTGTCGAAGGAATAATTCAGACCATCGGTCCCAAACTAGCCATTCCCGAGGGCGCCCGGGTCATCGACGCGCGCGGCCGGGTGCTGATGCCGGGCATGTTTGATGCCCACGTCCACTTCCGCGCCCCCGGCTTTGAGAACAAGGAAACCATCACCACGGGCAGCGAAGCGGCCATCAACGGCGGCATTACCGGCGTGGTGATGATGCCCAACACCCGCCCGGCCCTCGACTCGGCAACCTCAGTGGCCACCGTGCTGGAAAATGCCAAGCACCGGTCCCGCATTCCGGTGTACACCTCCGGCTGCGTCACCAAAAACCGCGAGGGCAAGGAGCTGGCCGAAATAGAGGGCATGCGCGGGCTCGGCGTGAAGATGCTCACCGACGACGGCGACACCACCAACGACCCGGCGGTGCTGCTGCGGGCCATGCAGTACGCCACCGAGTTTGGGATGTTTTTCGCCAGCCACTGCGAGGTGCCGGAGCTGGCCGGGCCGCGCGCCCTCAACGAAGGGGTGATGAGCTACCGGCTCGGCATCAAGGGCTCGCCGGCCTGCGCGGAGGAAATCATCATCGACCGCGACATTCGGCTGGCCCGGGCGGCGGGCGCGCACGTGCACATCCAGCACGTGTCGAGCAAGCTCGGCATGGAAACCATCCGCTGGTGGAAATCGCGCGGCGATGTGAAGGTGACGGCCGAAGTGATGCCGCACCACCTGCTGTTTACCGACGAGCACATCGGCGACTACGACACCAACTATAAGATGAACCCGCCGCTACGCACGCAGGTCGATTGTGATGCGCTGCTGGAAGGGCTCATTGAAGGCGTATTCGACATCATTGCTACGGACCATGCGCCGCACACACCGTTCGAAAAAGCCCAGGATTTCATCAGCGCGCCCAACGGCATCACCGGCCTGGATACGGCCCTGGTGTCGCTTCATCACTTCTTCGTCGAGCCCGGCAAGTTCGGGTGGGACGTGGTGGTGAAGCGCTACTCGGCCGAGCCCCGCCGCCTGATGGGCCTGCCGGTAGCCGCCATTGAAGTCGGCCAGCCAGCCGAGTGCCTCTTGTTCGATACCGGGGCGGAAACGACTTTCACGCGGGAATTCATGAAATCTAAATCCCAGAACACGCCCTTCATCGACCAGACGCTGAAAGGCCGGGTAGACCTGGTGATTTTGGGCACGGAAATTCTGCTGGAGCGCTAGCCGTTCGTGGCGCTGGGAGCGGAATTATTCAGCATTCGTCTCGAATTTCGGGCTACTGAGTAGCTGCTCAGCAGGAAGTAGCTCGTAACGGCAAGCAGATGATGCAGTTGGGGATGTATTCCACTTCATCGCCTCAAAACTGCGGTATTTGGTGAGTCTGCTGGTCATCGCATACGGTACTATAAGGCTCGCCTCATTTTGCAACCGCCATTGCTTGGTGGCAGCAGGCTTTTGCTTAATTCTAAACCGCCTCTGAGCGCTGCGCACATAACTACGACGCCCCGCAACCGCAGCGTTCCGGGGCGTTTCCGCTTAGTTCGGGCGGGCCCTACCCCCTCCAAAAGCCGCCGCGAACTCCTGGGCAAACTCTTCCAGCTTCACCTGGCCCAGGGGCGGCTTGTGCTGCGCGTAGTCCGCCCCCAGGGCCCCGCTGCCGATGCTGGCGTAGATGGCCACGACGTCGGCGGCGCGGGCGGCGGGCAGGCCGTGGCTGACGAGGTTGTGCTGCATCTGGGCATCGGTGAGGGCCACCCAGGGCAGGGCGGGCTGGCCGATGGCGGCCCCCAGCACCTGGGCCACTTCGTCGGCGGTGCGCTCGTCGCTGGCCACGTAGCGCACGTGGCGGCCGGCGGCGGCCGGCGTGGCCAGCTCGGTGGCGGCGGCGCGGGCAATGTCCAGCGGATGCACGAAGGCCACGCGGGTACTGCCCGGATAATTGACTCCAATGCGGCCCGCTGCCTTTATCATCCCCACGAAGCCAAACATATTGGTGTAGAATGAAGTAGGCCGCAAGTGCGTGAGCGCCAGGCCCGGCACCCCGGCCAGGATTTCCTCCACATCGTGCGAGCCCAGGATGCCGCCCGTGCCCGCCGCCAGGTGCGCGCCCCAGCTGCTGAGCTGCACCACCCGCCGAACGCCCGCCTGCCCGAGGGCCTGGGCGTAGCTGCCGCCCACGCGGCGGTGGTAGGCCCGCGAGTCGGCCACGGCAAAATTGGGCGGCACCATGAGGTACACCGCGTCGGCCCCGGCGAAGGTGGCGGCCAGGAACGCTGCGTCTGCTACCGAGCCGATGGCGGCGGTGGCGCCCAGAGCCTCAATGGCGGCCCGCCGGGCGGCCTGGCTGCTGATGACCGTGACGGCGTGGCCCTGCTGCACCAGCGCGGTGGCCAGCGGCTGGCTGATGTTCCCGAGGGAACCGGTGAGGATGATTTTCATGGGGCAAATGTCGGGCGGGTCGGCGGGGCGGGGAAGGGCCGAAAGGCGGGAGGATTGGGCCGAAGGGCGGGAGTAGCGGGGGGGGGG
>CAZZWL010000050.1:22743-36125 GCA_964657755.1 uncultured Rhodanobacter sp.
CGGCCTTTCAGGCCGCGCTACTTTGCTGCCGGTAAGCGGCCGGCCCTACCCCCGTGCTTTTCCGGAAAAACCGGCCAAACGTGGATTGGTCGGCAAAGTGGAGGGTATCGGCAATTTGGCCGATGGTGAGGGCGGGGTTTTGGAGCAGCACGCTGGCTTCCAGCAGCACGGCCTCGGCCAGCCACGCCAGGGCGCGCTTGCCGGTGGTTTCCTTTATGGTTTCGGCGAGGTGCTTGGGGGTGATGCAGAGCTTGTCGGCGTAGAAAGCCAGGCCGCGCTCGGTGGCGTAGTAGCTGTTGACTAGCGCCTTAAAGTCGGCAGTGATGAGTTGGCCGCGCGTTTGGACCACCTGCGACGAAACGTGCTGCGCGCTGTAGACGGGGGCTACTTCGTGCAGCAGAATGTGGATAAGGCTGCGCAGAATTTCCGCGCGGTAGGCATGGGGCGCGGCGTATTTCTGCTCAATGGCCCGCAGCAGGTCGGCAATGGCTTCGGCCGGCGCCGGGGGCAGCTCAAACACGTGCCGGGCATCGCGCTCGAAAAACGCGAAGGCATCCAGGTTCGGGCCACCGCTGGCGGCGATGAATTCCTTGGTGAAAAAAATGCTCAGCGCCTCCATATCGGCCGACATAAAGGGCCACTGCTTGATGACGTAGGGCGAGAGCAGCATCACCGAACCGGGGCCGATGTCGTAGGTTTCGAGGTTGACTTTCAGGCGGGCGCTGCCGCGCAGGCAGAGGCCGATTTTGTAGTAATCGCTGCGGTACGGCTGGTCGATGGGGAGCCGGGGCTGCGTAGAATTTGGCCCCAGGAAGAAGAAGGCCGCCGGCGTTGAGACGGGCGCGGTGAGGGTAGCTAGCGGATAAACGGGGATAGTCGCGCTCATGGCCAGCAAAGTACGCGCTGCCGGGCTGCCCGGCCCCCGCCCAAAACCATGCCTCCCGGCAGGTGGTTCTCACAACCCCGCCCCGCCGCCGGGCGTACTGCCCCCGCGAAGCCTTTCCTTATAATGACTGAATTACAACGCCTGTTCATTGCCTACGACCAGCACCGCGCTGCCCGCCGCCCCTGCGCGCTGGCCACCGTGGTCGAAGTGCTGGGCTCGGCCTACCGCCGCCCCGGCGCCCGGATGCTCGTGACCGAAGACGGCGAGCTGACCGGCGCTATCAGCGGGGGCTGCCTCGAAGGCGATGCGCGGCAGCGCGCCCGGCGGGCCATTTTTCAGGGCGAGCCGGCCCTGGTGACCTACGACACGCGCGACGAGGACGACCCGCGCCACGGCCTCGGCCCCGGCTGCCAGGGCGTGGTTCGCATCCTGCTGGAGCCGCTCGATTTTACTAATCCCGACAACCCGCTGGAGCTGCTGCGCGGCTTTGCCCAGCACCCCACGCCCGCCGTGCTGGCCACGGTTTTCGAAACCGACGGCGGCGGCCTGAGAGCCGCCGTGGGCCAGCGGGTTTTGCTCTCCGAATCGGGGGTGGTGCGGGGCACGCCGCTGCTGGCCGCGCCGCTGGCCGAGGCGGCCCGCGCCACGCTGGCCCAGGGCAAGCCCCAGGTGTTGACCATTGACACCGATGCCGGCCCGGTGCGGGCTTCGCTCGAGCTACTGCAGCCGCCGCTGCGCCTGGTGGTGTACGGGGCCGGCAACGATGCCCAGCCGCTGGTGCACCTGGCCGCCTCGCTGGGCTGGCACATTACGGTGGTGGACGGCCGGCCCAACCTGGCTACCCCCGCCCGCTTCCCCGAAGCCGCCGAAGTGCGCCTCACGCCCGTGCGCGAGCTGGAAACCGCCACACCCGACCCGCTGGCCTACCACGTTTTATTGAGCCACAACTACGCCTACGACCTGGCCGCGCTGCAAACTTTGCTCGATTCGCCCGCGCCGTATATCGGGCTGCTGGGGCCGCGCCTCAAGGCCCAGCGGCTACTGGATGAGCTGGATACCGCGCCTACCGAGTTGGTGGAGTTGCTGCGCGAGCGCCTGCGCAGTCCCATCGGCCTCGACCTGGGCAGCGAGACGCCGGAGGAAATCGCGCTGGCCATCGTGTCCGAAATTCAGGCGCAGCACAGCGGGCGGCAGGGCCGGCCGCTGAAGGAGCGGGCGGGCACGGTGCACGTGCCGGCGGCGCTGGAGCGGTAGCGGGGGGGTAGGGCTTACGTAGATTCAGTGACTAATCATCAGGTTTTGGGCTTTGACAAAGCCTTCGTCGCGGCCATCGTGGCGGGCGCCAAAGTCCATACCATTCGCGAGGGCCAGCGGTGGCAGGCGGGCGACGTAGCGCACTTTTGCGTGCGGGCGCGGCAGCCCGACCAGCACGAGTTTTGGCCGCCCCGGCCGGTGCTGCTGGTGCAGGCTATTGAGCTCACGGCCAGCGAGCTGCGCGTGGATGGCCGCCGCCTACCCCCCGCTGAGCAGCTGGCCCTGGCCCAGGCCGATGGCTTTGCCACGGTAGCCCGCCTGCTAGCCTTTTTCGCGGACAAGCCCCGGCCCTTTCGGGGCCAGCTCGTGCACTGGACGGCCTGCCGCTACTAGCGCGGGCGGCGGGGTGGGCCAAAGGAAGGGCGCGTCGTAAGAAGAACTGCTAACAGCCAGGAAAACCGGCTACCGGCAAGGGCACACCAAACTCCTACCCCCTGCTGGCCGTTTGGCGTAGCACACTCGTTACATATTCATGACTTTACGCTACTTTCTACTACCCCTGCTCACGCTGCCGGCTCTGCGCCTGGCGGCCCAGCAGGCCCCTACCCCCCTTGACACGCTCAATGCCCGCGCCCTGCCCGGCGCCACGGTGGTGGGCTACGGCGAGCGGCTGCCGCTGCGCCGCACGGCCGCCGGCGTGGGCGTCATCGACAACACCATTATTCAGCGCTTTAATGAGAACTCGCTGGCCTCGGCGGTGAATACGCTGCCAGGCGTGCGGCTAGAGGAGCGGGCCACGGGCAGCTACCGCATCAGCGTGCGGGGCAGCACGTTACGCTCGCCGTTTGGGGTACGCAACGTGAAAATGTACTACTTCGACATCCCGTTTACGGAGGCCAACGGCACGAGTCCACTCAACATTCTGGACCCGGCGCAAATCGGGCGCGTGGAGGTGCTGAAGGGGCCGGCGGGCAGCGTGTACGGGGCCGGCACGGGCGGCGTGGTGCGCCTCGAAAACCGCCGCCCTACCCCCCCTGCCGCGGCCAACGCGGCGGGCCAGGGCCAGGCGCAGGTGGGCTACTCGGTGGGCTCGTATGGGCTGCGGCGCTTCACGGCCGCGGTGGAGCAGAGCAAGGCCAACGGCGACTATTTCCGGGCGCAGTACGCGCACCAGCAGCTGCACGGCTACCGCGAGCAGAGCGCGCTGCGCCGCGACGTGTTCGCGCTCGATGGCCAGACTTCGCCCACCGACCGGCAGACGCTGGCCGTGCACGCGCTCTATACCGACCTCTACTACCAGCTGCCGGGCGGCCTCACCCGCGCGCAATACGAGCAGGACCCGCGCCAGGCGCGGCCGGGCACGGCGGCGGCCCCCGGCACGGTGGCGCAGCGGGCCAGCTACGCCTCGCAAACCGGGCTGCTGGGCGTCACGCACGAGTACCGGATTTCGGATAACTGGCGCACGGTGGCCACGCTCTACGGCCGCAGCACCAGCGTGCAAACGCCGTATCTGGTTGATTGGGAGCGCGATGCCATCCTGGGGGGCGGCGGGCGGGCGGCGCTGCACTACCGGGGCCGGCTGGGCGGGCGCCCGCTGCGGGTGCAGGGCGGCGGCGAGTTTCAGGCGTCGTTTACGGATTCGCGCAGCTACCTCAACGTGGGCGGTGCGCCCACCACGCTGCGCTACGACGACGAGATTCGGACCCGCACGGGCTTCGTCTTCGCCCAGGCCGACTACGAGCTGCCGGCCGGCTTCCTGCTCACGGCCGGCGCCAGCTACAACCGCCTGCGCTACCAGATTGACCGCGTTTCCTCAGCCGCCGCCAACCCCACGGGCTACGGCGTGGCGCGCGATTTTCAGCCCCAGGTGTCACCGCGCCTGGCTTTGCTCAAAGAAATTACCAGCAATATCTCGGCCTACGCTAGCGTGAGCACCGGCTTTTCGCCGCCCACCGAGGCCGAGCTGCGGCCCTCGGATGGCACCATCAGCCAGGACCTGCAGGCCGAGCGCGGCACCAGCTACGAGGTGGGCAGCCGGGGCACGCTGCTGGGCGGCCGGCTGGTGTTCGACGTGGCGCTGTTCGATTTGGAGCTGCGCAATACCATCGTCTCGCGCTCCAACGCGCAGGGTATCCAGCTCTTCGCCAATGCCGGCGACACCCACCAGCGCGGGGCCGAGGTGGCGGCCAGCGGCTGGCTGTGGCAGCCCCCTACCCCCCCCGACGCGGCCAGCCCGGCGGCGGGCCTGCGCCTGTGGGCCAGCTACGCCTACAACCGCTTCCGGTTTGGCAGCTACGAGTCGGCCGCGGGGCAGCAATACGGCGGCAACCAGCTCACCGGCACCGCGCCGCACACGCTCAGCGCGGGCCTCGATTTCAGCCAGGCGCTGGGCTTTTACCTGAGCCCCACCGTGGGCCACCAGGCCACGCTGCCCCTCAACGATGCCAACACCGACTATGCGGCGGGCTACTGGGTATTCGGCAGCCGCGCGGGCTGGCGGCGCACGCTGGCCGGCCGGCTCAACCTGGACGTGTACGGGGGGGTAGAGAACGCTGGCGACCGCCGCTACAGCCTCGGCAACGACTTGAATGCCTTCGCCAGCAAGTATTTTCAGCCCGCGCCGGGCCGTAACTACTACGGCGGGGCGCTGCTGGGCTGGCGCTGGTAGCCGCCGTAGCGCGAATTTTCCGGTTCGGGCGCGAGTGTCAGCGAGCAGGGTCGTGCGCGCCGCAGGGTGCCGCCTGCTCGCTGCGCTCGCGCCCGAACCGGAAAATTCGCGCTACAGCGTGACGCCGATGCCCGGCCCGAAGAGCAGGAACGGCGTGCCCTTCGTTAGCAAATAGCCGCCGCCCAGGTAGAGCGGAAAAGAGAGCCGCGCCCCCGTGCGCACGGGCGTTACCGAGCCAATGACTACGATGCCCAGGTCGCGCGACACGCTGGGGTCGGTCGAGTTGAGGTTGAACGCATTCAGCGCCACGAAGCCCGCCCCGATGTGGTAGGGCCGCAGGCGGTTGATGCGGTCGGGGGCGTAGAAGCTGAGCTGGGCCAGCGTGGCCAAGCTGATGCCGCCGAAGCTGGTGTAGCTGGGTTGGTCGGCATACTTGGTGAGTAGGCCGGCCGGGAAGCTCACGCTGATGTCGAAGTTGACGTGGCGGCGCAGCACCAGCTCAATCTGCTGCGAGTAGCCCTTGCTGCTGTACTGCCGGGCATCGTCGCGCACGGTAATGATGATGCGGTACCAGGCGTCGAGGTCGTAGGTTTTGCGGCCCAGGATGCTGTTGAGGCTGAAATTGCCCACCTGGCAGTCGTTGCCCTGGTAGTAGGCGTAGCGCGGCGACGACTCGCCGGGGCACACCACCAGCTGGTCCACGGTGCGCTGGTCGATGAGGTTGCCCTTGTCGTCCACGGTGCGCACGTCCATCGTCAGAAACTGGCGGCCGTAGAGGTTGCCGCTCTCGTCGATGGCATTGGTATTGAAGCTGAAAATGACGTCCGAAATCGTCTTGTCGTACAGCACCGGGCCGTTGAGCTGGTTGATGGGGTGCGGGCCGTTACCGTAGTTCACCTGCACGAAGTTGAGCGGGTGAGGGCGCTGGGCTTCCTTCACGCTCAGGCCAAAATCGGTGGGCGTGCTGCCGTCAAACACCACGATGCGCTTGCGCACGCTGCTCAAGGGCACCTGCACGCGGAAAATGGCAACCTTCTCGGAGCGCGTAGACGAGTCGGAGGGGATGATATTGCCGCCATCGAAGTGGTAGCGGCCCTTCAGCAGCGACTCGCCTTCGAGGCGCACGTCCACGGTTTCGCCGGGGTTGATAGTGTTGTTGGTGCCCCAGTCGCCGCCCCGGTGCAGCACGCTGAGCGTGGCAATGCGCGGCCGGGGCGTGATGTCGAAATTGGTGATGTACTTGGCCAGGTCGCCATCCTTGATGTAGAGGTAGCCGTCGGCCTGGCGGTGGGTGTTGTAGACCCGCAATTGGCACAGCACCCGGTCGTTAGACAAATAGCTGCGGGTGAACAGCTCGGCGATGAGCGCGCCGCCGGGCTCCTGCTGGCCCTCGATGCGGTAGGTGCGGCGCAGGTCGAAGTTGTGGCCATCGTCGAGCACCAGCTCGCTGCCCGCCGTGCGGCCGGCGTCGTCGTAGGTAATGTCTTTGCGGTCGGCGGTGAGGAAGCGCAGGCGGCTGGCCCGCACCACGAAGTCGAGGCGCAACGGCGCCAGCTGGTAGCTGAGGCGGCCGGCCCCGTCGAGGTGGGGCCGCTCGGTTTGGGCGCGCACCAGCACCGTGTGCGCCCCCAGCGTGTTGGGCACGAGGTGCAGAAACAGGCCGTTTTTCTCGCGCGTCAGCTTGTAGTCGATGTCCTGGTTTTTGGTCCACTCGTTGGGCACGCGCACGTTGGCCAGGTTATTCGTGCTCAGCTCAATCACCTTTTCCTCGCCAATAAACAGCTCGGGGCTGGTGAGGCGCACGTCGAGCGTGGTGCGGGTGAGGGGCAGCAGGCTGATAATCTGCTGGGCCCGCGCCGGCCGCCCGGCCGAGTCGGCGGCTGGCGCGAAAGCCAGCCGCACGAAAGGCGCGCCGGTGAGGTTGCGGAAGTGCAGCATGCCGCGGTACTCACCCCCAGGCCCCGCAATGAGCGAGTCTTGCAGCACGAAGTCGGGCGAGGGCAGCAGGCGCGGCGCCCTACCCCCCGCCCGGCTGGGCACCAGGCGCAGCTCGGCCACCTGGTCGTCGTTGTGGTAGTAGAAGTAGAGCCGGGGCTCGCCGGCCACGGTCAGCATCTGCTCGCCGAGGCTGTAGCGCACGGTGTCGAAGGTGAGCGAGAGGCCGCGCAGCAGCGGCGGGGTAGGGGCCGGGCCCTGGGCGCGGGCGGGGGCCAGGCTGCCCAGCCACAGCGCCAGGGCCGCCAGCACGCTACGCCAGAATAACATTTTCATGGAGCACAAAGGTCTGGCTGCCCCAGCGCGGGGCAAGCCAGTGCAAAAAACGGGTATTTTTCTCAACAACGCTAAACTATCCGCGGCGGGGCCAGTCTGGCTGGCAGCCTGGCCCAAATCTGGTCACAAACATCAGTCCTTTTTAGGAAGGTTTTCGTGAATATGCGCACTTTATGGTCGGCTTATTGCCGCTGGGCATTTCTCGGCTTCCCATCCACCGCCCCTACCCTATGCCTATTGCTTCCCGATTTTGGCCGCTGGCCGCCCTGCTCCAGCTAGCGGGGCTGCGGGCCGCGGCGGCTCCCCTACCCCCCGATTCGGCGGCCACGGCGCCGCCGCCCCGCCTCACGCTGGGCCTGGCCACGGCCACGCGCACCACGTACCTGCAGCGCGCACCCGCCGCCGCCGACGACCGCGGCTACCTCGGCACCACGCTCACCTACCAGGCCCCCAGCGGCTTCATCGCCTCGGGCTACCTCAACCATTCCTACGCCTACACCTATCTGCACGAGCCGTTCTACAACTTCGGCGAATTGATGGCGGGCTGGCAGTCGGTGCGCAATTCGGACACGTACTGGACGGTGCAGTACACGCACCTGTTCTCCTACGGCGAGAGCGCGCTGGTGCAGGCTTCGCTGCGCAACGACTTCAGCGCCAGCGTGACGCAGTTTTTTGGGCTGGTTACGGCCAGCCTCAGCGCCGACGTATTCGTGGGGGGCAAGAGCGACGTCATCCTGACGCTCGACGTGAGCCACCGCTTTCAGCTGCCCGTGCTGGCCCACGACACGCTGAGCATCGAGCCCACCGTGGAGTTTGGGGCGGGCAGCCAGCACTTCTACGCCGCCTCGCTGGGCAAGACCACCGTGGTGAAGACCCGGCGCAACGGCACCACCACCACCGCGTTTGCCGAGCCGGCCACGCCGGCTTTTAGCGCGCTGGGCTACACGTTTTCGCTGCCGGTCAGCTTCGCGGCCGGGCGCTACGTGGTGGCCGCCACGCCCAGCTACCTGGTGCCGCTGCACATCCCCGCGGGCGGCAGCGACACGGCGTTTTTTTACGGCACGCTGGCCGTGAGCCGCACGTTTTGGTAAGGGCCGGCCGCGGCGCCTACCCCCGCCCGGCACCTAGGGCAGCGGCTGGCGCGAAACGTAGACCACCGCCGTCTTTTGCTGCGTGCTCTCGATGGCCTGGCCCGTCGTCTCGTCAAAAGCCAGGCCGGAGGCGGACACGTAGAGCCGGTTGTCGGCATCGAGGTGCAGGTTGTTGAGGTAGTGGCGGCCGGGCAGGCGCAGGGCCCGCTGCTGGCCGGCCGCGTCGGTGCGCAGCAGGTCGGAGGCCACCACCAGCCGGGCAGTTGAGCCCGCGATGGGCTGCGTATTGGCCCGCAGCTGGTACGCCACGCCCGCGGCGCTCACCTGCCCAATGGGCATGGAGGTAGCGCGCGCCGTGGCGTAGGGCAGCACCGCCGTGGTGTAGGCCCAGGTAGTGCCGAAGTCCACCGTGTACTTATCGGCGTTGGCGGCGAAAGCGGGAGCGCCCTGGCTGTTGGGGCGGTAGTTGACGAGGGCAAAAAGGGTATCGTGGCGCGGCAACAGGCCCCACACCGACCCATGAAAATTATGCGATACCTGCCACGTTTTGCCCTGGTCGGTGGTGCGGTAGAGCTTGGCATTGGTCGATACCAGCAGCGTATCCGCAAGGGAGCCCGCAACGGCATACGCCTGGTCGCCGGCCGTCCAGTCGGTCGGGATTTCCAGCTTCAGCCAGTTGGGGTCTTCGGCGGGGGTAGGGGCCGCGTCGTGGCGCTGGCAGGCGGCCAGCAAGGCCAGGCCCCCGAGTAAAAAGCGTAGTTTCATAGGTGGGGTAAGGGAGTCGCGCCGCCCCTGCGTGGTGGTTAGATAGGCGCGGCAATATAGCGCCCTTTAGCTAACCGGCCGACTGCGGCGGCAGGTACGCGACAATCTTGTCCACCAGCTGCTGGGGGGTATCGGCCACGTTGAGGTGCAGGCCATAGGTCGGCATTTCGAGGGTTTGGAGCTGCGAGTCGAGCATATTGGCCTTCATGTAGCTGCCCTGGCGCGCGCTCATGCGCTGCAGCAGCAGCGCGGGGTCGCCGGTCAAGAAAACCCACGTCAGTGGGCATTGCGCGCCGGCTTGCAGGGTGGTGCGGTAGCTTTCCTTGAGGGCCGAGCAGGCCAGGATGGCCCCCGTGGCCTGCTCCCACTGGCCAATGTGCCGGGCCAGGTCGGCGAGCCAGCCGGCGCGGTCGGCGTCGGTGAGGGGCGTGCCCGCGGCCATCTTGGCCACGTTGGCCGGGGAATGGAAGTCGTCGCCATCGAAGAATGGGATGCCGGTTTGCTTGGAGAGCAGCTCGCCCACGGTCGTTTTGCCGCTGCCCGAAACGCCCATCAGGATGATGATTGGTCTGTTCATGGCTGCAAATAACGCGGGCCCAGGGGGAGTGGTTGGCTGCGGGCGGCTCGGGCGGCCTTTTCTACCATTCAGCGCCGCCCCCGACCGCTCGGCCCCCGGTACCTTGCAGGGGGGTAGGGGCGGCAACTAGGTTTGGGTATTCTTTCACCCCAAACTCTTAGCCGTCATGTTCGCTTCCCTGCTTTCCCGCCGGATTTTCGTCGTGGTGCTGGCGCTGCCCGCCGCCCGCCCGGCCCTGGCCCAAACGGCCCCTATCCCCCACCCCGCGTTTGAGGTGACCGTGACGGGCCACGGCCGGCCGGTAATTCTCATTCCGGGCCTCACTTGCCCCGGCGCGGTGTGGCAGGAAACGGTGGCGCGCTACCGCGGCCAGTACCAGTGCCACGTGGTGTCGCTGGCGGGCTTTGGGGGGGTAGGGCCGCAGCAGCCGGTGCCCGCGCCGCTGCTGCAAGCCACCCGCGACCAGCTGCTGGCCTACATTAAGGCGCAGAAGCTGCACCGGCCCGTCGTGATTGGCCACAGCCTGGGCGGCTTCCTGGCCCTGTGGATGGCCGCCGCCGACCCCACGGCCCTCGGCCCGCTCGAAATCGTGGATTCGCTACCCTTCATCTCGGCCATTCAAAACCCGGCCGCCACCGCCGAAACGGCCCGCCCCCAGGCCGAGCAGCTGCGCCGGCAAATGAGCCAGGACCACCTACCGCCAGCCGCCAGCCGCCAGATGGCCGCCGCCCTCGTCACCGACTCGGCGCGCGTGGCGCAGGTGGCGCGCTGGAGCCAGGCCTCGGACCCGGCCACCGTGGCGCAGGCCATGTACGATATGTACACCACCGACCTGCGGGCCGACGTGGCGCGCATCAAGCAGCCGGTGCTGGTGCTGGGCTCGTGGGCGGGCTACCGGCAGTACGGCTCCACCAAAGAAAGCGTGGGCGCCACCTTTACCCAGCAGTACGCGCAGCTGCCGCAGGCCCGCATCGAGCTGTCGGAAACCGGCCGCCACTTTCTCATGTACGACGACACGGCCTGGTTTTTTGCCCAGACTGACGCCTTTTTGCGGCAGCCGGCCGTGGCGGCCAAGTAGCTTCTTGCGCAATTCCCTACCCCTCCCCAACACCTTTATTTCCTGCTGATGCTTCCTGCCCAACACGTTGCCGCGCTCCGGCTGGAGTTGTCGGTGAAGGCTAAGAATGGCCTGGACTTCATTCTGGCGGCGGCGCTGGTGTGGGCGGCCATCGCCTTCGTTTGGGCGCTGCCCTATCCCCCCGCCCGGCTGGGGTTCATCACCTTCTTCGTGGGCGCGCTCACGCTGCCGCTGGCCTGGCTTTTCTCGAAGCTGCTGGGCACCACCTGGACTCTGCCGCACAACCCCTTGCAGCCGCTGGGGCTGTGGCTGAATTTTGCCCAGCTGTTTTATTTTCCGTTCCTGTTCTTCATTTTTGGCCGGCACCCGGCGTATTTTGTGATGACCTACGGCATTATCACGGGCGCGCATTTCTTTCCCTACGCCTGGTTTTACAATGCCCTACCCTACGCCATCGCGGCGGGGCTGATTTCGTTCGGCTGCCTGTTTATGGGGGTGCGCACGGCGGGCAGCGCGCCGTACTGGGTGCCGGTGTTTGTGGCGGGTGCGCTGCTGGCGCTGGCGGCGGCGCTGTACGCATCCTATCGGCGGCGCGCGCGGGCCTACGGGCCAGCGGCGGCGTAATCTTGGCTTTTATTCCCGACTTTTTATGAGACGCCTCACTGCCAGCCCCCGGCTGTACTGGCTGCTGCAAGCCCTGGGCTGGGGCCTGTATGGGCTCATGGGCCTGGTGCTGATAGTGGTGTTTGGGCAGTTTTCGCCTCTGCTGCTGGCCATCGAGCTCATCGTGGCGGGCACCATGCTGGGGGTGTCGCACCTGCTGCGGCTCCACATGCGCCGCCACCGATGGGCGCAGCTGCCGCTGGCGAAGCTGCTGCCCCGGCTGCTGCTGGCCAATGCCACCGTCACGGTGGGCGGCCTCACGCTCATCGCGGGTCTCATCTGGCTGCTGCTGTTGGCGTTGCCGTCGGCCACGCGGGCGGGCCAGGGCTTCCACTGGGTGCAGTACATTGGCTACGCCATCAATATTTTTTTCACGATGTGCCTGTGGCTGGCGGTGTATTTCGGGCTGCACTACTTCGATAATTTTCGCGCGGCCGAAATCGATAGCTGGAAGCTGGCCGCCACCGCCCGCGAGGCCGAGCTGCGCACGCTGCAAGCCCAGCTCAACCCCCATTTTCTGTTTAATGGGCTGAATAATATCCGGGCCCTGGTAATGGAGGACCCCGCCCGCGCCCGCGCCATGATGACGCACCTGGCCGAGCTGCTGCGCTACTCCATGCAGCGCAACACCCTGGCCCAGGTGCCGCTGGCCACCGAGCTGGAAATCGTGGAAAACTACCTCCAGCTCGAAGCCATGCAGCTCGAAGAGCGCCTGCGCTACACCCTCGACGTGGCCCCCGAGGCCCTACCCGTGCTGCTACCGCCCATGACGGTGCAGCTGCTGGTCGAGAATGCCATCAAGCACGGGCTGGCGCCGCGCCCGGCCGGCGGCTGCCTCAGCCTGAGCGCCCAGCTCGACGGGCCGGGCACGGGCCTGCTGGTGGCCGTGCGCAACACGGGTGCCTACGAGCCCGTGCCCGGCCACCCCGGCGTGGGCGTGCGCAACGTGGGCGAGCGGCTGCGGCTGCTCTTTGGGCCCGCCGCCAGCTTCCGCATCGGCCCCGACCCGCTGCAGCCCGATACGGTGCTGGCCGAGCTGCGCCTGCCGGTTAGCAGCTATCAGTCATCAGTTAGCAATTATCCGTCGCTTGTGGCTGAATAACACTCGCTTACCAGCCTTTAGCTAGCTAACTGCTCCTTGATAATCGATGACTGACAATTGACTATGAACGCCTTACTTATTGACGATTCGCGGCTGGCCCGCACCGAGCTGCGCCACCTGCTTCAGGCCTTTCCCGACGTGGCCGTGGTGGGCGAGGCCCGGCACGCCGACGAGGCGCGGCAGCAAATTGCGGCGCTGCGGCCCGACCTGCTTTTTCTGGATATTCACATGCCCGGCCAGTCGGGCTTCGACCTGCTGGCCTCGCTGGAAGGCGCCGCCCCGCACGTCATCTTCACCACGGCCTACGACCAGTACGCGCTCAAAGCCTTTGAGGTGAACGCGTTGGACTACCTGCTCAAGCCCGTGAGCGAAAGCCGGCTGGCCGCCGCGCTGGCCAAGCTGCGGCCGGCCGCGCGGGCGGCCCCTACCCCCCCGCCCGCGCCCGAAGCGCCCGCGCCGCTGCTCACGGCCCACGACCAGGTATTCGTGAAGGATGGCGAGCGCTGCTGGTTTGTAAAGCTGGCCGATATCCGGCTCTTCGAAATCAGCGGCAGCGCCACGCGGGTGTATTTCGAGCAGCAGCAGCCGCTGATAGCGCGCAGCTTGCAGCAGCTGGAGGCGCGCCTCGACACCAAGGTATTTTTCCGGGCCAACCGCCAGCAAATCATCAACTTGCAGTGGATTGCGGGCATCGAGCCGTGGTTTAGCAACACGCTCAAAATTAGCCTGCGCCACGGCCCCGGCGTGGAGGTGTCGCGCGCGCAGTCGGGCCTGTTTCGCGAGTTGATGAGCCTGTAGGGTGCGGGGCTTGCCCCCGCCCAGCACCGGTGTGGTGCCGGCCGGCTACTGCGCGGCCGTGGGCAGCGCGCCCTCCCGGCACGCCAGCGCAAACGCCGCGTAGTCGGCCTCCACCACGCCCTGGGCCTGGGCGGCAAAGTCGAGCACGGCGGCGCGCCAGCCGCCTACCCCCTGCCCAAAGGCCCGCAGCGCATCGGGGCCGGCCGCGCCGCGGTGGCCGGCCGCCCGC
>CAZZWL010000051.1:0-1607 GCA_964657755.1 uncultured Rhodanobacter sp.
CGTTGTCGCCCACGTTGTCGGCAATGGTGGCCGGGTTGCGCGGGTCGTCCTCCGGAATACCGGCCTCCACCTTGCCCACGAGGTCGGCGCCCACGTCGGCCGCCTTGGTATAAATACCGCCCCCTACCCGCGCAAACAGCGCGATGCTCTCGGCCCCGAGCGAGAAGCCGGTGAGCACTTCGAGCGCCTTTTCCATCTCTGGGCCCGTGGCCAGGCCGCTGGGCACGAACAACTTATAGAAGATGATAAACAGCGAGCCCAGCCCCAGCACGGCCAGCCCCGCTACCCCCATGCCCATGACCGAGCCGCCCGAAAACGACACGTTCAGCGCCTGGCTCAGCGAAGTGCGGGCCGCCTGGGCGGTGCGCACGTTGGCTTTGGTGGCGATTTTCATCCCGATAAAGCCGGCCGTAGCCGAAAACACGGCCCCAATTAGGAAGGCAATGACAATAACCGGGCTGGACCTTTCGCCCGTGAAGCCCAGGTAGCCCAGAAAGATGGACGCGATGAGGGCAAACAGCGCCAGCACGCGGTATTCGGCCCGCAGAAAGGCGATGGCCCCGTCGGCAATGTAGCCGGCAATGGTGGTCATCTTCTCGTCGCCGGCATCCTGGCGGGCTACCCAGCCCGAGCGCAGCCAGGTGTAGAATAAGGCAAAAATGCCCAGCGCGGGCACCGCGTAGAGGATAGGAGGCATAAGCAAACAGGATTGGGTGGGAGAAAGATGCCTAAGCCCATGAGAATGAGCCCAGATGGGCAAATGTAGGCGACTGAGGCTACAATTCGCGCATCAAAACCTCGTACAGCGCTACCATGCTCAGTATGTCGGCTTTAGCTACTATTTCGTGGGGCGTATGCACCTCGTCTTCGGGCGCCCCCACAAAGCACCAGTCCCAGGGGATATCGCTGCGCTGCAAGTCCTTGGCATCGGAGCCCCCTACCCCCTCCACCTCGACCTGATGCGCTATGCCCGCCGCCCGCGCAATGGCCCGAATGCGCTCGACGTAGGCCCGGCGCGGAATGAGCGAGTCGCGCAGCGAAATAACGCAGCCCCTACCCCCCTGCACGCCCTCCGTCACCCAGGTAATGTCGCAGATGAGCGCCTGCCGCACGCCGTAGGTTTCGTAGATAAAGCGGGCCAGGTAGGGCACCGAGCCGCCGCCGTGCTCCTCCCAGCACGAAAAGGCGATGATGCCGTGCTCCAGCGTTTCGGCCAGGCGCAGGGCGGCCCACACGCCGAGGCGGTTGTCTAGGTAGCAGCTTTGCACGGTCGTGTCCGTCTCGCGAAAGTCGCAGGCAAAGGTGAGGCTGGTGCCCGGCTCAATGTCACGGCTGAACTCATAGCCCAGCACCTCCGTTTCGTCTTCGTCCTCCTTGTTTTCTTCCACCGTTAGGGTACAGCTTATCTCGCCTTGCGCATCGCGTCCGACCAGCCGATAGCCCGCCACGCACTCGGGCCCGCCAATGGGTACCAGCCCGCGCCCGTAGCGCACCGTGAAACCGATGCTGTCGAGGTGGGCAAATACCGCCGTGCGCGGCTGCCCAAACACCAGCAGCAGGCAGTCCTGAAACCGGGCTTCGTCGTGCACCACCAGGGGCGGGGGGGG
>CAZZWL010000051.1:1617-35485 GCA_964657755.1 uncultured Rhodanobacter sp.
CCGGGGCCGTGTGCGCGCACGTAGTCGAGCAGGAAGTGCGTCAGGGCGGCCTCATTGCCCGAGGGCGCGGCAATCTGGCAGAGAGTTTGAAGAAGTTGCATCGGCGAGAAGCAGCGAGTAGAAAAGCTAAAGCTAGGACTATCGCCGTACTTTCGCCAGTTCATTGCCTAACCACAGCCAACCAGCACTTGGCTGTTTAGCATTTTTTGCCTGCATGTCCGCCCCCGTCTGGTTTTTACGTCTGCTGTCGCTTGTAGGGCTGGTTGGCTTTGCGCTGGTTAGCGAGGCTCAACAGCGCGCCGATACTACCCGCCTGCGCGTGGGCCAGGTGCCAGCCATGCGCACCATCGCGGTCGATACGGTTAATGTCCTCCCCACCGCGGCCGACACCAAAGGCTGGCTGCTCCTGGACAAAGACATTCAACTGGAGTTAGACGGCGCCGTGCAGAACTTGTATAATTTCAAGTACGACAAGGCTGAGAAGCAGTTTCGCTCGTTGCGTCGGCGCTATCCCCATCACCCCATGCCTTACTTCCTGCTGGGCCTGAGTACCTGGTGGAAAATAATGCCCACCAACTTCGACACCAAGCAGTACGACAAACTATTCTTCGCCTATATGGACACGGCCAACACCTACGCCGAGCGGCTGGTGAAGGAGGACCCGCACAATTACGAAGGCTACTTTTTTCTCTCGGCGGCCAATGGCTTCGACGCCCGGCTCAACGCCGAGCGCCACAACTGGCGTAAGGCTACCGTTAGCAGCAAGCGGTCCCTCAATTATTTGCAGAAGAGTAGCGAGGCCAACGGTCTCAGTCCCGAATTTCTGTTTGGCGAGGCGCTGTTTAATTATTACGCGGTCTGGATTCCCGAGAATTACCCGCTGCTTAAGCCTGTCCTGCTTTTCTTTCCTAAAGGCAACAAGCAGCTAGGCCTTAGTCAGTTGCGCATGGTAGCCAACAATGGTTTCTACACCGGAGTCGAAGCCAAGGTATTCCTGATGAAGCTGCTGCACAACGATGAGCACCAAACGGCCGCGGCCATGCCCGTAGCGCGCGGCCTGGCCCTCAAATATCCCGACAACGGCTACTTCGCCCGCTTCTACGCGCTCCTGTGTTTCGACCAGGCCGACTTCGCCGAGTGCGAGCGCGTGAGCCGCGACATTATTGATAAAATCAACGCCGGTATGCCCGGCTACGAAGCCAGTAGCGGCCGCTACGCCATGTATTTTATGGGCTACCTCATGCAGTATAAATACCGCGATTTGGCCAAGGCCCAGGATTATTACAAGCGCTGCATCGTCTTTGCCGAAAGCAATGGGGAAACCGACGGCGGCTTCTACCTTTTTTCCAATGCTAACCTGGCCCGGATGGCTGAGCGCGACCGTAACCTAGTGAGTGCCCGCCGCTACTACGAAGTAGTTGCCGACAAAGCCGACCACAAGTCGGACCAGTATAAAGAGGCTAAGGCGTGGCTAAAAAAGAATAAGGCTTAAGCAGCAACGGTCATGGAGCTCAGCGATTACCTGTTAACACCAATCTACCTAGGCGTAATTTATGCCTTGGCTTTTGCCATCCGACCGGCCGTAACCAATAAGTACACGAAGCCTTACTTTATTCCCGCGCTATCCCTTAAGCTACTGGGAGCCATTTCATTAGGAATACTTTACCATACTATTTACGCAGGCGATACCAACAATTATTTTCATCACGCCTCAATTATTTACAAGGCATTTGGTGATTCCTTCGGTACCGGTATCCACTTACTCACTACTGATGGTACCGTTACCCCCGAAATTGCGCCCTACACCAGCCAAATGAACTGGTTTGGTCCCGACAGCAAGGAGTACTTTGTAATCAGAGTGGCCGCCGTGGGCGCGCTACTCGGCTTCGACACGTATTTGGTTACCGCGCTTTTTTTTGCCGTGCTTAGCTTTAGCGGCATGTGGGCCATGTACATGACCTTCGCTAAAATCAGGCCGCAGGTGTACAAGGAGCTAGCAGTCGCGGTTTTTTTCTTACCCTCCGTTTTCTTCTGGGGTTCGGGCCTGCTCAAGGATTCCCTTTGCCTGGGGGGCCTCGGCTGGCTGTTCTATTCCTTTTACCGCGGAGCTATTGAGAAAAAGAATATTCTGCGCTGCGTAATCATTGGCTTGATTGCTATACGGGTTATTGCTTCCATGAAAGTTTATATTCTGCTGGCATTCGTTCCTCCGGCAGCCTTATGGGTATTTAATGAGAATACCGCTCAGATTCGCTCAGTAGCCGTACGCTGGATGGCACGCCCTATCCTACTGCTGGGCGGGTCCTTTGTTGCTATCTATGCGATGGGGCAAATTGCTGCGGCGGATGCCCGTTTTAATATTGATAAAATAGGAGCCCAGAGCAAGCTTACGGCCACGTATCTGCAGGGGGTTAGTAAGCAGGAAAACGGTTCCGGCTACAATATTGGTGAGCAGGACGGCACCATCGCGGGCATGGCGAAACTAGCTCCGCAAGCAGTAGTGGTTGCGCTGTTCCGGCCTTTTCCGTGGGAGTCGCGCAACCCAACAATGGCACTCTCGGCCCTGGAGGCCAGCTATTTCATTTTTTTGACGTTGCGCATTTTTTACCGGGTAGGCTTTTTTAAATCCTTACAAACTATTATCGGCTCCCCCGTACTCACGCTGTGCTTTGTCTTCAGCTTGGTTTTTGCTATTTCAGTAGGAATTTCCAGCGGCAACTTTGGCACGCTCGTGCGCTATAAGATTCCGCTTATGCCTTTCTACTTGGGCGGGCTCTACATTCTGCAAAGCATGACGCAGTCCGTAGCGACCACTACCCGGCGGCCGGCCGCGGCGGCGCGGCGCCCGCAACTGGCCTAGCAGCTTCTCAGTTGTGAAGCTACCCCCCTTCGCACCCCTACTTTCACGCCAAGCACTACGTAAATAATTCCAGAAAATTCGGCGTATTCGAGCGTACCGAATAGCGTTGCTCGATAGTGGCACGGGCATTTTTTCCCAAATATTGTCGAAGCTCCGCATCGGTAAGCAGCTGCCGCAGCTGCCGCAGCCAGTCGGCCGGCTCACGGCAGATAAAGCCATTCACGCCGTTTTGAATGACCTCCGTATTCATGCCCACTGGTGACACCAGTGCCGGAATACCCAATGCCATGTATTGCAAGGCTTTAAAGGCGCACTTGCCTTGGGCCCAGGGGTCATCCTCGAGCGGCATCAGGCCAACGTGAAAGGTGAGCAAGTCCGGTATTTCGGTGGCTTTCTGCCAAGGCACGAACCGTAATGAGCGGAGCACCTGGTCAAAGTTGGGTGGCTGGTTGGAAATAACGCGAAACTCGAAATTCAGCCCTTCGGCTTCCAGCTGCGCCAGCATCGGCACCAGCGGGCGCAGGTATTTGAGCGTGGAGTGCGTACCCGTCCAGCCAATTACCAGCGGGCCAGGAGCCAGCTGGTTGCGCACTTGGTTATGCAGGTGCGCGGTATCAATGGTTGTTGGATTGACCACCGCGCGAGGGTTGAACTGCCGGGCGTAGGCGGCCAGGTAGTCATTACCGCAGCTGTTTTTATACGCCCAGCGACAGATGCTAGCTACCTTATGGTGCCATTTTAAGCCGGCGGCTATCTTATTGGCCTCAGAGGTATTAGTTAGCCAAATGGCATCATCGAAGTCGTAAATTAGGCGCTTACGTAGCACCTTAGCCAGCAGCCATTCAAAAATGGGTGGTCCCAGCGGGGCTGCCTCGCGGTGCACAAATACGTAGTCGTAGGCTGGTGCGGCCAGCACGTGCCCTATCCGCCGCCCAAAACCGCCCAAAATACCGAGCGCCTTGCGTACTGCCTGGCCGGGTTTATACAAAATTTGCCAGGTAGCAGCACTTAAAAAAGGCGCCAGGCGATACTCATGTCCACCCTGCCGCAGAATACCCAGGTACTGCTCAAAGCGGAAGCGTTGTGAAGGGGCCTGCCCAGGGGGGTAGGGAATCAGAAACAGAATACGCAAAATTCGCTTTACGGCTGGGTAATTTGCCCCGGACCCGGTCCGCAAAGATACGCGCTCGCTACCCGGCCGTTTCGGCCAGCACCTGCCGGTAGAGCTGGCCCAGCGCCTCATATGTATTGGCAGGGGCAAACTTGCGGCGCACGAAGGCCCGTCCCGCTACGACAAATTGCGCCCGTAGCGCAGCATCCGCTCCCAGCTGACTAATAGCGGCCGCCATAGCTGGCACGTCGCGGTTGGGCACCAACAGGCCCGACTGTCCGCTCTCAAACAACTCGGCTGGACCGCCGCAGTCGCTGGCAATGAGTGCAGTACCGTAAAACAAGGCGTCGAGGCAGGTAAGGGAAAAAGATTCGGATTCCGAGAAGTTGAGCACAATATCAGCCTCCTTTATCACCTGCTCCACATCGGCTGCAAAGCCTTCAAACCGCACTACCCCACTTAGACCCGCTTGCCGCACCTCTGCCGCTAGCCGCTGTCGAAATTCCCGGTTTTTAGCCATACCCATGTCGCCGCCTACGAAGCGCAACCGCAGGCGCGGGTTTTGCGCGTAAGCCCGTTGGAAAGCGGCCAGCGCCAAATCCTGGCCCTTACCCTGGATATAGTTGCCCAGGTACAGCAGTTCCACCGAGCCATCGGGGCGCAGTAAGTGCTGCGGCAGCGGATGGCGCTCGGTACCAGGTAATGGGTCATACACAACCTGGGCATTTGCCACGCCATCGAAGTAGTGCCCGACCGCCTGCGACACGCACACCGTGCGGCTGGCTAGCCGCCCGCTCAACCAGCGCCAGGTGCGGGCTAAGGGCTGCACCAGACTCTGCGGCAGAAAGCGCACATGAGTAACTACTCGCAGCCGGCCCAAGCTCAGTAGCTTAGCTACGTAGCCAGTTAAATTATAGAAGTCGTTGAGGTGAATAATGCTCACCTTTTCGCGCTTCGCCAGCCGCCAGAGCCGCCAGCCGTTGAGTAGTAATGCGAACGGGTAACGCAATAAGTCACTCTTACGGCGGCTGATTTCTACAAATGGCAGTTCACACACCAAGTAGCCGGCTTCCTCCAATAGCCCACGTACAGAGCTACCGCTTGGCACCACGTAAATAAATCTCCACTCTTTCTGCAACGGATTAGTTGCATTTCGCATAGCGGTTACGGCTCCAGTAACTGCCCGCGAGTTATCTATTACTAATACGTTAGAAAGCCTTGGCTTATTCTGAGCGTATCTAAGTATTAATTCAGACAAAGCAATTAGCCTTACAGCGTTTAATTATGAGCCGCAAATTTATTACGTTGCGCTTCAGTTGCTAACTACTCCGAAAGGGTTTGGTCAATAAGTTGCCGCCACCTGCTGAATGTCGCCTCATGCGTAAAATCAAGTGCTCGCTGGTAAGCCTGTTCACCAAGTTGGGCACAACGACTGTCATCCCTTAGCAGCGTTGCCAAAGCGTTTTCCCATATCTGCTGAGCAGTACGTAGCGTAGCCGGATTATTGAGCATTGGCAGCAGCACCCCTTGCATGGTCCACTCAGCCTGCTGAATAGGTGAAAGCGGTAAGGCCGATTCAGGGGCTAGCATTTCGCGTGGCCCGGTAGGACAATCAGCGGCTACGCAAGCCAGTTTACAAGCCATAGCTTCTCCCAGGGCCATCGGAAAGCCTTCCCATGCCGAAGGGAAAACAAAGACCCGTGCCGGACGCAGATATTTAAATGGATTACTTTGTAATCCCACGAAATACACATCGTACTCGGTCGTCAGTAAACTATCAGTCCATGCTGCATGCACTCGCAGGCCTAACTCCTTGGCCTGATTTACTAACTCCTGGCGTAGCTCACCATCACCAATAAAAATTAGTTTTACGGGCTGGCTTTTCAGCAATGTAGCCACAATAGGAAGCAGAGCGGCTTGGTTTTTCTGAATTGTTAACCGCCCTGATGTTACCAGTACCGGGGCGGCCGCGTAAACTGCCTGCATATCCGTGTCAAGCAGTTCCTGGCTGCGGATACGCACCTGCTCTACTGCAAACGAATTAGTAATTACTACCAGTTTGTCAGGCGCTATCCCCAAATCCTGGGTCATTTCCGGTGTCAAATCACGGCTCACGGTTACTACCCGGTCAGCTCGGCGATAGAGTAGTGGCATCAATAAGCGCTTGCGCAACCAACCTATAGGGCCATTTATATTACCATCATGCACTTTAGAACCGTGAATGAGTAAAATAGCTTTTTCCCGTCCCTTGCTCAGCAAATTAACATAATCAGCCCCTTCTAAGTGGCTGATTGCTACATCACAATGCAGTTCCCGCTTCAACGCACGCAAGCGACGTACCCGACGGTAAAAATTACGTATTTTATCAAACTTATTTCCACCTCCCGCCACTTTTAAGCTTCGCGTTGGATTACCCGTAGTATAGAGGTCTGGGTCATCTTCATTGAAAACAACTTCGGTCACGTCATAATACTCCCGCAAAGCCACGCCGTGGTCATGAAAAACCCGCTGTGCTCCCCCAAGCCCTCGGTTGGTAATAATCATTAAAAGGCGAGGACGAGTAGGATTTTTATCTATAAGTAAACTATTTTTCTGCACAAACGAATTAGTAAAATAGGTGACAGGTACAAAAAAAAGTGCATTAACTTTATTAGTCAAGGTATTTATATTGAAATCTCAGGTACACTATTGACTTATTAAGTTATTTCATTTTGTACAATAATCACGCCAATTTTATTCTCATGCAAAATTACTTTTTCTCGCGTAAATTATATAGAAAGTAGCCAGAAATTAACAAATACTATAACGAAAAAATTTCAACGTAATATAAAGTAAAAATATTAACTTTTAGGAAAAAATTTATACGCGTTAATTGATTCGATAAATTCAACGTTTATCTAAAACAGTCTTTAATTATTGAGTATTTTATTCAAAAGTAAATTCCAACGGTTAATAGCAGAAGCATGAGTAAAATCGTTTGCTCTTTCTTTGGCTTTTTTACCTAGCCGTTGTCTAGCTTCTTTATCTCGTAGCAGCGCATTGATTGTATTTACCCATGCTTTCTGGTCATCAATTTTAGTTATAGAAGAGTTTAGCATAGGTAGCAATACCCCAAAGTCTGCCCATTCAGCATCTCTGATAGGTATTAATGGTACATTTGAAGTAGGTGCGAGCATTTCACGCGGACCTGTAGGACAATCAGCGCTCAGTACTGGGATACCGCAACACATTGCCTCACCCAAAGCCAGTGGAAAACCTTCCCAAGCCGAGGGAAAAACAAATAAAGATGCTGGTTTAATATATTGGAACGGGTTGTTTTGAAGTCCTACAAAATACACATCGTAATCAGGTGTTAGTGTAGCATTGGTCCAAGCTTCATAAACCCGCAGACCTAGTCCTAACGCCTGACTTACTAACTCTTCGCGCAACTCACCATCACCAACAAAAATTAATTTGGCAGGCTGCTCACGCAATAAAGCAGCGAATAACTCCAGTAAAGGCCGCTGGTTTTTTTGTTCGGCTAATCGGCCTGATGTTACTAATACTGGAGCGGCCGCATATACCGCTTGCATAGCCAGTGGCAGAGCCAGTTGGGCTTGCACCTGTATTTGTTCCACATCAAATGAATTTTCAATTACTGAGAGTTTACGTCGAGGAATATGAAAATCATGGACCATTTCCGGAATTATATCACGGCTAACGGCTACAATATGGTCAGCTCGTTTGTACAGATAAGGAATAAATACTTGTTTGCGTAGCCAGCCCATTATCCCACGAATATTATTATCATATGTTTTAGAGCCCTGAATTACTAATATTACCTTTTCTGTATCCCGGCTAAGAATATTTACATAGTCCGCTCCTTCTAAATAGCTAATGCATACATCTGGCTTTATCCTTCTTTTTAAATGATGAAGTCTGGTAATACGACGTAAGAAGTTTAAGGCTTTATTTAGTGTATTACCACCACCACCCACCGATAAGCTCTCTACCTTTTTACCCGATGGATAGACGTTCTCACTGTCCAGCGCAAATACTGATTCCGTAACGTCATGACTTTTACCAAGTTCTACACTGTGGTCGTGAAAAACGCGTTGTGCTCCTCCAAGTCCAAAATTTGGTATTAGTAGAAGAATTTTCTTTTGCATAGTTCTTAAGCAACTTACTTACCTGCGCCTTATACGCGTAGCCGGCTGGATAGTCGCATAAAAGGCTTTTCTATTACTAAATAAAAAATATACGCTCCACCGATGGAAACGGCCAAACACAGCACTAACATTCCTATTCGGTTGATAATTGAATCGTTGGGTATTAATTTGATAAGGACAAACTCACATGTACTACCAATTACGGCATGCACTAAATAGAGAGAATAGGAAATATTACCTAAAAATCGAGCTAATCCATTTTCTACTTTCAAATAATAAATGGCTAGCGTGGTAAACAACCCGGTAACAGACACATATAAACCTATTTCAAAGTACGCTATGCTAGTAAAAAGCAATAAAAGAATCCAATATAAACCATTCCTTATGCGCCCTTGCTGACGAAATAAGGTAAGACCACCTAATGCAAACAAGCTACTGAAATGAAAGAAATTTTCAATATGACGAAAAGGTAGATATTGTACCAGCCCAGCTACTAAAAAGATACTCACGAACCAACCTATTCCTTTTGTATCGAATAAAATCACGAATAGCAAGCCTATAAAAATATAAAATTGGAATTCAATCGCAAGTGTCCAAAAAATACCCACTACCCATGTTTGCTCGGTAAAAGGAACCGTAAATAATACGTTATGGACAAGCTTACTTACTGTTACATCCTTGGTGTAAGTAATATGGTGAGAAATAACATAGTCTATTAGATACCACTGCGCTAACACCAATAGCATAGCGATATAAGCAGGTGGATTAATACGTACGATACGCTTGATTATATAGGGTAAAAACTTACGCGACGAATAATTCTTGCCAAGTAAGCTATAGGGAATAACGAACCCAGAAATTACAAAAAATACGTCAACCCCTAACCAACCGTTGGCAAACAACGCATACACTTCGGGAACGTGTAGCTTTGGCAATACCGCTCCAGTAAAATGGTATAACGCAACACTTAGGGCAGCTAAACCTCGAAGTAATGCTAACCCTGGCACGTGTTTGCGAGTCGATATTACCGTAGTATCTACTGGCAATATAAGAGCATCGGATTCTGGCATATTCTATCTACTTAATAAAATTTTAATATTATAGCCAATGTTTCACTGATGCCAGAAAACGCCGTCGCCACAGCACAGTAGGGTCGTGCCGCATAGCCTGCCACAGGTAGCGCAGGGTTTTGCCCCGATGCTGCTTACTTAGCGCTAGCATCAGGGAAATAAAGGTATAGCGGTCAGCTACGAACTGCCCCACGTGCCCCGGAAAGCGCTGCGCGAACTGTGCATTAGCTTGTACTAGCTGCCCAAAAAGCTCGTCGCGCTGTCGTATAGTTTCTGGTGCAATGGTATTGAGACTGCGACCACTGTGCTCACGCAGGCAGAATGTCTTCTGGCGAATGGCGTGAAACGGGTACTGGCTGGCCAGACGCAACCACAACTCCCAGTCCTCAGCCGAAGCCAGGCGGCGGTCTTCCACGAAAGGGTTGGCCAAGGCTACGTCACGCCGCACGAATACCGTATTGCACGCCAATGGATTATCATACAGCAGCGCCTCATTGGTTGAGTCAGGCCACAGATACATCTCCGTAATCAGGCGGTCGTGCTCATCAAGGCGCTCATAGCCGGTATGCACCACTTCTACCAGACCGTGCTGCGCAACAAAATTTTTTACGACCAGCAGATGATTGGGATACATCTCATCATCCGAATCAAAGTAGTTGACATACTGACCTTTCGCTTGCCGAGCACCGTAGTTACGCGCCGCACCACGCTCACCGTTTTCCTTGTAAAAATAACGTACTCGTGGGTCGTTCACGGCAGCCACGACCTCCCGTAGATTATCGCGGCTTCCATCGTCTACCAGCAGCAGCTCAAAGTCGGGGTATTCCTGACGCAACACCGCAGCTATCGTGGCCCCGATGATATCGGCGCGGTTGTAACAGGGCATGACAATGGAAAAGAACGGTGCAGCAGAATCAGTCATACGGCGAATCAAGAGCCTGTAAAATTACGCCAGGGGCCTGCCCACCAGCAGCTGTATGTACTGCCTTATCAAGTGCTTTCGCTGTGCGCTGTTGTTTCTGCTTACCAAAAGATTGGCCAGCTTACTAACGTAAAGCGCTTTGGTATGCAGCCAGCCGTATTCGCGCCGGAAAAAGGTGTCTTCATTGCGCAAAATCATGTGGCCTTGGTTCAGTCGCTTCTCCTTTTTAGTACTCTGCGAGAAATGATGCAGTACGTGCGCATGAGGAACGTACCTGATATCATAGCCAAGCTGGCGTACCGTATAGCTCCACTGCAAATCTTCGGCGTACATGAAGAAGTCGTCGGCTAGCTGCTGGCCGGGCATATGGTCCAGCACTTCGCGGCGCAGGTGGAAGTAAGTGCCCCACACCCAATCGGGGGCCAGTGGCTGGGTGTAGTCGAAAAAAGTACCTTGCAGCACGCGTCCCTTCTGCTCGGCGCTCAGCAGCTTTTGCAGGCGCGTGAGCTCCAGTAGCTGAAGGCCCACCGACGGGAAGCGCCCGCACGAGGGCTGAATAGTGCCGGTGGGATACTCCAGCCGGGCCGTAGTCAGTCCTACCCGTGGTCCGGCCATCAAGGCCTGGTAAGTGAGGGTAAGCGCATCGTTGAGGCAGGCCGCATCGCTGTTGAAAAGCAAGATGGTTTCCCCTATCGCGTGGCGGATACCCAAGTTATTGCCCTTCGCAAAGCCCGAGTTATCAGGATTACGCACCAGCTTAATAGTCGAAAACGCCTCTAGAAACTGGCCGGGGTCACATTCAGTTGAAGCATTATCTACCACCACAATCTCGTAGCTTACCCCCTGGGTATGCGCTATAATAGAGGCAATTGCCTCGCTAGTCAGCTCAAACGTATTGTAATTGATGATGATGACGGAAACCTGCACCATAGTAGACCAAAGTTTTTTAGAGCGGTTTCGGAGTTCGCGTATAGTACCGCAAACTTTTAGTCCGTGGATAAGGGTACCCAGCTAACGTACGGATTAAAAATCGGTGCTCCTGCGGGGCCGTCCACCGTGCCCGAAACTGCGCCAAAGCAATTTTACAGGTTAGTGCGCATATTTCGGTACGATAGCGGCCCTTTACGCCCGGTTGTTGCGGCAATGCTGGCTGGCTGACTACTCAAAAGGCGCATCCTTCAGCCGATGAGAGGATTCTGCCCTCGAACCGGCGCGCGTATACCAACCTGGAAGCCGCAGCAAGTTGGGGGCTGCCGGGCCGGGCTTAACCGAGCTGGCCGCGGCCTTTCAAAGCGCGGGCCGTGGCTTCCAGGTACTTTCTACCCCAGCGCTGACAGGGCTCCAGGTGGTTGCCTTCGGCCCACTCGTTCCACGCATTAATAAAAATGAAGTTCTCTTGGGGCGAATAAGGTTTAAATTTCTCTACCGTATCGCGCAGCCAGGCTTCGTAGAGCTCCGGGGTCGAGTCAGTGATGATGGTAGCGGCCTGCTTGCGCCGGGCGCTGTTATCCCAGGCAGGCATTACCCCTGGGTAGCGCTTATACCCGACGGGCGGCTTACTCATCATGTTCCGGGTCAGGTGCCCATAATCATAGATGGCGTCTTTCACATAGAAAGACTCTTTAATGCGGAGCTTTCGCACCACCCGCCGGGCAAAGCTGCCAAACAAGCGCGGAGGCATGTGCCCCCAGTTGGGCTGAAACTCAACGGCGGCGTCGAAACCTAACTCGTGCGGATTTACACCCCGTGCGAAGCTTTCCATCCGCATCAGGTACAGCTCGCCGATACCCAGGCGCTGGGCCTCTTCACGCCAGGTGGTGAGTGTTTCCTTAATATTTGGAAACAGCTCCGAGCGGTAAACAATGAATACTGGCTTGCCATCAACCCGGATGTAGCGCGGGTCGGCGAAATATTCAGCTAGTACCCGAATATGGTCCAGGTCATCTTGTTTGCTGTATTCCTGGTGCAGCAGCACTTCCTGCTCTGAGCCATCCCAGCGACGGCTCCAGTTTTCGTTGGCCCAGCACAGACAAAATGGGAAATCGGGCGTGCCGGAGCGTAGAATTTCTTCCATAGGGCGCTCCAAAATGCGCCGACCATTGAACCAATAGTGGTAGTAACAAAAGCCGGAGATGCCGTACTGCTTAGCCAGGTCAGCTTGCAGCTGCCGGGTTTCGGGCACTCGTAAGTCATAAAAACCCAGGTCAGCTGGCAGCTGGGGCTGGTAATGACCAGGGAAACGCGGCCGGGCTTTGGCTACGTTAGTCCACTCGGTGAAGCCCATCCCCCACCACTCGTTGTTTTCGGCCACTGGGTGAAATTGTGGCAAATTAATAGCCAGTGCGCGTAACACTGGAGCAAGAGCTTCATTACCAGGTGCTAAAGAATCATGCATGAGTTTACAATAAAGCTATGGCTTTGTTAATAAAAAACCTTGTGATTACAAAAATCATTCTTTCTTTCATCTTAATGAAAGGGATGATATTCTGACTAATTTGTAAATAAAACTGTTCATGGAATTAGAACGTCAGGTTTCCTAGAACGGCTTCGACAAGACTTAATTAGAACATTTTTTATTATGAAATAATTTTCTTGTAAATTTTAGGATATTTATAATACAAGTATCTTTCAAAGTGGGAGAAATATTGGTGTATTAAGTCATTCTTTTCTTGAAGAAAACCAACATCATCGTATTGACCACTAGCGCCAACGTTATTATAATAAGCGACTAAAGTCGGAATGTGCCTTTTTTTTACGCTACGGTCGTTAAAGCATTTCATATTAAAAACCCAATCGGCCAAATATTTATACTTCAAATCAAAGAGCCCCAGCTTATCATATACTTTTCTTTTTACAAAGATGCCCTGATGGCATATGTTCTTTGTCATTAACTTTAGACGGCTAAATTTACCGTCATATCGGGAAGAATCTTTAGTAAAGATAACATCCCCATAGATAAAATCATCCTTACTAGTATTTACTTGGGAAAAGACGTTTTTTAATGAATTTTTATCATGGAGCTTATCATCGCAACCCATAAAGAAAAGGTAATCGCCAGCACTCATTCGAATTCCCTTGTTCATGGCATCGTAGATACCCTCATCTCGTTCCGAAATTAATTTAATTGGCAGCTGGGGAAAAGAATTTACTGCTACAGCTGTTCCATTATCTCCCATCCCGTCCATTACCAGTATCTCATAATCGGTAAATGTTTGGGTAGCAATGGATGCTAGGGCCTCCTGCAATAGAGCAGCTTGGTTGAACGATGGAATAATTATTGACAAGAGCATGCTATGCTAATAAAAAATATTTGCGTCTAATATGTCGATTTCCTAAACAGCTTTATTGATAGGACTTAGGCAGTTAGGTAATTAGATAATTGAGAAGCAACGGTTTATAATTTTAATATTTTTTGCCAAACGGCTAACACCTGCCTACTTAACCACCCAACTGCGTAAGTCCTAAATCAATAAAACAGCTAATGCTTTGTGCTCTACTGTGGGAGGTTGGTCGCACGGTGCGAAGTGCCGGATTAGAGGCCCAGGGCCCAGCGCTATTCTCTCACCTAGGTGGCGCGCCAACACTTTGAAAGTCGAGCAGTACCGTTTCGGCCACGAGTGGCGGCTAGGCGGGCTAAAGCTAGCAACACAGCCCATGCGCAATGAACAGACATCCTTCATGCGGACTAGCTGGGGCGGGGCGTAGGCTGTCGCTGCTGGGCATACCAGGCCCAGGTTTGAGCGATAGCTTCGGCAAAAGTCAAGCGGGGTTGCCAGTTGGCTTCCGTGCGTAGCTTGGTGCAGTCGAGCACGTTGGCCGGCACATCAAAGGGGCGGGGCGGCAGTACGTTAATCCTGATAGGATGCCCGGTTTCGGCCGCCAGTGGAGCCAGCGCGTCCAGCACCTGCCGATTGCTCAGGCCTTCGCTGCTGCCCAAGTTATAGACCTCCCCCGGCTGGCCGTGCAGCAGCGCCGCTACGATACCGGCCGCTACGTCCGCCACGTGCAGATAGTCGCGGATGCTACCCTGCTCTCCAAATAAGGTTAACTCGCGCCCATCCAGAATGGAGGCAATAGCCGTGGCAATAAAGCCTTGTCCCGAATAGGTGCGCTGGCCCTCACCAAACGCATTAGCCGGCCGCACGCACACGATGGGCAGGCCCTTGCTCTCGAAATACATGTGCGCGTACTTCTCAATCGCCAGCTTGGTGATACCGTAGGGTGACAGAGGTAGTGTCGGGTGGGTTTCAGAAATGAGGTCAGTTGAGGTGCGCCCGTACACCGTACCGCCCGACGAAATCCAGACGAATTTTCTGAGGGGCAGCGTGCTGGCCAGCTCAAACAGACGCACCGCTTCGGGTAGGTTCAACAAAATATCGTTTACGGGGTCCTGGAAGCTAGTGCCGGGCACCGTGGCATAGGCCAGGTCAATTACCTCATCTACGCCGGTAGACAAGGCGGCCCGCAGGACGGCGCCATTATCGTCGGCGGGGCTGCATACGTAGTGTACCCCAGCTGGCAGAGCTGGCAGCGGCTCGGTTTCGCGGCCAATCACTACCACTCGCCGGTTTTGGGCCAGCAGGCTATCCACTACGGCTCGGCCAATGAAACCGGCACCCCCAATGACGGCAGTAGTAAATATATTCTTGTTAGTTGGATTCATGGTAACAATGCCTGTTCAAACAGCTCATCAAAATTACGATGAAGTCCTGGTAACAACCGCAGGGGCGATGTCGGCAGATGATAGCACACGTTTTTCGGTAGGCTATACTCACGTACTCAGTAGGCTGCCCCCGCTAGCGTACTTATAACGCCCGGCTTATAAAATATATGCGCTTATTTAACGCAGTACTATGGGCTGCTCGTTGTACTGAGCAGTCGGCCGTACTATGGTATTTGCTGGTACGGACTTGGTGACTATGCAGCCCGCCCCAATTACTGCATTATCACCAATCTGAACGTTATTAAGAATAATGGCATTACTGCCTATCCAACAATTATTGCCAATTATCACCGAACCGATTGAAAAACCTTGATTTTCTATTAACGTATCGCGCTTATTAAACACGTGATTATGGTCGTATATCTTTATACCCTCACCGAACAAAGTATTATTACCAATTCGAATAATCCCCAAACAATTTATCGAGCAGAAATTATTGAAAAATGTATTTTCACCAATTGTTAGCTCACCTTCCGCATCCAGGGTAATGGTGCAAAACTTACGAAACCGGGTAGTCTTACCAATACGTAAGCTGGCTTTTCTGGCATTGGAAGCAATATGCACGGCTGAATATCTACCAAGTATGACACTGTCATGCACTATTACTTGCCCTGGATATAGGTGGCGGTAGTAACCAAGCCGCGCTTTATCCAGAAAGGCAAATACAAAAGTCGTTAATCTGTATAAAATCTTCATTAGTTGAGATAGAACATCTTTCAATACCTACCGAAGTAAACGGGAAGAAATTTTTTGGCAAGTCTTTTCGCCAGGCCCAGATAAGTAGATGGGGGTGCTGGTGCTGGCAGAGGCGTAGCGGCCACTCCTGACTTGGTACGATGATGATTTAGGAGCTGACCGTAAAAAGAGTTGTAGTACGGCAAGGCACTATAATAAGACACTTGTTGCTGATTCCACTGACTCACGCAATTAAACTCGCCCGGCACTCTATAATCATACATCTTATAGTGATTGCCAAACTGCGAGGGTACTCGGTACAGATTAATTTTAAATTTCTGGGCTAAAAGGGATAGGATTGACTGGTCATAGCGGTGGTCGCGGTAGCCGGCAAGGTTCGGCAAGGCCATACTATTTGGCAAGTCCGTTAAGATATTGGCATTGCTACCGTAGCGTAACCACTCCGCCACAAAATGCGTGGCCCGCTCACATTTTCGAAACAGCGAGATAGAAGCATCGCAATGCGGCCCCTGCCAGAACTCTTCCGTGTCGCAATCCATCAGCACAAAGCTGTCGCGCTTAGTCCAGGCAGCATTGGTATCGGTCGCATTCCCGAATAGCAAGACTGGCTCCTCAGTAGCGCAGAGCTTAATTAAGGGTTCTAAGTCGGCTATAATCTCTGCACCAGCGTCAATGTAAATAAGCACATCGCCTTCTGCTAGTAGTTTAAGTTGCTCCGCAATAATAAGTGGCTTCCAAAGCCAATAACCCATGAATTTAGCATTATCGAAAATGTCTTTATTTGCTAAATAGTGCGGATGCAATTTTATATCTTCAAAATCATAATCACGGACTAAGCTTATTCCATATCTGTATGCTGATTCAACAAGTCGCTTACGACTAGCTGCATACAATGTGTTGGAAAGCGTAGTCAATTCAATCATAGCTAGTTCTTTGATGATTTACAAATTATTTGGTTTTATCTCCAGTATATTAAAGATTTGATAATAAATTTTATCTTGAAATCATTAGTGACATTATTACTAACAAACTTATTTCTGAATAAAGCTAACCTTATTAGCTTTGGGTTAAATTTAACTATTTTGTTTATTAATTGCAGCCAACTCTTAGCAAAAATATGCTCAAAGAATAGCTTATCATACGCTTTTAAATATGTATTTTGTTTTAAAATATTATCAATCAAATCACTTAATTTTTTAAGATGATTATAGTCAATGGAAGAGTGCAAACCACTTAAAAAATTACAATAATCATTTTGTTCTTCTTTACTTAAAACAAAACCTTTATCAGTGAGCTGCATTATTCTAATTTCGTTAACTCTCATAAGCTGCTTATCAGCTTTAGAAGTGCTAATTTGAAATTCATGAGTCCTATAATTAAGTAAGACATCAGGTATATTATACATTTTGGTATGCTTACTCAATTCATACCACATTTTATAATCTTCAGCATAATCTGCACTTATATCGTATAACAAATCATATTTCTTAATAATATCACTACGCATCATTACTGTGGGATGTCCTATAGGATTTCCAAAAAGCATATACTCTCGGATAGAACTATCATCTATTGGCATATCCCATGCAAATACCTTTGTGCCAAACGGCTGAAAGCCTGTGCCACATAACCCTATTTCAGGATGCGCTTCCATTAGTTTAAATTGACGCATTAATCTATCAGGCAGTGCTATGTCATCATTATCCATACGGGCAATATATTTCCCTTTTACTAACGATAAGCCCTCATTCAGTGTTTTTACAAGACCAATATTATTTTCTCTATTAATAAATTTGATTCTATCATCACTAAATGCAAGAATAATTTGGGCACTGTAATCAGTTGAACCATCATTTATTATAATGAACTCAAAATCAGTGTAAGTCTGCTTCAGAATACTTTCTACTGCTTCATGTATGTACATTTCTGCATTATACACTGGCATTACAACACTAACTCCTGGGCTTTCTAAAGAAGACATGTTCAAATAAATTATTAAATAATGTACATTAATCCATATTTTTCACAAGCTTATCCATTCTGATGGTAGTAAACCAATAGTATAGCTATGCATATTTTGATACCAAGAGCGCGGCGCTACTACAATTTTTGCTGTATTCGCATTTAGCCAAGCGCCCCACCAACTGAAAGAACTGTTGGCAATAATATTATGCTTGCATAGACTCATCAACCGCAAGTCTTCGGCGCTGTCCTTACCAGTATTGTGGCTGATATAGACCGTCGTCGCCTTAAACTGCATATTGGCCTGCACCCACTCCGGCTCGTCCGAAAAAATAAACAGACTTATCTGGCCGAGCCGCGACTGGAGCATAGCCACTGCTTGCTCATAATAGGCTGGTGAGCAAACTCCATGAAATGCATTAGCTTGGGCATTTGATACGTAATCGCCTCGCCTTACATGCAATGATACCGCGTGTGGAGCTTGGGCAATTTGAGTTGCTAACTCCAGGTTCAGACCCGATAAGGGCTTTTTAAGCGTCAGCTCCTGCCGAATTTGCTTTTCGTAGGGCTTAAAATACGCTTCGTTTTGCCAATAGCCATCGAAATAGGTATTGTTTCCGCATTGAAAAACAGCTTCGTCATAACCGAAACTTTGCTTTTCATTAAAGCGCTGTGGGCTTAGCAGGCGCCGGGTTACTTTGTGCGCAATCCGGTTAACCAGCCCGCCCACTGGTGGGCCGAATAAGCGCGTGTCGGCGGGGGTAGCTAATACCGGACGGGCGATGAACACATCTAGTTCATATTCCCGAAAAGTATACTTAAGCGTGGGCGACCGGTCGAGTAGGTCATGCGTGTCGAATTTAATTGCTTTACCTGTTCGCAATGCTAATGACCGACCAAATGCGTACTGAAACATCTGGTTACCCAAACCACCGAGTAACTTAACTATCATAAAATCTAAAAATATATTTATATATTTTCTATTTCTTTTTGTAATTCTTTAACAACAATCTTAGCTTTATTATAGTCAAATTGCCACCATTTAGATTCACTGATTAAATTTATAATTCTTTCAGAAAATCTATACTTTAGCAACTTCGCTGGTGAGCCCACAAAAATACCGTATGCAGGAACATCTTTATTGACAAAGGAATTTGCACCTATTACAGCACCATCGCCTATTTTAACTCCTCTTCTAATTACAGATTTGGTTCCAATCCATACATCATTACCTATTATACATTCTTTTTGAGTCAATATTCCATAAGGGTCGTCATAAAAAATGCTGTTAGTAGAAACTCTCTCTATAATATGTTCTCCATCTCCTATACTAACATTATTTGCAATAGAACAATATCGGCCTATTACTGCCTTAGTCACCGTTGTATTAACACCAATATATGTATACTCCCCAATGAAACTATCTTGACTTATATTACATCCATCCTGAATACTAACATTGATAAATGGGCTCTTTAAATTAGGCGTCTGTGCATCACGCTTTTTATCGAGTATATTTTCTAAAACTTGTTTTATTTTTAAAATAATATAGTACATGGCTTAGATGTATTTACTAACTTAATTTTTCCCATTTTGGAGAAACATAAAACATGCCTACGTGCCTAGGCAATGGCCTATTAACTTTAGGTCCACCTTCTAAAATAGTAAATGTTAAGCAATGTTCAACTTGGTCATACACTTCAGCCCCGCCATCAGCAATAATTAGTGAGACATAATATTCTCCTGGAAATAAAGAAATGTTTTCGATAGTAACACGATATACTTCTTCGACACCACGATGTTCTACCGTATACTCAGCATCCTTATTGAGTATTTGTAAAACAGCAATATCATCATTAGTTTTCACTAATACTCCGATTACAGATTTTTTAATATTTAAGTTATTTTTAAGCTTTAAAATAAAACAAAGGTCATCTCCGATAAAGTATTCTTGTTGTAGCCTACCCGTATTACTTGTGATGGCTGCTGATATAAAAGCAATAGCTCCTGTACCACTTCTGCTTCCGTCGTAGCTACTAAGCTCAACTGAAGCACCACGTAGCGCACCATCATTGAGATACATATCAACTACTTTCTCAATGCTATCCGATGCTAACACTTGTCCATGTTTTAGATAAAGTCCCTTAGTGCACAGAGTACGAATAGCGCCCATATTGTGACTAACAAACAATACAGTCCGCCCATCATTCACACTCACATCCTTCATTCGGCCCAAGCACTTCTTCTGAAATTCAGCATCGCCGACGGCTAATACTTCATCTACAATTAGAATTTCGGGTTCTAAAAAGGCGGCCACAGCAAAAGCTAAGCGTACGTACATACCACTGCTGTACCGCTTCACGGGAGTATCGATGTAGCGCTCTACACCTGAAAAATCTACTATCTCATCAAATTTGCTGCGAATCTCCACCTTAGTCATTCCCAGGATAGCACCATTGAGAAAGATATTTTCTCTTCCAGTGAGCTCCGGGTGAAAACCGGTGCCTACTTCCAGTAGTGAAGCAATTCGGCCATTGACCTTGATATTTCCGGTAGTAGGAGTTGTTACTTTAGATAATATCTTGAGTAGAGTAGATTTACCGGCACCGTTACGCCCAATAATACCTAATGTTTCGCCTTTCTTAACCTCAAAATCTATGTCTTTCAGTGACCATACATAGTCGCTACTTCCTTTAGAAGTACGGTCGTTTGTTTCACCTACTGTTGAAAAAGGGTCCTCTTTTCCTCGAAATTGCGCCCACCAGCGGTTTAGGTCCTGACTAATTGTCCCCGTACCAATCTCTCCTAGTCGATAGAGTTTACTTATTCCTTCTGCCTTAATCGCAATGTCGCTCATAACCTGTAGTATAAAAACCTTTTTTAATTAAGTACCAGTCAATTATTTCCGGTGAGCGCCGCTGCGCTAGACTATACCGTATCGGTAAAGCTTTTCTCGACCCGGTTAAAGATGATGGTGCCGAGCAGTAGGATAACCACCGTGAATAAGGCACTGTAACCCAGGTTAAACCAGCTGAACGTGCCCGAGCCGAGAAAGGCTACCCGGAAAGTTTCAACGATGGCGCTCATTGGATTAGCTAAGCTCAGCCACAGGTATTTGGGGTGTTTGGTAGCCACCTCCGATAGCGGGTAGATAATAGGGGTAGCGTATTGCCCGAGCTGCACTCCGAAGGTGAGCAGCATAGCCAGGTCACGGTATTTGGTGGTGAGAGCACTGAAAATCATCCCTAGCCCTAGCGAAAGCAGGCCCATCAACACCACGAGCACGGGGGTCAATAGTATCAACCAATTGGGATGCAAGGCATTGGTAGTGAGCAGGTAGTAGACCATAACCAACAAAAACAGCCCGAACTGAATACCAAAGCGCACCAGGTTGGAGATGACGATAGACAGCGGCATGGTAAGGCGTGGAAAATACACCTTACTAAACATGGCCGAATTGGTAGTAAATACCGTGGATACCGCCGTGAGGCTCTGCGCAAAATAGCCCCAGACCGTATTGCCTGCCAAGTAAAAAATAAACTTAGGCATGCCATCAGTCGGCAAGTTGGCTACTTGACCAAAAATGATGTAAAAAGTAATGGTGGTGAGCAGCGGCTGAATGAAAAGCCAGAGTGGCCCCAGGATAGTCTGCTTATAGTTAGACACGAAATCGCGCCACACGAATAGCATTACCAGGTCGCGGTAGCGCCACACATCACCCAGGCGGAGGTCGAGCAGGCTGGTACGCGGCTCAATAACTTCCGTCCAGCTTTCTTCCTGGGCAGGAGCATTACTATCTAATTTAACTGGCTTTATAGTGTCAACAGTTTGCACGAAGAGGAATACTAAATAGATAACAAAACTAATGGCGCAGGCTATTTGCGTCGCCTAATCGGTAGCCCGACGCACTTACCAGCCGTACAAAGATACGACCAACCCCTAAAGCCAACGGCGCGTGCCTCCCTAGGAGAAGCACGCGCCGTTTAAAAGTTCCTTCCTGACCAGCCTATTGGCCAAACGCACCGGTGTATACCGCCCGCACGCCTTCTTCGAGCGCGATGGTAGCCGTCCAGCCGTGCTCAGCCAGCTTGCTCACATCCATGAGCTTGCGGGGCGTACCATCGGGGTAGTCGGCATTGAAACGAATGGTGCCTTCGTAGCCCACGGTGCGCTGCACCAGCTCGGCCAGCTCGCGGATGCTGAGGTCGGTGCCGGTGCCGATGTTTACCAGGCCCGGCTCGTTGTAGTTCTCGAGCAGCCAGTAGCAGGCATCGGCCAGGTCGTCGACGTGCAGAAACTCGCGGCGGGGCGTACCGGTGCCCCACACTTCTACTTCGGGGGCGCCGGCCTCTTTGGCCTCGTGAAACTTGCGCAGCAAGGCCGGCAGCACGTGCGAGTTTTTCAGGTCGTAGTTGTCGTGCGGCCCGTAGAGGTTGGTTGGCATGGCTGAGATGTAGTTGCAGCCGTATTGGCTGCGGTAGGCATCGCAGAGCTTAATGCCGGCAATCTTAGCCACGGCGTAGGGCTCATTGGTGCTTTCCAGCTCGCCGGTCAGCAAGGATTCTTCTTGCAGGGGTTGCGGGGCCATTTTGGGATAAATGCACGAGGAGCCCAGGAAGAGCAGCTTATCCACCCCGTTCAGGTACGAGTGGTGAATGACATTGCTCTCAATCATGAGGTTGTCGTACAGAAACTCGGCCCGGTAGGTATTATTAGCTTGAATACCACCTACTTTAGCAGCAGCCAACACTACGTACTCCGGCTTTTCTTGCGCGAAAAACGCCGCTACGGCCGCCTGGTCGCGCAAGTCGAGCTCGCTTGAAGTGCGGGTAACGAGGTTGGTAAAGCCCTCCTGCGTCAGGCGGCGGACCAACGCGGAGCCGACCATGCCGCGATGGCCGGCCACGTAAATTTTAGCCTCTTTTGGTATCATAAGGTCGCAGTAGCCTACTCGTAGGCGTTCGGAATAGTGTAGCCGCCCGCTTGCAAGTGCGCGTCGCGCTGGAACAGCTTCAAGTCGGCCTGCACCATCTCCTGCACGAGGGCCTGGAGGTCGTAGGCGGGCACCCAGCCCAGCTTGGTTTTGGCTTTGGTAGGGTCGCCAATCAGCAGTTCTACTTCGGTGGGGCGGAAGTAGCGCTCGTCAATCTGCACCACCGTCGTGCCTACCGGCAGTTGAAACTCGGGGTTTTTGCACGACACTACGCGGGCTTCTTCGGTGATGCCTTCGCCCGTAAACGCCAGCTCGATACCCAGCTCCTCAAATGCCAGGCGCACGAAGTCGCGCACCGTCGTCGTTACGCCGGTCGCAATAACGTAATCTTCGGGCTCGTCCTGCTGCAGAATACGCCACATGGCTTCCACGTAGTCTTTGGCGTGGCCCCAGTCGCGCTTGGCGTCCAGGTTGCCCAAAAACAGCTTTTGCTGCAAGCCCAGCGCGATGCGGGATGCCGCCCGGGTAATCTTGCGCGTCACGAAGGTTTCGCCGCGCAGCGGGCTTTCGTGGTTGAACAGGATACCGTTGCAGGCAAACATGCCGTAGGCCTCCCGGTAGTTAACCGTAATCCAGTAGCCGTAGAGCTTGGCCACGGCGTAGGGCGAGCGCGGGTAAAAGGGCGTGGTTTCGGACTGCGGCACCTGCTGCACCAAGCCGTAGAGCTCCGAAGTGCTGGCCTGGTAAATGCGGGTTTTCTTTTCCAGGCCCAGAATGCGAATTGCTTCCAGCAGCCGGAGCGTCCCTACCCCATCCACATCAGCCGTATACTCGGGCGTATCGAATGACACCTTGACGTGCGACATGGCGCCCAGGTTGTAGATTTCATCGGGCTGCACCTGCTGAATAATGCGAATCAGGTTGGTCGAGTCCGTGAGGTCGCCATAGTGCAGGATAAAGCGCACGTGGGTTTCGTGCGGGTCCTGGTACAAGCTGTCAATCCGCTCCGTGTTGATAAGCGAGGAGCGGCGCTTAATACCATGCACCTCGTAGCCTTTGCTGAGCAGCAGCTCTACCAGATACGCTCCGTCTTGGCCCGTTACGCCAGTGATAATCGCTCGTTTCATAAGATACTAGGAATGGATTGGGTTAGCTGGTGGAGGAGGCTATTTGGTGAAGGATACCCAACTATTTAGTGGCGCAAAGTTAAGGCAGGCCGCAGCAAGTGTTTTTGCGCGCGCGGCAGCGTTGGCCAAGCAGCGGCAAAGTACTACTAAATTAGCTCACTAACCAATTGGCCAGCAAGCAGAAGAGCAATGCGTAGCCGTGCCGGCTTCAGGGACCGCGCCCCCTAAAACGCGCGCATAACCGACGCTACCGACCCAACCATTGCCTCCGTCATGCCGGGCCACAGGGGTAGGCTGAGGCAGGTGGCGGCCAGCTCTTCCGCAATTGGCAGCGCGCCGGCCGGCCAGCCGAGGTGCCTGTAGGCCGGCTGCTGGTGGGGGGGCACCGGGTAGTGCACCAGGGTGCCAATGCCGTGCCTGGCCAGGTGGCGCTGCAAGGCCGCCCGCCGCGGCGAGTGCACCACGTAGAGGTGATAAACGTGCGTGGCTCCGGCCGCCAAGGTGGGTAGGCGCAGGTCGGCGATGCCCGCCAGGTGGTGGTCGTACCAGGCCGCTATTTGCTGGCGCTGCGCGGTCCACTGGGGCAGATGGCGCAGCTTTACGCGCAGAGCGGCGGCCTGCAGCTCATCCAGGCGGGAGTTGTGGCCAATGGTTTCGTGGTGATTTTTGGTGGTTGAGCCGTAGTTGCGCAGCAGGCGCAGCCGCTGGGCCAGGTCTTCGCTGGCAGTCGTAGTGGCGCCGGCATCGCCCAGCGCGCCGAGGTTTTTGGTAGGGTAAAAGCTGGTGGCATTCACTTCGCCAAAGCTACCCGTTAGCTGCCCGCCAAAAGCGGCGCCCTGGGCCTGGGCATTATCCTCCACTACCCGCAGCCCATGTTGGTGGGCGATGGCCATTATTTCGGGCATCCGGCAGGCCTGGCCGTAGAGATGCACCGGTATAATGGCGCGCGTGCGGGGCGTAAGGGCGGCGGCCAGCAGGGCCGGGTCGATATTGCTTGTCTCCCATTGGGGCTCCACGGGCACGGGGGTAGCGCCCACCTGCGTCACCGCCAGCCACGTGGCGATGAAGGTATGAGCGGGCACCAGCACCTCATCGCCGGGGCCAATTCCCAGGGCTTTCAGGGCCAGTACTAGCGCCTCCAGGCCATTGCCTACCCCTACCGTGTGCGCCACCTGGTTGAACTGGCCGTAGGCTTGCTCAAACTGCGCCAGCTCCTCACCCAGCACATACCAGTTGGAATCGTACACGCGTGTCATCGCCGCCAGCACCTCGTCCCGAATGGCCGCGTGCATTGGCTGCGTTGAAAAGAAAGGGATAGGTAGACCAGGCATTGCGGAAGCGCTCATTCTTTACTGTTTGACCATGACCCGCCCCACGCGAAAAGGCGGCTGAGCCAGCGCCGGGCCGGCACTGACTCAGCCGCCTTGCGGACGGCTAAGGGGGGTAGGCGCCCTACTTAACGTGTTCCTTGAAGTATTCCAGCGTCCGCTTCAAGCCTTCGGCACGGTCTACTTTGGGCTCCCAGCCCAAAATTTCCTTGGCCTTGGTAATGTCGGGCCGGCGCTTCATGGGGTCATTTTCGGGGAGCGCCTGGTAGGTAGGCTTGAACTCGACGCCCGTGAGCTTCGCGATTTCTTCGCCAAACTGCTTAATCGTTATTTCGGCCGGATTACCGATGTTAACCGGCATGTGGTAATCGCTGAGCAGCAGGCGATAAATACCATCTACCAGGTCATCGACGTAGCAGAACGAGCGCGTTTGCGAGCCGTCGCCGAATACGGTCAGGTTCTCCCCCTTCAGGGCCTGCGAGAGGAAAGCTGGCAGCACGCGGCCGTCGTCCAGGCGCATCCGCGGGCCATAGGTGTTGAAAATGCGGATAATGCGCGTTTCCAGCCCGTGGTGGTTGTGGTAGGCCATCGTAATGGCTTCCTGAAAGCGCTTGGCCTCGTCGTAGCAGCCGCGCGGGCCCACCGGGTTCACATTGCCCCAGTACTCCTCCACCTGCGGGTGCACCTCGGGGTCGCCGTATACTTCCGAGGTGCTGGCAATCAGCATCCGGGCGCCTTTCACGCGGGCCAGGCCCAGCAGGTTGTGGGTGCCCAGCGAACCCACCTTCAGGGTCTGAATCGGAATTTTAAGGTAGTCAATCGGCGAGGCCGGCGAGGCGAAGTGCAAGATATAGTCGAGCTTACCGGGCACGAACACGAATTTGCTCACGTCATGGTGGTGAAACTCGAAATCTTCCCGCTTGAACAGGTGCTCGATATTGGCCAGGTTACCCGTTATCAGGTTATCCATCGCAATGACGTGGTAGCCCTCAGCCAGGAACCGGTCGCACAGGTGCGAGCCCAGAAAACCGGCCCCGCCAGTAATGAGTACGCGCTTTTTTTCTTCAGACATAGTGTAAGATGCTTTAATCGTTGTCGTGCTTATCGGGCGTCCGCCTGCCAAAGCCGGCCCATTCTGGGGAAAGTTACTAGGCTACCGGCTCCTTGTGGTCGGTTCTGATTCCGATGCAGTGGTAGGTGAAACCTATTCCTTTCATCTCGGATGGGTCGTAGATGTTACGGCCGTCGAAAATCACTTTCTGCTTGAGCAGGCGGCCTACCACCTCGAACGAAGGGGAGCGGAACTCCGGCCACTCCGTGACAACCAGCAGCGCATCCGCGTCTACCAAGGCTTCAAACTGGTCCTTGGCGTAGGTGATAGTATCGCCCAGCGAGTGTTTGGCTTCCGGGATAGCAACCGGGTCGTACGCCGAAACGGTGGCGCCTTCAGCCAGCAGCTTCTCGATGATAACCAGCGACGGGGCTTCGCGCATGTCGTCGGTTTTTGGCTTGAAAGACAGTCCCCAGATAGCGAATTTCTTACCCTTCAGGTCGTTGCCAAAGTGTTTCATCACTTTGCTGAACAATACTTCCTTCTGGGCCTCATTCACGCCTTCCACGGCTTGCAGCACCTGCATCTGGTAGCCGTTTTCGGAGGCCGTCTTGATGAGTGCCTTTACGTCCTTGGGAAAGCACGAGCCGCCGTAGCCAATACCCGGATAGATAAACTTGTGGCCAATGCGGGCATCGGAGCCGATACCCTGGCGCACTTTGTTCACGTCGGCCCCCATAATCTCGCACAGGTTGGCGATGTCGTTCATGAACGAGATTTTGGTCGCCAGCATGGAATTGGCGGCGTATTTCGTCATTTCGGCCGATGGGATATCCATGAAGATAATCGGGTGGCCGTTGAGCAGGAAGGGCTTGTAGAGGCGGCGCATCATTTCTTCAGCCCGCTCGGAGCTAACCCCCACTACGATGCGGTCGGGCTTAAGGAAGTCGTCAATGGCCGCGCCTTCTTTCAGAAATTCGGGGTTGGAAGCCACGTCGAAGTCGACGCTGGCCCCGCGCTTGGCCAGGGCCTGCTCAATTTCGGAACGGACTTTGGCCGCGGTACCAACCGGCACGGTGCTCTTCGTCACGACCACCGTGTAGTTGTCGATATTTTCGCCGATGCCACGGGCTACCGCCAGCACGTATTTCAGGTCGGCTGAGCCGTCTTCGCCGGGAGGGGTACCCACGGCAATAAAAGCAACATCAGCACCTTTAATGCTTTCAGCCAGGGAGGTAGAAAAGTTGAGGCGTCCTGACTTTACGTTGCGGGATACCATTTCCTCCAGGCCCGGCTCGTAAATGGGCAGGATACCTTTGTGGAGGTTATCAATTTTTTTCTGGTCGATGTCGATGCAGGTTACATCAATGCCTACTTCGGCAAAACACGTACCCGTAACCAGTCCGACGTAGCCGGTGCCTACTACTGCTATTTTCATAAGGTATTCAAGAGTGAAAAAACAAGATTCCGCACCAAGCAAAAAAGCTGCCTAAAGCGTGTTTTCAGAAGGTTTAATTTTTGCCGGCCCGGCCATGTAGTGCTTCCACCAGTACTGGAATACTACCAGCCCCCAGATGCGGGCGTGCGCGTCGCCGGGATTAGCGGAGAAGAGTTGCTTTTTCAGCTTTTGCACCGCAACTACCTCAAAGATACCCTGCTCGACTACGAAATCATCCGCCAGCAGGTCCTGCTCAATGAGGGGGCGCAGCTCGCCGCGCATCCATTTCAGCAGCGGCACTTCAAAGCCATGCTTGGGCCGGTCGTATAGCTCGGGGGGTAGCATGGGCCGGAAGGCATCCTGCACGATTTTCTTTTTCATCGTGCCATCCACTTTGCTGCTGACGGGTAGGGAGAAGGCGAAGTTGACGACCTTGTAATCAAGAAAAGGCGTTCTGACTTCCAGCGAGTTAGCCATGCTCATCAGGTCTACCTTGGTGAGCATATCGTAGGGTAGCACCAGCTGCGTATCGGTCAGCAGCACCTCGTTGAGGTCACCATCGGCGTGGATATTCTCCAGGATATCCTTGCGCCGCTTAGCGGCCAGCTTCTTGTCCACTTTGCGGCGGCTGGCGGGGCTCAGCAGGTCGGTGGCCTGCTTTTCGGAAGCGAAGCTGGCCCAGTCCCAGTAGCGGTCCTTGGGGCCGCTGAGCATGCCGCGCGAAAAGCGCTGAAACTGCCGGATTTTATTGCCAAAGTACGAGTTGCGCGACTTGGGCAGGATGTCCCAGAGCAGGTTCAGGCCCGTCACGGCTTCGGCCTTGAAGCCACCCTGCCGCACCCGAAAATCGCCCATGTGCTTGTTGTAGCCGCCAAATAGCTCGTCGGCGCCGTCGCCGCTGAGCGCTACCGTCACGTGCTGGCGCGTGCGCTGGCTCAGCACGTGCACCGCCAGGGCCGAAGAGTCGGCAAAGGGCTCATCGAAATAATCGAGCATCTGAAACAGATGCTCGTACAAGTCGTCGTTGCTCAGCGAAAACACCGTGTGGTTGGTGTTGTGCATCTTCGCTACCAAGTTGGCGTACTTGGTTTCGTCGAAGAATGGCTCGTCGCGGAAGCCGATGCTAAAGGTATTGAGGTGCGGCGTGTGGCGGGTAGCCAGCGCGGTGATGACGCTGGAGTCGATACCCCCGCTCAGAAACGAACCCAGTGGCACGTCGGCCACGAGGCGGCGCTCCACGGCTTCGTCCAGCAGCGACACCAGCTTTTTCTGCTGCTCGTCGTAGGTCAGCTTGTTTTTGGCAACCTCCTTCGGGTCGTAAGGGATTTTATACCAGCGCTTGCGCACTACTTTACTGCCCTGAATAAAGAGATAGTGGCCGGGGAGCACTTTTTTGATACCCTTGAAGATGGTGGCCGGGCCCGGTATGTAGTTGAGCTGCAAGTACTGGCTGAGGGCTACGTAGTCGAGCTTGCGCGGCACGCCCAGCGCCAGCAGCGACTTCAACTCGGAGCCAAACAGCAGCTGATTTTCGTCGCGGTACACATGCAGGGGCTTTACCCCGTAGCGGTCGCGGGCAATGAACAGCGAGCCGTCTTCCTGGTCGTAGATAGCGAAGCCGAAAAAGCCATTGAGCTTTTTGATGAAGCCCCTGCCCTCGCTGATATACAGGTTCAGAATAACTTCCGTATCAGTCTGCGAATGAAACTGATACCCTTTGCGAATCAGCTTCTCGCGCAGTTCGCGGAAGTTGAATATCTCCCCGTTAAAAACGATGGTATAGCGGCCCGAAGCGTCCGTCATTGGCTGGTTGCCATCGGCCGACAGGTCCAGGATGGCTAAGCGACGAAAGCCCAGCCCAACGTTGTCGTATACGAAATGCCCTTGCGAATCAGGGCCCCGCCGCACGATGGCGTCGGTGGCGGCTTGCAGGCGGGTCAGGGCCAAGCGGCCAGAATCGGAGAAGGCGTAAGCGCCGGTTATTCCACACATAGCTAGGTCGCAAATATAGGACGGGGGACAGCCTAATTCTGAAGTGCCTGGGCTTCGCCCAACTACCAGGGGGTAGGGCACCGGGCGCAACCCCAAGCAGCCTCTGCTAGTAAAGCCCCGTAGCAATAGTCTTCCCTCTTACTCTTTACCCGCAACGCGGCATCCGACTCATGGACCTTCAACAACAATTTGACGCCGCCGTGCGCCAAGTAGATAACTTACCCGGCGACCAGGCTGCCAAGTACATGACCGAGCTGTATGGCCTGTATAAGCAGGCTACCGAGGGCGATGTGAACATGAAAAATGAGGGAGTAAGTGCCGACGCCGCTACCCAGGCCAGCGGACCTGGCGACTTGTCGCAGGCCCAGTGGGACTCGTGGGACAAGTATAAAGGCACGCCCGAAGACGAAGCCAAGCGCCAGTACGTGGCCAAAGTAGCCGAGATAGCCGGCGCCGACGCCAGCGGTACCGAAGCCGGCGCCGTACCCACCGATGCGCTCACTAATGCGCCAATGGCTCCCGATGCCCCCCTGCCCACCGGCCAGGAAAATGATACTACGGCCCCGCAGCCCGGCTTTGGGCCTGGTGATATGACGGCCGGCGGCCTGCGCGGCGACATCACAGCGGGTGCCCCCTACGGCGGCGAAGACGAGCTTAAGGGCAATCAGTAACCGAGTGTTTATGCGCTAGGGTCAGCCTTCCAAAAGGAGAGGGTAGGGTCATCCGTACCGTTAGTACGGATGGCCCTACCCCCTCCTTTTTCAGCCATAGCACTGTGTTACAAAAATTTACGATAGATGTTATACAAAATACGGCGGTCCAGCTCAGTAAGCATCGGGCTCACGTCGGTTTGCACGAAGTGCCGTTTAAACGCAGTGATGGCGGCGGGCAAATCCTGCACGTCGTAGCCGATGATGCGCAGGGCCTCGCGCGGGGTGAGGCCGGGTAGGGGCTGCCCCAGCGAGTCGGCGGCGAAGGGCGCGGCCGTGGTATCGGTCAGCACGGCTGCGTCGTACCAGAGGCCGTAGCCGCGCGCGGCCAGCCGCGGCCAGGGAAACAGCGCGCTCGGGTCATTTTTACGGGTCGGGGCAATGTCGCCGTGGCCGATAAAGTTGGCCGCCGGGATGTTATAGGTGCGCTTGAGGCCACCCAGCACTTTCAGCAGGCTGGTAATTTGGGCGGGCTGGAAGGGCTCGCTCCCGTCGTTATCCAGCTCAATACCAATCGATACCGAGTTGATATCCGTCACGTTGCCCCAGCGGGCTACCCCCCCGTGCCAGGCCCGCAGGTAGTCATTGAGTAGGTGGTAAGTCTGACCGTCGCGCCCGATAACGTAGTGCGCGCTCACCTGCGTTTTGGGCAGCGTAAACGTCTTGAGCGTCTGGTCGGTGCTGTGCTGCGCCGTGTGGTGAATGATGACGTAGTTAGGCTTGCGCAGGTTGAAATTGGTAGTGCCCACCCAGGAGGGGGTAGGCGGCAGGCTATCACCGGCCAGGGTGGGCTGGGCCCGCAGCTGCCGGGCCAGCGCTTTCACCTGCTGCCGGTAAGAGCGGTTGGTAAGCGCGTAGGGGTTGCGAACGCAGGCCGTGGCCAGCAGGCTGGCCGCGAGCAAAAAAGCAGTAACAACTCTATTCATTGGGCACTTCTTAAGCGGCATGAGTTACTATAAATTTAAAGAAGAACGTCATGCTGAGCTTGTCGAAGCATTTCTACTACGCCGTTAGATTAGTGCTCCAACGATGCGGTAGAAATGCTTCGACAAGCTCAGCATGACGTTCTTCTTTTCCAGCTTGCGCCAGCCACATTTACGCTTACTTAGCGTAGGCTACCGAGCGCATTTCCCGGATAACCGTCACTTTAATCTGACCGGGGTATTGCATTTCCTTCTCAATTTTCTGCGAAATCTCGAAGCTCAGCTCGCCGGCACGCTCGTCGCTCACGTTCTCGGCATCCACAATCACGCGCAGCTCGCGGCCGGCCTGGATGGCATAGGTCTGGTTCACGCCTTTGAAGGCACCGGCGGTTTCTTCGAGCTGGCGCAGGCGCTTGATGTAGCTTTCCATCATTTCGCGGCGGGCGCCGGGGCGCGAGCCCGAAATGGCATCGCAGGCCTGCACGATGGGCGAAATCAGGGCCGTCATCTCCATCTCGTCGTGGTGAGCGCCAATGGCGTTCACCACGTCGGGGTGCTCCTTGTACTTCTTGGCCATCTCCATGCCCAGGATGGCGTGGGGCAGCTCGGGCTCCTCGGTGCTCACCTTGCCAATGTCGTGGAGCAGGCCCGCGCGGCGGGCGTGCTTCACGTTGAGGCCCAGCTCGGCGGCCATCGTGGCGCAGAGGTTGGCTACTTCGCGGCTGTGCTGCAGCAGGTTCTGGCCGTAGGAGGAGCGGAAGCGCATGCGGCCGACCATCCGAATCAGCTCGGGGTGCAGGCCGTGAATACCGAGGTCGATGACCGTACGCTCACCGATTTCGATGATTTCTTCCTCGATTTTCTTGGTCGTTTTGGCCACGATTTCCTCCACGCGGGCGGGATGAATGCGGCCGTCCTTCACCAATAGGTGCAGCGAGAGGCGGGCGATTTCGCGGCGCACCGGGTCGAAGCCCGAGATGATAATGGCTTCGGGCGTGTCGTCCACAATGACCTCTACCCCCGTCGCGGCTTCCAAAGCCCGGATGTTGCGGCCCTCGCGGCCAATGATTTTGCCCTTCACGTCGTCGCTCTCAATGTTGAAAACCGACACGCAGTTCTCAATGGCGTGCTCCGAAGCGGTGCGCTGGATGGTTTCCAGCACCACTTTTTTGGCATCCTTGGTGGCCGTGAGCTTGGCCTGCGCCACGGTGTCCTTGATGTAGGAGCTGGCTTGCAGTTGGGCTTCATTACGCAGGCTTTCGACGAGCTGCTCGCGGGCTTCGGCGGCGGTGAGGCCAGCTACCTTTTCGAGCTGGCTCTGCACCTCGTGAATCTGGGCTTCGGCTTCCTGCTGCTTGGCTTGCAGGTCAGCTACCAAGGTTTCGTGCTTGGTCTGGCGCTTTTCTTCCTGCTGCTCAAAGCGGGTGCGCTGGTGCTCGGCATCAGCCTGCAGCTTTTCGCGGGTGCCTTCCAGCTCTTTTTCTTTGTGCTGAAGCTGCTCCAGCTGCTTCTGCGTGGTGTCGGTGAGGTGCTTGATACTCTGCTCCTGGGCCAATACCCCCTGGCGGCGCTCGGTCAGCTCCTGGTCGAGACCGGCCTTCAGGCGCTGGCTTTCGGCTTCAAATTCGCGGCGCTGGCGCTTCTGCTCCTGCTCGTACTCGTTCTTGAGGTTGCGAAACTTGTCTTTCGACTGCTGAATGCGCTCGTCGCGGGTACGGTTGGCCTGGATTTCGGCTTCTTCAAGCAGCTGCTGGGCTTTGGCGCGGGCCTCGCCTTCGTGGTCTTGCCGGACTTTGCCGGCCATCTGCCGACCCACCACCACGCCCACCACGAGGGCAATGACGGCGGCAATCGCGCAGTATAAAATTATAAGGGACATGGAGTTATGAAACTGAAGTGAATCAATACCATAGCCACGGCAAAAACCCGGAACCGCAACGCAACGGAAGGCCGCTTGCCTTCGGTGCGCCCGGCCGGGCCAACAAACATGTGGGTGCTGCCCGGCCGCTAGGCGGCCAGCACCACGCCAGTCAGCAGTTCGTCGAGGCGCGCCAAGCGCTCGGTGAGGGCTGCATCGGTTCCATCCTTTTCCTTGCTGACTTTCAGTGAGTCAGCCATTGTGGCGAGGGCTACCATCGCCAGCAGGTCCTGTTTGTCCTGAATGCCGTACTGCTCCCGAAACTCGCGAAGCCGTTCGCTGAGCTGCCGGCCCGCCAGGCGCAGGCGCTCTTCGTCGGCCACGGCCACCCGCATGGGGTAGTCGCGCTCGGCAATGCGAATTTTAATGGCTAAGTCGTTCATTTAGAGAGCGAGGTAAGGTAGTCGTATGAGAAGGATTACTACTCCCTCAAATAGGCAAGGCACTTATCTAGTTCGCGGATGTATTCGTTGAGGCGTTGTTTCAGCTCGTTGGCCTGGGTGGGTTCCCCGCCGGCTATAGTCTGGACAAGTTTAACAATGTTTTCCTGGTTTTGGTACTCGCGAAGCTGTTTTTCTCGCTCGCGGCCGTCGGCCTGAAGGTGTTCAATGGTCACGTTGGCGTCGGCCAGCTCCTCGCGCAGCTGCTGATAGGCAGCCACTAAGGTGGTTACCTGCCGCTCCAGGCGGTCGAGCTGCGCAAGCTGCTGGGATGAGGCCACGAATGATTTATTATTTTAGCTTGCGAAGGTAGGGCGCGCGGGCGGCCCGTTCGGCCCCGGCTCCAAAAAAAGCCCGCCGGTGCGGCGGGCTTTTTCAGTGGGCAAAAGCCCCGGCTATTCACCGCGCTTCTTCTTGGTTTTCATCTTACCACCGTCGGGCGTTTCGGTTTTGGTTTTGCCATCGGGCATGGCTGGCATGGCGGGGGTAGCGGCCGTGGCGGCCGGCGCCGTAGCG
>CAZZWL010000052.1:0-33975 GCA_964657755.1 uncultured Rhodanobacter sp.
CTTCACTTTGCCCAAAGCCTACGCCTACTTGCCCACCAGCTGCGCGCTGGTTTTGAGCGTGAAGGTTTGGAAGCTGGGGCCACTATTGCCGCGGCTCATGCCCGCGTAGCCGCCGCGCCCGCCGCCCATGCCACCCCGGCCGCCGTAGCCACCACCCATGCCGCCACCGTAGCCGCCCATGCCGCCACCCTGTGGGCCCACCACGCTCATGTCGGACTGCGGCTGGCTGCCAGCGGGCAGCTTGGGTTTTTGGCCGGCAATCCAGACGCCGATGGCGACCGACTGGCCGGTGGCCAGCGCCGGCACGCGCCGGTACACGAGCCGCAACGGCACGGCCAGCTCATAGATAACGTTGTTGCGACTATCGAGTCCTAAGGCGGCTTTCACGCCGAGTTTCGACTCCGAGTCAGTGAGCACGGCCTCTTTGCTGCCGCGGTAGTTAAGCAGCTCCATCTCGTGGTCGCCGGCAATGGCGGTGCGCAGGCGCGCCACGTGCTCGGCCTGGCGCTCGGCGGCGCTGGGCCCCATAGCGCCGGCCGGCCGCTCAGCCGAGGGCTTGAATGAATTCAAATCGACGGCCAGCGGAAAGCGGATGCCCAGCTGCTGCTGGTTGCGGCCCGTGGAGTCGAGCCACACCACCGTGCCCAGGTACACGAGCTTAGCCTGGGTGGGCGCGTCGTTGGCCTTGAGGCGCACGTACACCATGCGGTCGTCATTCAGCACCTGGTACTGCAAGTGGCTGTTGGCGTCGTATTGCAGCGAGTCGGTCCAGTCGCTGGCCGAGCCGTCGATGGTGGGCGGCGTGGCCAGGTAGTGGCTGGTGGCTCTGGTAGCAATGACGGTCTGCTTGCCGGCGTCCGTTTGCGCGGCCTTTTGGGAGGTAGCGCAGCCGGTCAGGTACGCGGCGGGGAGCAGAAGGAGCAGTGACGAAGACAGACGCATAACTAAAGGGGGGTAGGGAAGGCGCAAAGCTACGCGGCAGTCAAGTCTGAATTATGAAGGCCTACCAGCAGTTTGAGGGCTGAAAGCGAATGAAAATTGTTTACGTTATCTTCGCAATGGACTCTATCATCCACTTATCATGACCAAAGAAACCATTCTGGCGGCCGTGCAGGCGCTGCCCGAGCAAATAAGTCTGAACGAACTAATTGAGCGACTTATTCTCGTTGAGAAGATTGAAAAGGGCCGGGAACAGAGTCGCCTCGGGCAAACGGTATCTCAGGAGGAAGTAAAGCAGCTGGTTAAAACATGGTTCAAATAAACTGGACCAACGCCGCGCTAGACGAGCTAACCACGATTCGTGACTATAGCCTGGGAATTGCGCCAGCCTATGCCGAGCGGCTAATCGAGCGCCTGATTGCCCGCACAGATATGCTGGTCAACTTCCCATTTGCCGGCCGAATGGTGCCCGAATATCAGGATGCCTCTGTTCGAGAGCTACCAGAAGGTAACTACCGATAATCTACGAGATTATCAGTCCAACGCGCGTAGACATCACGCATGTCCATCCAGCTGCTCGTCCTTTACACGAGGATTAAGTAGTTCTACCCCCTCAAAACCGCGCGTAGCGGCGCTTGCGGCGCCAGGCGCGCACCGCGCCAAAGGCGGCCAGCAGCACCAGCGGCGCGCCCAGGTTCAGCAATTGCCAGGGCTGGCGCTTATCGGCGAGCTGCACTTTATCCAGGGGGCGCAGGGTGATTTGCTTGCCGCGCACGGCGATGAGGCCGGTTTCGTCGAGCAGGTAATCGGTGGCGTTCAGAATCAATTCGCGGTTGGCAAACTCGGTGCTGGAGAGGCGGTCGTAGCCCAGGCGCATGGGCCGGCCCGACTTGGGGTCCACGTCGTTGCGCAGAAAATCACCGTCCGAAATCACCAGAATTTTGCTCGGCTGGGCATTGGGGTTCTGGTCGGGCTGGTACTGCGTGGTACCCGGCACGGCACGGTTGGCAAACAGCGAGCGGAATTTGCCTTCGAGCAGGTAGCCTACCGATTGGTAGCTATTCTGGTAGAGCTTGGGGTTGGGCTCCAGACGCGCGTCGTTGAAGTTGATGGGCACCGGCGCGGGCAGCACGCGGGTGTAGCGCGAGGTGGTCATGAGCGAGGTTTTGCGCACGCCGGCCGCCTTCACGGTGTCGATGTTGCCCACAAATTTCATATACACCGCGTCGAGGTTGCGCGTTATCGGGCTGGGGCTAAAGCGGTTGATGAGGGGGTAGAGCTGCCAGGGCAGCGGCTCAATCTTGGGCTTGTTGCCGGTCATGCCCGTCACGAGCGGAATCTGGCCGCTGTTGAGGTCAAGCAGCAAATCCGGGTTCAGCCGCACGCCGTAGCGGAAGAACAGGTCGTCGAGGTTCAGATTATAGGGGGTAGCGAGCGCGGCCCCGTTGCGGCTCACGCTGTCGAGGTCCACGCGCAGGGCATCCACGAAAAACATGGCCCGCCCGCCGTGGGTGATGAACTGGTCGAGTCGGAATTTATCCAGCTCCGAGTACGGCCCGGTCGGCTTAGCCACCACCACGGCGTCGAGGTTGCCGCGCAGGTCCTTCACCTGGCTCAGGTTCACGCGAAACACGTCGTAGTTCTGGCTCCACGAGGTGAGGATGTCGGCCATATCAGCATTGGCCAGCTCGCCGTGGCCCGTGATGATGCCCAGGCGGCGCTTGGCCCCGCCGGGCGGCGCCACCTGCCGAATGGTGCTGGCCAGCTCATACTCCAGGCCCTCAATGCTTTGGTTGAGACGCTCTTCGGGGGCGGCCACCTGGCTGCCGCGCAGCAGCAGCACGTTGCGGCTTTGGCCGCCAGCCTCTACCACGGCCCACGGGAAAATAATTTTCTCGACCCGCTTGCCGTTTTCGTTGGCGCCCAGGTTGGTCGGCTTCAAGCCTTTTTTGAAGAGAATTTCGTAGGATTTATTGCGGCCCGCCTCGGTAGGCGCCGCGCTGGGGTCAATGAACACGAAGTTGAGGTTGCCGCCCGCGTACACCTGCATTTCGGTCAACGTTTCGCGCACGCCCTGCTCCAAGCGGCGGAACGTGGGCGGAAAATCGCCGGCCAAATACACCGTAATGGTGACGGGCTTCTTCAGATTACCCAGCAATTGCTTGGTAGCCGGCGACATGGTGTAGCGTTTTTCCTCCGTCAAGTCGAGCCGAAAAAAGAAGCGTTGCGCCACGAAGTTGAGCACCAGCAGCGCGCCCACAATCAGCGCAAAACGCAGCAAATCCTGGCTTTTGCGCGAGGAAGGGGGGGTAGGGAGAGCGGTCGTAGTCGGTTCCATGCTTACCAGTTCCGGCTGCGGAGGGCCAGCCGGGTACCCAGCAGGGCCACGGCAATGACGGTGAGAAAATAAAGCACGTCGCGCGAGTCAATCAGGCCCTTGCTGAGGTCGCGGTAGTGCGCCGCGATGCCGAGCTGGCTCACGTAGTAGGCCGGCGCGCCCTCCAGAATAGCGGATAGCGAATCGAAGCCCGTGTACACCAGAAAGCACGCCACCACGGCCAGCACGAAGGCAATAATCTGGTCGCGGGTGAGGGCCGAGGCCAGCACGCCTAGCGCCGCAAACACGGCCGCCAGCAGCCCCAGCCCCAGGTACGAGCCCACCGTGGCCGCCGAGTCGATGTTGCCGGGCGGCGAGCCCAGCTTATACACCGAGAAGTAGTAGAGCAGCGTGGGTATCAGGGCAAAGAGCGCCAGCAGCAGGCAGGCCAAATACTTACCCCCTACCAGCTGCCCATCGGTGAGCGGGCGCGTGAGCAGCAGCTCCATCGTGCCGGCCTTCTTTTCCTCGGCAAACGTGCGCATGGTGATGGCCGGAATGAGCAGCAAAAAGAGCCACGGCGCCAGGTTAAACAGCGATTGCAAATCGGCGTAGCCGTAGTCGAGCACGCTGCTATCGGGGAACACCCACACGAACAAGCCTGTCGCCACCAAAAACACGCCAATGACGACGTAGGCCACCGGCGAGTTGAGGAAGGCGTTGAATTCTTTTCTGAGTATCGTCAGCATAATCGTCTGTCATGCTGAGCTTGTCGAAGCATCTCTACCACGCCGTTAGAATCATTGTTTAATGGCGTGGTAGAGATGCTTCGACAAGCTCAGCATGACGTTCTTTTTTAATCGTTTATCACTTCGTCAATTCCCCAAACACCGTTTCCAAGCTCTGTTGCTCCTGGCGCAGGCCCAGCAGCAGCCAGCCTTGCTCCACGGCCAGGCGCGACACGGCGGCGCGCACGTCGGTGCCCGGCGCGGTGCGGATGAGCACCACGCCGGGCCCGGCCGCCTCTACGGCGCGGACGCCGGGTAGAGCGGCCAGCGGGGCGGTAGTCACGGGGCCTTCAAACTCGGCGCGGAGCACGGTTTCGCCGGCGGCGCGGGCGGCCAGCTCGGCCACGGGTGCGTCGGCCACCAGCTTGCCGCGGCTGATGATGACCACGCGGGAGCACAGCGCCGTGACTTCGGGCAGGATGTGGGTGCTGAAAATGACCGTTTTATCGGCGCCCAGCTCGCGGATGAGCTGGCGGATTTCGCCAATCTGGTTGGGGTCGAGGCCGGTGGTGGGCTCGTCTAATATGAGCACTTCGGGGTCGTGCACCAGCGCCTGCGCCAGGCCCACGCGCTGGCGGTAGCCCTTGCTGAGCGCGCCGATTTGCTTGTTCTGCTCGCGGGTGAGGCCCACGCGCTGCACCAGCTGGGCCACGCGCTGGCGCAGCGCCCTACCCCCCAGCCCGTGCACGGAGCCGATAAATTCGAGGTATTCGTGCACGTACATGTCGAGGTAGAGCGGATTGTGCTCGGGCAGGTAGCCCACGCGGCGGCGCACGGCCAGCGGGTCCTGCTGCACGTCGAAGCCGCCGATGCGCACCGTGCCGGCCGTGGGCGGCAGGTAGCCGAGCGCGATTTTCATGGTCGTGCTCTTGCCCGCGCCGTTGGGCCCCAGAAAGCCCACGATTTCGCCCTTATCGGCCCGAAAGCTGATATCATCGACGGCGTTTTGCGCGCCGTAGGTCTTAATGAGGTGTTCTACTTCAACCATTAGCTAATTTTCAAAATCGTCTGTCATTGCGAGCGCAACGAAGTGGAGCGCGGCAATCTTTCCTTATCGTTCGCATCGCTGGATTACTACCCCTTTCGTGAAGGAAAGATTGCCGCGCTCCACTTCGTTGCGCTCGCAATGACAGACGAGTTGACTTACTTACTTCACGTTGGCCGGGCGCATTTGAATTTCCGAAATCATGGTGGCTTCGGGTGCCTCCAACGCGTGCATAATGGCGGCGGCAATGTCCTGGGGCTGCATCTTGTGCGGGTCGGGCTCGGGGCCGGGGGTAGCGCCGTTGAATTGGGTTTCGACCGAGCCGGGCATGACGCAGGTGACGCGAATACCATCGGGCCGCAGCTCCTTGAAGAGCGCGTCGGAGAAGCCGCGCACGGCGTACTTGGTGGCGCAGTAGCCGGCCAGGTTGGCGGTGCCGGCCGTGGCGGCCAGCGAGGCCACGTTGATAATGTGGCCGGCGTGCTGCTGCTTCATTTGGGGCAAAACCGCTCTCGTGCAGTAAAACAGGCCGTTGACGTTGGTGTCGAACATGGCGTGCCAGTCTTCCGACTTAAAGCCATCAATGGGCCCGAACAGCCCTACCCCCGCATTATTGACCAGGATGTGAAGCTCGGGCCCCAGCTCGCGCAACGTGTTGGTGAGTGCTTCGGCCACGGCGTGTTCGTCGCGCACGTCGCAGGCGAAGAACTGGAACCGGTCGTGGTTCAGGCCCTCGGGGGCGGTGCGGCCCCAGCCGGCCACGGCGGCCCCGCGCGCCAGCAACGCCTCGGCGGTGGCGCGGCCGATGCCGCTGCTCACGCCCGTAACGATGGCAACTTTCCCACTCAGGTTCATACTTTCAGGCAAAATTTGACGGATGCGACTGCATAATTTGCTACAAAGTAACGCGCTGGCGGGGCTGCGCCGGGCAGCGGCCCTACTGGCCGGCGGCCTAGCGCTGGCCGCCTGCGGGGCGGGCCACGATACGGACTGCCTCAAAAGCAACGGCAGCGTGACCACGCAGCGCCGCCCCATCACGCGCGGCCTCACCGATATGGTGCTTTATAATAACGTGGACGTGACCATCGTGCCCGACACGGCCACCTACGCCGAGGTACGGGCCGGCGAAAACGTAATTGACGACATCACCTTCGAGTACCAGGGGCCCAAGCGGCTGCTCATTCGCAATACCAGCCGCTGCAACTGGGTGCGCAGCTACGACACGCCGCGCGAGGTGCGCCTGCACCTACCCTACCTCAAAGACGTGGAGCAGCGCGGCTACGGCCTGGTCACGACCGATGGTCCATTTCGGCAGGATACGCTGTTCGTGCACTCCTCCGGCACCGGCGATATCAACCTGAACGTCAATTGCGTGTATTTGTTTATTGATATTTACGACGCGGGCGACATGACCTTGCAGGGCACGGCCGAGGACTTTCATCCCAACCTGGGCAGCAACGGCTTTCTCTTCGCCAGCGCCCTCATCACGCGCTTTTGCTACTTCCGCACCTACCCCACCTGGATTGGCGATGCCCACGTGCGGGCCAACCAAAACTTGGGCGGCGTGCTCGACGGCACGGGTATGTTGTACTATACCGGCAATCCCGTGCTGGTTGTTGCGCAAGGTAAAAACCCCAGCCACTTGGTGAAGGAATGACGTTCTTCCATACCTTGCTCTCCCTACCCCCTCAAATATCTCCTAATTGGGGGCGAATGAGCAGCTCCTCGACCACGGCGTGGGGCGAGAGCTGGTAGGCGCTGAGCACCGCCTGGGCCACGTCGGCGGGGTCGATGAAGCGCTCGCGGGGCAGCCCTACCCCCTCCCAGCTGCGCGTGAGGGTGGCACCGGGCAGCACGGCCGTCACGCGCAGGCCCTGGGCTTTCACTTCTTCGCGCAGGGTTTTGGTGTAGCCGAGCAGCGCGAATTTGGCCACGCCATAGGAGCCGCCGTTGGGGTAGGGCATGATGCTGGCCGTGGAGCAGATGGTGAAAATGTGGCCCCTACCCTGCCGCAGCAGCGTGGGCAGCAGCGCCCGCGTCACGTCGTAGGCGCTTAATAAATTCACATTCAGCATCTCGCGCAGCCGTGAGCCGTCGGCGGGCTCGTCCTGAAAGCGGCCAGGCACGTAGGCGCCGGCATTGTTGATGAGCGCGCCCAGCGGCTGGCCCAGCGCCCGCACAAAGTCGGCAAAGCGCTGGCAGTCGGCGGGCTGGCTGAGGTCGGCGGGCAGGGTGTATAGGTCCGGACTGGCGCACTCGACGGCCAGGGCCGCTAAATCTTCGGGCTGGCGGGCGCAGGTAGCGACGCTAAACCCGGCTTCTAAAAAACTCAGTACCAGGGCCCGCCCAATGCCCTGGCTCCCCCCCGTGATGGCAATTAACTCGGTTGCAGCGGCCACTATTTTCTGGTTTTATACGTATGACGCGCAAAGATGCCCGGCCGCACGCAGTCGAGGCTGGGCCGGCCGATTCTCGGTGGTCTTTTTTACTCCTTTTATGCTAAAAACTTTCGGCTCATTCGTACTTTTTCTCTACAACATGGTGACCCGCACTGAGCGGTTCAAAATTCTGTGGAAACGCTTCTTCGAAGAAGCTACGCTCATCGGGGTCAACTCAATCTTTATCGTGGGTATCGTATCGGCCTTTATCGGGGCCGTGACCTGCATTCAGATTGCCTACAACCTCACCAATCCGCTCATTCCCAAGTCGACCATCGGCTATATGGTGCGCGAAATGACGATTCTGGAGCTGGCGCCCACCATCACCAGCATCGTGCTGGCGGGTAAGGTGGGCAGCTCCATCGCCGGCGGCCTGGGCACGATGCGCATTACGGAGCAGATTTCGGCGCTGGAGGTAATGGGCATTAATTCAACGTCTTACCTGGTGCTACCCCGCATTCTGGCGGCTATGTTCATGTTTCCGTTGCTGGTTATTCTGGCCATGGCGCTGAGCATTTTGGGTGGTTATTTGGCCGGCACCTTGTCGGGCGTAATGGCGCCGACGGACTATATTGAGGGCATTCGGACTGATTTTATTCCCTACAATATTTTCTTCGCGCTCATCAAAGCCGTTGTATTTGCCTTTTTAGTGGCGGGCATTTCGGCCTACAAAGGTTTTTATACCGAAGGCGGCGCCCTAGAAGTGGGCGCGGCCAGCACGGCTGCCGTTACCAATTCCATCATCGCCATCTTGCTGGCCGACTATGTACTGGCAGCCGTTCTTTTGTAAATGGAGTTGTCAGGCATTCTTGCCGGGCGGACGGGCAATTTGGGTCTGACAATCAACAACGGATAACTGACAACTAAACTACATGATTGAAATATCCAACATCGAAAAGTCATTCGACGGCAACCAGGTGCTGAAAGGCATCAGCTGCACGCTCGAAACGGGCAAGTGCAACCTGCTGCTCGGCGGCTCGGGCACGGGCAAAAGCGTGCTGCTCTCGTGCATCGTGGGCCTGATGAAGCCCGATATCGGCTCCATCACGTTCGATGGCACCGTGTATACGAACAACAAAGTGGACATCCGGCAGGAAATCCGGCGCAAAATTGGGATGCTGTTTCAGGGCTCGGCGTTGTTCGACTCGATGACGGTGGCCAAAAACGTGGAGTTTCCGCTGCAAATGCTGACACCCGACATGACCCTGGAAGAGCGCCGCGACCGCGTGGAGTTTTGCCTCAAGCGCGTGGGCCTCGAGAATGCGGCCAACAAAATGCCCTCCGAAATTTCGGGCGGTATGAAGAAGCGCGTGGGCATTGCCCGCGCCATCGCGCCCAATTGCAAATACTTGTTTTGCGACGAGCCCAACTCGGGCCTCGACCCGGCCACGAGCATCAAAATTGACGAATTGATTTCGGAAATCACCCACGAATACGACATCACCACCGCCATCATCACCCACGACATGAATTCGGTGGTGGGCATTGGCGACCACATTATCTTTCTGCACCAGGGCAAAAAGCTGTGGGACGGCAACAAGGATGAGATTTTGAACGCCGACGTGCCGGAGCTGCGCGAGTTTATCTTCAGCTCGTCGCTGGTGCGCGCCGCCAAGCGCGTGGAGCAGGAAGATGGCCCCAAAGGCCTGGAGCACCTGGCCGCCGAGCCGCTCTCGGAAGTGTAGATTCCCTACCCCCTCGTTTTTAGTTGAACCCCGCTCACGGCTTGAGCGGGGTTCTTTTTTGGCCACCGAATAGCAGCTGCAAGTAGAATTTGGGCTGCTTGAGGCGCGCCCGCAGGTCGAGGTCCAGAAACATCAGCGACAGCGTTTCGGCCAGCGTGGGGTTGTGGGCGGCGCGGTTGGCCACGAAGTTGAACACGCTGGGCCAGCGAACGAGGCGCTGCATAAAAGTGCTCAGGCGCAGCTCCTGGCCCAGGCGGCGGTACACGGCCGCGTCGTAGCCTTGTAAGAATTTGGCCGAAAAATTATTGGCCGTTAGTGCCCGGCCGGCCCAGTCGGCGGCGTGGCGCCCGCTCACCATCGCGTGGCTGATGCCCTCGCCGGTGAACGGGTCGATGAGCGAGGCCGCGTCGCCGAGCAAGAGGTAGTTATCACCGGAAATAACCCGGCGCCGCGAGCCCAGCGGCAGGCCCCAGCCGCGCAGCGGCCCTACCCCCTCGGCCTGGGCAAAGCGCGCGCGGAAGGCCGGGTGCGTGGCCAGCAGGTGCCGGAATTTTTCGCGCAGGTTGACGTGGCCGCGGGCCACGTCCTGGCTCAGCATTCCTACCCCTACGTTGGCCTCGCCATTGGGCAGCGGGAAAATCCAGAGGTAGCCGGGCAGCAATTCGGGCAGAAAGTGCAGCTCCACGTAGTTGTCGGGGCTGAGGCCGGCCACGCCGCGGTAGTAGGCGCGCAGCCCGGCGCAGTAGTGGGCGGGCTCCAGCGCGTGGCCCGCCACCTGCCGCACAAAAGCCGACTGCGCGCCGCCCGCCACGAGCAGCAACTTGCACTGCGCCAGCTCCCTATCCCCCTTGCCGAAGAGCAGCCAGCCGGTGGCCGTGCGCTCGGTGCGGGCCACCTCGCAGCCCTCCCGAAAGTCAATGAGCGGCTGCCGGCGCACCTCTTCGATGAGCAGGTTGTCGAAGTCGAGGCGCTTCACCACGTAGCCATCGGGTGGGCTGGCCGGGTCGCGCTGCGGCTTGAAGGGGATGTGCAGCTGCCGGCCGTTGGGCGCGTAGAAGTCAATGCCATTGCTGGCATTGGGCGCGGCGGCGGCGGCGAGGCGACCCAGCAGCGGGCCGCCCAGGTGGCGCAGCTCGGCCAGTACCTTGCCGCTGAGCGCGTCGCCGCATATTTTATCGCGCGGGAAAGTGGCCTTGTCCAGCAGCAGGCAGGGCTGGCCAGCGCGGGCCAGGTGCAGCGCCGCCAGGGCGCCGCCCGGCCCCGCGCCCAGAATACATATTTCGTAAGCCATTAGCTGTTAGCTGTTAGCCGTTAGCTTTTTCAAAAAGCTATTCCTAGGCCACCAATACCGTTGCCAAAGCTAACAGCTAATGGCTGATAGCTATCAGCTAAAACGCCTACTTTCGCCCCATGAATCAGACTCTCGCCGGAAAAGTAGCCCTCATCACCGGGGCCTCGAAGGGTATTGGCCGCGCCATTGCCACGTTATTTGCCCAGCAGGGCGCGCAGGTAGCGTTCACGTATTTGTCAAGCGTTGAGAAGGGCCAGGCGCTGGAAGCCGAGCTGGGCGCCCACGGCACCAAGGTGAAGGGCTTTCGCTCCGACGCCTCCGACTTTGCCCAAGCCGAAAAGCTGGTCGATGATGTGGTGGCCGAGTTCGGCAAGCTCGATATCGTGGTCAACAACGCCGGCATCACCCAGGACGGCCTGCTCATGCGCATGAGCGAGGCGCAGTGGGACAACGTGCTCAACGTCAACCTAAAATCGGTTTTCAACCTCACCAAAGCCGCCACCAAGCCCATGATGCGCGCCAAGGCCGGCAGTATCATCAACATGACCTCGGTGGTGGGCATTAAGGGCAACGCCGGGCAGGCCAACTACGCCGCCAGCAAGGCCGGCATCATCGGCTTCACCAAGTCGGTGGCCCTGGAGCTGGGCTCGCGCAATATCCGCTGCAACGCCATCGCCCCCGGCTTCATCGAAACCGAAATGACCGACGCGCTCGACCAAAAGCAGGTCGAGGAGTGGCGCAAGGCCATCCCACTCAAGCGCGGCGGCTCGCCCGAGGACGTGGCCAAGGCCACGGCGTTTCTGGCGTCGGACGACTCCAGCTACATCACCGGCCAGGTGCTGCAAGTGGATGGCGGCATGCTGACGTAGAAATCCCTATAGCTGACCAATTACAACGGTCCGACTTCAATGAGGTCGGGCCGTTATCTTTTAGCGCTGCTCCAATTTACCAATAATAGGGGCTAATTCTAAATCCAGATAAGGCGCCTCTTCCGAAGAAACCGCTTTTTTCAACAGCGCCAAAGCTGAATCACTTTGCAGCCACTCGAAAAACAGGGCGCCACGGGGCATAGAATTGCGGAAGCCGGGTAGCACTCGCTTTTGCAATACTTGCTTGGCATATCGGCACACAAAAACAGCTAAGCGTTGAGCAGCTGGCTGGACATTGGCCATTGCCCATAGCTGGAGCAACTGCTTGAAATCGGGGTACACATTGGCTATTGCCGGAAAATACCCATCGAACTGGGCATCTATCTGGGGGGATTCTGCATGTAGGAGCATCTGCCAGAAACCAAGCAAGAATTGATGAATGGCATCTCGCTCAACAGCCGGCCAGTTCTTATAAAGGCCATAGTTGAGCTTATCCAGTGCTACCCATTCCTCCAGGCCACTCGGCAGCTTAGTAAGCAGTTCGAGTATGCGCGGCAAAAAGTGCTTAAAATCATTTGTGTTACCCCAGGTTGTTAGGGCCTTGAAGTAGTAAATACGCAAATCCTCTTCCGATAGCTCCTTCAAAGGCTTAGCAGTCAAGGACCGATTCCACTGAGCTAGCTCGTGGTAGAGGGGACTACCATTCATACCTACATTGGCCGGGTATCTTGCAAATACTTTGTACAGATGCGCTATTACCTCGGGTAGCTTAGCAGCCTCAACTCCGTCGAAAATCTGTTTCATTCAGCACAGAAGTTAGAATTTCAGCGCGCAACTTATGACTAAAAGCCGCTTACTATGGCCTTATTACTCAAGCCTCTCTATCTCTCGCTTGCCGTAGCCAGCGCGGCCAGCCTCCTCGCCTACCCCCGCTTGGCTGGCAAACTACACCGCTGGCAGGCTATGCGCCAGGCTACGGTGGCCGTAGCGCCACTAGTGCCAACCCTCCACGAAGGCGACCTCATCTTCCACACCTCCCAATCGGCCCAAAGCCGGGCCATTCAGTTGGCTACGCACTCGCCTTATAGCCACTGCGGGCTGCTGTACAAAAGCGGCGGCGAGTGGCAGGTGTTCGAAGCGGTGCAGCCGGTGAAGCTGACGCCGCTGAGCCGCTGGGTGGCGCGGGGGCAGGGCGGGCACTTCGTGGTGAAGCGGCTGCGCGACGCGGCCACGGCTCTCACGCCGGCCGCGCTGGCCCGGCTGCGGGCGGCCGGCCAACCGCTGCTGGGCCGCGATTATGACCTGGCTTTTAGCTGGTCAGACCGGCAGATTTATTGCTCCGAGCTGATTTGGAAAGTGTATGACCGGGGGCTGCACCGGCAGCTGGGGCAGCTCCAGCAGCTGCGCGACTTCGACCTGACCAGCCCCGCCGTGCGGGCCAAGCTGCGCGAGCGGTATGGGGATAAGCTGCCGCTGGATGAGCCCGTTATCTCGCCGGCTAGCGTGTTCAGCAGCGCGGAACTGGTGACGGTGGTCAGCCGGTAATCAGTTTGCTTGCCCATGTTACACCAATTCGGCCTGCTACGGCACTGCTTGAAAGGGCACGCACGCGGGCAGAAGCACACGAAAAGCGTCCTTGGTGGAAACAAATGCCGCGCCACCAGCCCCTACCCCCCTTCCCTAGCCAGCAGCCGGTAGCGTACCTGCCGCGGGCGCAGGGTATCGACGTAGAGCACCAGGGTTTGCATATTGACCGCGAACGGCAGAGTGACGGTCATTTCCGTCGGCTGCTGCGGTGGTCGAAACCGGGCCATTTTTTTCAGCGGCAGTTCGACTATGCGTCCCGACTGGGCTTTCGGGAGCATAAATATGCTCTGGGTGCCGTTGGAAAAATAGTAGGTGCGGGTGATGGGCGAAAAGTAGCGGGGCATGGCGTAGCCCATGTCGCCCGACCAGCCATCGTAGCGAAACTTGCCCAGCACGCGCCCGCTGGTGCTCAGCACAAACGCGTTAGCGGCCCGGCGCTGGGCGGGCGTGCTGACGAACTCGCTGGGCTGAGCCATCTCAGCCGTGGCCGCGGCCCCGGCAACGGGCGAGGGAGCATCTTCATCGGCGGCGTCCGAAGCCGATTGTTCAATGGGACGATAAGTCCCGAACTCGTACACGGCGAGCAGGGTGGTATCGGTGAGGAAGCGGGTGGCCCGCAGCGCGGCCTGGGGCCGGCGCAGGGAGAGCGCCGACTGGCCCGCACGCAGCAGCTCGCCCGCGCAGGTGAGCACGACCTGCCCGGTGGGCGACACCTGGGGGTCGCAGTCGGTGGCGTCAAACGTGGCGCTGCCGATACCGCGCTGGCTTTTAATCTGGCCGTTGCGCGCGTCGAGCAGCAGCATGGTGCGGTCAATAACGTCGCTGTACGGAATGCCAAAATAGGCCACGAATAGCAGGCCGTGCAGCCCCGCGCTGTAGCCCAGGTAGTGAAACTCCGGCTCGCTCACCGTCAGCACCTCACCCGCGTTAGTAGCCTGAAAATCACGCTTGTGCAGCTGCGTGCGAAACACCACCGTGCGCCGGGAGGAGTCGCGCAGCGCAAACGTGTAGGTGCCCTCATAGCCCCGCACGCGGTGCGCCCGCCAAGCCGTGTCGGAGGGCGCGGCGAAGGGCCGACCCACCACGTAGGCGGGGGCGTAGTCGAGAGGCTTGGTCGAGTCGGCCACCTGGCGCAGCTGGAGCCAGTAGTGCCGGCTACCCAGCAAAATCAGCGTATCGGCGCGCGGGTCGTCGAAGCCGCCCCGGTAGGCGCGGGTGTAGTCGCTGGTGTCGGTAGCAGCGGGCGCTTTGGGCGGGCGGACGCTGGTGCTCAGGGAGTCACTGGCTACCGAAGTTACCGACGGCTGGGCGGTAGCCCCGGTGGCCGGTTGCCGCGTTTCGCAGCCGGCGAGTGCTAAACCACCAAAAAACAGGAGAAACAGGAGGCGCATACCTTAACTAAAACAAGCGGCTAAAGTAGCTCCTACCCACGCTTCTACTCTACCCGCGCGCGGTAGACCACGAAGTGCGGCACGCTGAAGCGAGCATACCACTCGGCCACGGGCACGCGGCTTTGGGCCAGGTTGCAATACAAGTACATTCCCTCGTGCTCGTAGGGCAGGGTGTAAACGGCCAGCACGGCCTTGGCACCCAGCGCTAGCTTGAACTCGGTGGTGGGGCTGGTGGCGGTGGCCCCGGCCTGGTCGGCGGCGCGGCGGGTAGCGTGGATATCGAAGCGCAGGCTGTAGTTGGCGGCTTGGTTGGCCGCGGCTTTAAACGTGCGGGTGACGCTGGCACGGGGTAGGATAAATTTGTTTTCTACCTGTTCAGGCGCAGCTTGCCGGGCGTAAATAGTGAAGCGAAAGCGGCCGGCCGAGTCGAGCCGGGTGAGGCTGGCATCGGTGGTCAGCTCCTTTTCGGGACCAGGCGTACCGCGCCGGTACTCCTGCCAGGTAATGTGCAGGCGGCGGCCGGCCAGGCGGCGGTCGTGCAGCTCCAGGCGGTGCTCCTCGATGCTGAGCACCCGCTCCATTAACTCGTTCAGCTCGGCATTGGGTGAGCCGTAGCGCAGACGCACGGTGGTGCTGTCGGGCCCTGCGGCGCGGGGGCGCTGGCCGGGCTTAGCCAGGGGCAGAACCGGCGAGTGGACAAGGAACAATAGCCCAAACGGGAGGGTGGCCAGCAGCAGCTTCATCGGGAAGAAGGGGGGTAGGGTGAATGATGCCTGCAAAGCACGCCGGCCCGTTTCTCGCACTGCGTTAACGCCCGTTAAGCAGTGTTAACGAGTGTTAAAATTGGCCGAAGCCCACGGCCCTACCCCTACCTTGGCGGCATGAACAAGCGCATCGGGCTGGCCACGGGACTGCTGCTGCTGGCGGCGCTGGGCGTGCTGGCTTTCCAGGGCTACTGGACGTACCAAACGTACCAGCAGGCTACCCGGCGCCTGAGCCAGGACAGCCAGGCGGCGCTGGTGGCCGCCACCGAGCAGGCCGTGGCCGGGCAGCAGGCGCGGCTGCTGACGCAGTATGCGCAGTGGCTGCAAGACACGACCCACGTGCGCCTGAGCTGCCGCCTGAACCAGCGCGAAGGCCGCACGCAGTTTAAACTAGCGGGCGTGCCGTTTCGGAAGGATGACCAAACCGAGCTGAGCTTTGAGGAATTCCAGCCGAAGCTGGCCCACCTCACGCCGGCTGCCAGGGCGTACTTCATCAAGCGGTTCGCGGGCAGCACCGTGCGCGATGAACTGGCAAGAGGCTACATCTTCTTTCATACGCAGTGGCTGGGCCGGCAGCTTGACGCGGCGGTGCGCCACAGCGCCACGCCGGCCGCCGAGTTGCGCGGGCTGCTGGCGGCCGAGCTGCGCCGCCGGGGGCTGCCGGCGCTGCCCTTCCGGCTGCGCCTGCGGACCGGGGCCGACCCTGACTCGCGGCGCGCCGCGCCGGCCCGCTACCCGCTGACGCTGGCGCCGGTGCGCTTTGGCCTGCCTGGCAAACGCACCGGGCAAGGACAGGTGGCCCAGGTGTGGCTGCCGGCCGCGCCCGGCGTGGTGCGGGGCCAGCTGCAAACGGTGCTGCTGGCCTCGGGGGCGCTGCTGGCGCTGGTGCTGGGTTGCGCGGCCTACGCGGTGGGCACCATGCGGCGCCAAAAAAAGCTGGCCGCGCTCAAGGCCGATTTCACCCAAAATATGACCCACGAGCTGAAAACGCCCGTGGCCACCATTCAGCTGGCGGCCGACTCGCTGCGGCATTTCGCGCTCGATGCGGCCACGAGCGCCGAGTACGCGGCCCTCATCGGCGAGCAGGCGGCGCGGCTGGGCGGGCTCATCGACCGCATTTTGCAGAGCGTGGCCCTGGAGCAGGCGGCCCTACCCCTCGCGCGCCAGCCGGTGGCCTGGGAAACGCTGGCGGGCCAACTGGTGGCGCAGCACCAGCCGCACTTTGCCCAGGCTGGCCGGCAGCTGACGTGGCAAAACCCGCCGCCCGCCACGGTGGTAGGCGACGCGGCGCACCTCACCAACACCCTGGCCACGCTGCTCGATAATGCCCTGAAATACGGCGGCCCGCGCGTGAGCCTGCGCGGCGAGCTGCTGCCCACCGCCGTGGCGCTGCACCTCACCGACGACGGCCCCGGCATTGCGGCCGAGTACCAGGCGCGGGTATTTGAGCAGTTTTTTCGGGTGCCCACCGGCGACCTGCACGCCGTGAAGGGCTACGGCCTGGGCCTGCACTACGCCCGGCAGGTGGCCCAGGCCCACGGCGGCACGCTCACGCTGCGCAGCCAGCCGGGGCGCGGCGCCACGTTTACCCTGTCCCTACCCCTGGCCCCCTAGCCGATGCCCCACCTGCTCGTACTGGAAGACGAGGCCGCCCTAGCCCACCTGCTGCGCGAGGCGCTGGCGCGCTCGGGCTATGCCGTGACGACTTACGCCGATGGCCGCGCGGGCCTGCGCGCCGCCCAGGCCGCCCCGCCCGATTTGCTGCTGGTGGATGTGATGCTGCCCGGCCTCGACGGCTTCGCGGTGGTGCGCGAGCTGCGCCGCACGCTGCCCGATGTGCCGGTGCTGTTTCTCACGGCGCGCGGCGCGCCCGCCGACGTGGTGCGCGGCTTTGAGGCGGGCGGCAACGACTACCTCAAAAAGCCCTTCAGCCTCGATGAGCTGCTGCTGCGCGTGCGCGAGCTGCTGCGCCGCCAGGCCCCTACCCCCCCGCCGGCGGCCGAAGTCATCGGGCTGGGCCAGTTCGAGTTTCGGCCGCGGCGGCAGGAGCTGTGGCTGGCCGGGCAGTGCGTGGCCCAGCTTTCGGCCCGCGAAAACGACCTGCTCCTGCTGCTGACCCAGCACCGCAACGGCGTGCTCGACCGCGGCGCCTGCCTGCGCCAGCTCTGGGGGAATGACGATTTTTTCGCCGCCCGCTCGATGGACGTGTACGTATCGCGCTTGCGCAAGCGCCTGGCCCCCGACCCCAGCCTGGAGATTCTCAACATTCGCGGCGTGGGCTTTAAGCTGATTACGTGATAGCTTAAGCTACACGGCCCACCCAGCCGCCGCCTACCCCAACCGGGCGGGCGGAACGCGACCAGCGGCAACGACCGTTACGGAGGCGCGTACTTTCGCGAGCCTGTATCTTTGAATAGCCCCCTGACTGTTTTTTGCTGTGTCTACCCTCACGCTCACTCTTGACGACAACCTGCTGGCCCAGGCTGAAGCCTACGCCCAGCGCACCGGCATTGATTTATCGGCCCTGGTAGCCAATGCGCTGCGGCCCATCGTGGCTGAAGCTGACGTTCTGACCAAGCCGCTGCCGCCCGAGCTGGCTGCCTTGTACGGGTGCATCAGCCTGCCACCGGGGTATAATTATAAAGAGGAGCTTGCTGATGCCATCCTCGACCGTAAGCATTCATGAAGCACTACTCTCTGGATACCAACGTCGTGCTCGATTTTTTGAGTCGGCGCGAACCCTTTGCCGCAACCGCTCTCGAAATTTTTTGGGCTGGCTTGGAGAAGCGAGCGGTGCTTTACGTGGCTAGTCTCTCGTTTAGCAACGTGTATTACGTATTACGCAAGCAAACCAACCCGTCCGCTGCCCGCTCGCTGGTGGGGGCGCTGGCGAAGCTGGTTATCATAGCAGCCGTTGATGCAAGCGTAGTTCAAGCTGCGATTAGCAGTCCGTTTGCTGATTTTGAAGATGGCTTGCAACATGATGCGGCGGCTTCCGTGCTCGTTATTCAAGCTATTATTACCCGCGACCTACACGATTTCAGGGCCAGCTCGCTGCCGGTGCTAACCCCTGAACAGGCGCTGACCGAACTTGCGCCTTCTTAACTCACTCCTCGCTAGGCACTGGGCTTAACCTCCCGCGACCTTTATCCTGCTCTTGCTGTCTACTGCTTATTCTCCCTGGTTTATTTTGCTGTGCCTGGCCGTGGGCGCGGGCTACACGGCGCTGCTCTACTCGGCGCGGGCGCCGTGGAGCCGGGCCGTCAACTACGCGCTGGCGGGGCTGCGCTTCGTGGTAGTGAGCTTTCTATGCTTCCTGCTGCTCTCGCCGTTTATCAAGACGACGACGACCCGCACCGAGGCACCGACGGTAGTGCTGGCAGTGGATAATTCGCAGTCCATCAGCCTATTCACACCCCGGCCGGCCCTGAGCCAGCTCACTACCGGCCTGCCCCGGCTGGCGGCTACGCTGCGCGAAAAGGGCTTTCGGGTCGAAACCCGCACGCTCACCCGGCCCGGTGCCAACCCCGATTCGCTGCGCTTCACGGCCAGCCGCACCGACCTCAACCAGCTGCTGGCCGACAGCCGCGAGGCCAACGCCGACCACAACCTGGCCGGCGTGGTGCTCGTGAGCGACGGCCTCGTAAACCAGGGACAGGAGCCGCAGTTTTCGGAGTTTAGCTTCCCAATTTTCAGCGTGGCCCTCGGCGACACCATCGCCAAAAAAGACCTGCGCCTCACCGACCTCGTGTACAATCGGGTGGCTTTCAGCGGCAATAAATTTCCGCTGGAAGCCGAAATCGGCTACGAGGGCTACGCTGGCGGCGCGGCCACCGTGGAGGTGCGCGAAGGTGGCCGCGTGCTGGCGAGCCGCCGGGTGGCCCTACCCCCCGGCCGGCGGCGGGTGCGCACCACGGTTCAGCTCACCGCGCCCGCCCCCGGCAAGCGCCGCTACGAGGTGCGCGTGCTGCCCCAGGCCGGCGAGTTTACGGCGCTCAATAACGCGCGTACGGCGTTTATTGAAATCGTGAAGGGTAAGCTGCGCGTATTGCTGGCCGGCGCCGCGCCGCACCCCGACCTGAAGGCGCTGCGGGCCGCTATTCTGGCTAATAATAACTTCGACCTGACGCTGGCCGTGGCCGGGGTGGGCCAGCCCCTACCCCCCTCCGCGAGCTTCGACGTGGCGGTGCTGCACCAGCTGCCGGCGCGCGCCGGCCTGGGCCAGGAATTGCTGGCGCGGGTGCGCGCCGCCAAGGTGCCCGTGCTCTACGTGCTGGGCGCGCAGTCCGACTATCCTGCTTATAACCAGCTGAATGCCGGCCTGAGCGTGCAGCCGCGCGGCGCCCAGACCGACGCGGTGACGCCGCTGCCCAACCCCGGCTTTGCGCGCCTGCCGCTCGAGGAGGAAAGCCAACAGCGCTTCCGGCAGTATCCGCCGGTGCCGGTGCCCTTCGGCGACCTGCGGCTGGGCGCCGGGGCCGAGGCCGCGCTGTGGCAGCAGGTGGGCCGCCTACCCACCCAGAAGCCGCTGCTGGTGTTTGGCAGCGCGGCTGGCGCCGGTCCGCGCGCCGCCACGCTGCTGGCTGAAAATACCTGGCAGTGGCGCCTCGAAGAAGCCATTGCCCACGACGACCACCCCGAAGCCTACGACCGGCTCATCAGCCGCACGCTCCAGCTGCTGACCCAAAATGCCAATAAGAAGCGCCTCGACGTGTACCCCACGCAGGATGTATTCGGCACTCAGGATGACGTGACGCTGGGTGCGGAGACGTACAATGCGGTGTTCGAGCGCATCTACGACCAAAAAATCATCCTTACCCTCACCGATTCGGCCCGCAAAGCGCGCACCGTTAGCTTCGCCAATGCCGCCGATGGCTCGCCGCTGCACCTGGGGCCGCTGCCGGCCGGCCTCTACCGCTACCAGGCGCGCGCCACGCTCGGCGGCCAGGCCCAGCAGGCCAGCGGCGAGTTATTGGTCCAAAACCAACCCCTCGAAGCCCAGGAATCGAAGGCCGACCACCGCCTGCTGGCCCAGCTCAGCCGCCGCAGCGGCGGCCAGCTTTACTACCCCGCGCAGCTCGATAAGCTGGCCCAGGATATAGAGAAGGCGAATTTCAAGCCGGTGCTGAGCAGCGAGGAAGACTTGAAGGATTTAGTAAATCTGAAGTGGCTATTCTTCGCGCTAGTAGCGCTGCTAGCGGCCGAATGGGCCACGCGCAAGTACCAGGGCGGCCTTTGATTTCAGTTATCAGGACCTTTATGAGTTAAAAACAGAACGTCATGCTGAGCTTGCCGAAGCATCTCTACCGCTTCGTTGAACGACACTAGTGAGGCGGTAGAGATGCTTCGACAAGCTCAGCATGACAGACGACAGCTTGTAAGCCCAACTGCTAATTGCTCACTGATGACTGATAATTGAAAAATGCGCTATCTCCTCCTCAATAAGCCCTACGAAGTCCTCACCCAATTCACCGACGAGCACGGCCGGGCCACGCTCAAGGACTTTGTGGCGGTGCCCAACGTGTACCCGGTGGGCCGGCTCGACTTCGACAGCGAAGGCCTGCTGCTGCTAACTGATGATAAGCAGCTGCAGCATCGCCTCAGCGACCCGCGCTACAAGGTGCCCAAAACGTACTGGGCCCAGGTGGAGGGCCACCCCACCGAGGCCGCGTTGCAGCAATTGCGTGAGGGCGTGCAGATTAAAGAAGGCTTTACGCTGCCTGCCGAAGTGGTGGCTTTGCCCGAAGACGCTACCGCCGACCTGTGGCCGCGCCACCCGCCCATCCGGTATCGGGCCAGCATCCCCACGAGCTGGGTCGAAATCAGCATTTCGCAGGGCATGAACCGGCAGGTGCGCAAAATGTGCGCCGCCGTGGGCCTGCCCTGCCTACGGCTGGTGCGCCAGGGCTTGGGTGGCTTGTCGCTGGCCGAGGTAGCGCCCGGCCAGTGGCGCGACCTCACGGCCGAAGAGGTAGCCGACCTGCGCGGCCTGGCCGGGGCCGACGTGCGGCACCCGCGCCCGGCCCGGCCCGCTGCCCTACCCCCCACTTACCGGCCCGGCCCGCGCCGGCCACGCCCCTAATGCTACGCCGGATGCTGGGGGCGCTGGCGCTGGGTTTCGTTTTGCTCAACGTGGTGGTGGCCCTGCACGCCTGGAGCTTCACGCATTTCACCACCGACACCGGTCCGCGCACCCGCAACCCCGAGAAGCTGCCGGCCAGCGAGAAAATCAGGGTGCTGCTCACGGGCTTGCGCAATCCGAAGCCGGTGAACCTGGCCCCGCCCGCGTTTCCTTACCAAGACGTGACCCTGCGCAGCCCCAACGGGCGGCTGGCGGCCTGGTACGGCCCGGTGCCGAACGCCCGCGGCACCGTCATACTCTGCCACGGCTACACCAGCGACCGGTCGCGGCTGCGGCCCGAGGCTGGGTATTTCCGGCAGCTCGGCTACGCGGTGCTGCTGCTCGACTTTAGCGGCAACGGCGCCTCGGAGGGCTACCAGACCACCATCGGCTACCGCGAGGCCGACGATGTGGCGGCGGCTTTTCGCTGGGCGCAGGCCCGGCAGCCGGGCGCGCCGGTGGTGCTCTACGGCGTGAGCATGGGCGCGGTAGCCATTCTGCGGGCCGAGAGCGAGCTGGGCCTGCGGCCCGCCGCCAGCATCGTGGAGTGCCCCTACGGCAGCATGCTCCAAACGGCGCGCAACCGCTTTGTATCCATGCGCCTACCCCCCTTTCCACTGGCCAACCTGCTGGTGCTGTGGGGCAGCGTGGAGAATGGCTACTGGGCCTTTGGCCTGAACGCGGGCGAGTATGCCCGGCACGTGGCTACCCCCACCCTACTGCTCTGGGGCACCGCCGACCCCAGGGTAACCCGCGCCGAAACAGATACCATCTTTGCGCACCTGGCCGGACCTAAAGAGCGAGTCGATTTTGTGGGCTCGGGCCACGAGCCGTATTGGCACAGGCACCCGCGCCAGTGGCAGGGGGTAGTGCGGCGCTTTCTGGTGGCGCAGCCGGTAAGCGGCGGGGCATAGGCAGCCGCTTTACATTGGCTTGCTGGCCGTCGTTTCGGGAATAACAACCAAGTAGTCGTAGCCCGTTATCACGCGTTGCATCTCCCGGCCGGGCACTTGCAGCCGGTCTTCGGAAAACGCCTGGCGCAGGGGGCGCAGGTCGAACACCGCCCAGCTTGAACCCTGCATCTGGTCCATGAACTGCTTGACGGGCAAGCTCGCTTTAGCGTTAAAAATCTCGTCGGTATAGGTTTCAGGCTGCTGGCCAGCCAGTAGCAAACCCAGCCCCGATACCTTGGCACCCTGCTTACCTACCACTAACAGGTGAAGCGACTTTTGCCCCTGCACGTCGGCCAGGTTTTGAACCAGGTTGCCGAGGTCGTAAACTTCGTCACCGGCCACGGCGCTGCCACCCCGCGCCAAATGATACGCCCCAAATTTGAACAGCATTTTGGGCACGGCTGGGCTACTATCCGTCTGGTAGGGGCGCAACTCGCGCAGTAGGTTACCCTTCATCAAGTTGATACGGGCCTGGTGGCTGCCACTGGTGTAGATGCGGCAGCTGGCCGCGTAGTCCTGCGCTAACTGACGCACGGCGGGGCTCTCCGTTTTGGTGAGGGCCAGCAGGCTGTCAATAGCCGCCGGGGCTTGCTTGACCATCACGAAGGAGGTAGGCTCGGCACGCAGGCCCACCAGGCCCTGGGCCTGGTAGGCCGCGGCGCGGCGGGTGAAATACGCTCGCGCAGCCTTACCCTGCACTTGCTCGGCCAATTGGCGGTAGATGGGCGCGGCATTGGTAATAAAAATCTGGTCGAGGCCCACCAGCCGCGCCTGCTGAGCGCGTAGCGTGCGCGCCAGCTCAAACTCTTCGGCCAACGTAGCGAAGCAGAGCGCGCCCGGATATTGGCGCAGGTAGGCTGCGGGCTGGCCGGGCTGCGCTGCGAACCGGGTCAGGTTAGCCGCCACGTAGGGGTCCACTTCGAGGGCATATAGGGCCGGCTTAAACTCGCGGGCCAACGCAGCCGTGAAGACCGGAATCTGCGCCGTGCCGTGGTCCTCCCCTACCAGGACAAACTGGCTTTTCTGCACGTCGGCCCGGATTTTATCCCAGCCCGCGCCACTAAATTGCCCACCACTCAGCTGCAATGGGTAACGGTTGCGGCTACTGAGGCGAATGAGTGTGCTATCCTGGGCCGACGCCGACATTATGCCTAAGCTCCCAGGCAAAATATTTAACGCAACCAAGCAGATAAGCTGACGAAAGTAAGTAGTAAAAATCCTCATGCAAAAATGAAAAAGGGCGCTGCAAGTTAAGCAGCGCCCTTTCACTTTTATTTTGGTCTACTGGCTAATGCGTGGCCAGCTCGCGGTTGGCGGGCAGGTCGTCGGCGTAGTGCGTGTGCTCGGCGCGGTAGGTGCGCTCAAAAATCAGCGGGAAGATGAACAGCGTCAGGATGGTGCCGGTGAGCAGGCCGCCGATAACCACGATGGCCAGGGGCTTCGACGTTTCGGAGCCGATGCCGGTGCTGAGGGCCGCCGGCATGAGGCCAATGATGGCCATGAGCGCCGTCATCACCACCGGGCGCACCCTGGAGGCAACGCCCTCGGACAAGCTGCGGTCGAGGCTCATCTTATTGAGCATGTTTTGCTTGAAGACGCTGATGAGAATCACGCCGTTCTGAATGCAGATACCAAACAGGGCAATGAAGCCGATACCGGCCGAAATCGAGAAATTGGTGTGCGTGATGAGCAACATGGCGATGCCACCAATGAGGGCAAACGGCACGTTGAGCAGCACGAGGCCCGCGTCTTTGAGATTGCCAAACAGGATGAATAGGATGAAGAAGATGAGCGCCAGCGAAATGGGCACCACCTGCGCCAGCCGCTGGCTAGCCCGGCGCTGGTTTTCGAAGTCGCCGGTCCACTTCATGGAGTAGCCCTTGGGCAGCACCACTACTTTGTTCACCTTTTCCTGCGCCTCGGCAATGGCCGAACCCAGGTCCCTACCCCGCACCGAGAACTTGACGGCCGAGAAGCGGGTGTTGTCGTCGCGGTAAATCAGGCTGGGTCCGGTTACCTGCTTCACATCGGCTATCTCATTCAGGGGCACCGTTTTGCCGCTTTGGGTGGGCACCATGAGGGCCGAAATCTCGGTCGGGCTCTGGCGGAATTGCGACTCGTAGCGCACCCGAATGGGGAACTTGCGCTCGCCTTCGTACATCTGGCTGGCCTGCTTGCCGCCCACCGCCATTTCGAGCACCGCGTTTGCGTCGCTTTTGCTCACGCCGTAGCTGGCCATGCGGCGCTCATCGAGGTCGGCGTGCAGCTCGGGCTGGCCGATGTTGCGCAGCAAACCCAGGTCGTCGATGCCGTCGACTTTTTGCAGCACCTCGTACACCTGCCGGGCCTTGCCCTCCATCAGCTTAAGGTCGGTGCCGTAGATTTTGACGGCGATGGAGCCCTTCACGCCCGAGGCGGCTTCCTCCACGTTGTCGGTAATGGGCTGCGAGAAGTTGAAGTCTACCCCCGGAAAGCGGTTCAGCTTTTCCTTCATGCGCTCGATGAGCGCCTCGCGGTAGTCCTTGTGTTTCATGTTCTTCTGCACCTCGTCGGTGTGCTTTATCTGCACCAGAAACTCGTTGTTGTAGAAGCCCGTGGGGTCGGTGCCGTCGTTGGGGCGGCCGGTCTGGCTCACCACGTCGCTCACTTCGGGGAAGGAGATGAACACGCGCCGCATCTCGTTGCAGAGCTTGTTGCTGGCATCGAGCGAGATGCTCAGCGGCAGCTGCGCCCGCACGTAGATGCTACCCTCGTTCAATTCGGGCAAGAATTCGGTACCCAAAAACTGGTACAGCCCCACGCCACCCGCCACGAGGAGGGCCGCGAAAATGAGACTGGCCGTTTTGCGGGCATACGTGAAGTCGAACACGTTTTTGGCGCCCTTGTTGATGGCGCGCAGCAGGAAGTTGTCCTTTTCCCGCACGTTTTTGCGCAGCAAGATGCTCGCCAGCACCGGCACCAGCGTCAGCGTGAAAATCAGGGCGCCGAGCAGGGCGAAGCCCAGCGTCCAGGCCAGCGGGCTGAACACCTTGCCCTCTACTTTCTCAAAGGAGAAAATTGGCAGCAAAGCCGTGATAATGATGGCCTTGGCAAAGAAAATCGACTTGCCCATGTCGCGGCCGGTTTTCTTGATAATGCCCAGCTTGGCGAGCTTGTTGAAGCGCTCCATGCCCACTTCGTGGGCCTTGTGGTCGAGGGCCACGAAGAGGCCTTCCACCATCACCACGGCGCCGTCGATGATGATGCCGAAGTCGATGGCGCCCATACTGAGTAGGTTGGCGCTCATGCCCTTTAGCCGCAGGCAGATGAAGGCAAACAGCAGCGCCAGCGGGATAATGATGCTCACAATCACCGTGGTGCGCCAGTCGGCCATGAACAGGAAGACAATCACCGTCACGAAAATCATGCCCTCGGTGAGGTTGTGGATTACCGTTTCGGTCGAGAAGTCAATCAGGTTCTGGCGGTTGTAGAACGTGCTGATTTGCACGCCGGGCGGCAGAATCTTGTCGTTTAGCAGCTCCACCTTGGCTTGCAGCAGCTTGATAACTTCGGACGGGTTTTCGCCCTTGCGCATCACCACGATGCCCTCCACCATATCGTCGTTCAGGCCGCGCCCTACCCTGCCCAGGCGAGGCAGCGCCGACTCGGCCACCTGCGCCACGTCCTTCACCAGGATGGGGGCGCCGTTCACGTTCTTAACGACCGTGTTGTTGATGTCCGAAATATTATTCAGCAGGCCGATGCCGCGCACCACGTAGTTCTGCTGGCCCTCGTTTATCACGTCGCCGCCCACGTTGATGTTGGAGCGCTGCACGGCCGTGTAGAGGTCAAGCGGCGTCAGGCCAAAATCCTGCAGCTTACTGGGGTCCACAGACAGCTCGTAGCTCTTCACCTCGCCGCCAAAGCTGTTGACGTCGGCCACGCCGGGCACGGCCTTCAGGTTGCGCTCCACCACCCAGTCCTGGATGGTTTTGAGCTCGCGGGTGCTTTTATCCTTGCTGGCCAGCGTGTAGCGAAAGATTTCGCCGGTGGGGCCGTAGGGCGGCTGCACCTCGGGCTCGGCGCCGTCGGGCAGGTCGGCGCCGGCCAGCAGGTTGTTCACCTGCACGCGGGCGAAAGCATCGTCCACGCCATCGTCGAAAATCACCTTCACCACCGACAGGCCAAAGAGCGTGGTCGAGCGCACGCTGGTTTTCTTCTGCACCGGGTTGAGCGCGATTTCGATGGGCGCGGTAACGAATTTCTCAATCTCCTCGGCCGAGCGGCCGGGCCACTGCGTGATGATGGTGATTTCGGTATTCGTCACGTCCGGAAACGCCTCAATGGGCGTGTTCCGGTAGCTCACCACCCCGGCGATAACCGCCGCTAGGGTAAGCAGGAAGATGAAGCCCCGGTTTTTCAGGGAAAAGGCAATAATGCCCTGGATGAATTTATTCACAACAATTAATTATGAGTTATGAATTATGAATTATGAGTTGGCAAATCAAGGCCCTATACCAGGCAGCTAATCAATGCTTTACAGCAGAATTATTCCTCATGAATAAACGCGGCGCGGGAATCCCGGTCACCCTCATTTCAATTCATAATTCATAACTCATAATTCATAATTAATCATTAAGCTCGTCGTACACGAGCAGCTGGTTCTTCGTCACGATAACGTCGCCAGCCTTCAGGTTGGCGCCGCTCACGTAGCTCACGTCGCCCACGGTTTTAGTCACGGTCACGGGGCGGGTGTCCACCTCGGTGCGGCTCTTATACACGAGCACAAAGTGCTGGTCCTTATCAAAGACGACCGAGTTGGCGGGCACAGCCAGCTCCTTGTTTTTCTCCGTGTTGAGGATGTGTACCTGGGCATACATCTCGGGCTTGAGCAGGTAGCCGGGATTAGTAAGGCGAATGCGCACCTTAAGAGCTTTGCTATCGGGGTCAAGCACGTTAAACACCTTATCGACCACCCCTTTAAAGTGCTTGTCGGGGTAGGAGAGCGTGGTGATATCGGCCTGGTAGCCAATTTTAACGTTGGCAATGTCGGCCTCAAACACGTTGGCCAGCACCCACACCTGGTCGAGGTCGGCGATGGTGAAAAAGCCATCGGCATCGGTATTGGCGTTGGTGTACTGCATCCCCTGGGTCACGTTCTTATCGGTGATGAAGCCCGAAATCGGCGCTTTAATCACGTAGTGTCCATCCTGCGACACGCCGTAGATGCCCAGCTGCTTATTGGTTTTGCCCAAGTTGCTCTGGGCTTTGCGCAGCTCTTCGCGGGCCAGCACCACGTCGCGCTCGGCGGCCAGGCCGGCCTTATACTGGTCTTCGGCCACGCTCAGGTTTTTGTTGGCAATGGCCACGTCGGTGCCGGCCGTGCTGTTCTGGTTTTGCACGTCGGCAATCTCACCCGAGCGCACCACGGCCAGCACCTGGCCCTTGGTGACGTGGTCGCCCAGCTCCACGTTGAGCTTTTCGACCACGCCGCCCACCAGCGGGAAAATCTTGGCCGTTTTGTCGCCGTTGGTCGTCACCTGCCCCGAAAACGACTGTTCGCTGCGCACCGGCTCCAGGCGTACGGTATCGAAGGCCAGCTCCTTGAGGGTCTGGTCGGAGAGCGAGAATTTTTTGGCGGGGGCCGTAGCCTCCGTCGTCGTCGTTTCCGACGATTTGGAGCAGGCCCCCAGGCCCAGGGTCAAGAGCAGAAAATAAGGGAGGCGATTCATCTTTTCAATTGTCAAGTAACAGGTATCAAGGAGCAAGTAGCAACCAGCCGTTAGCAGGTGGTAATCAGCCTCATTTGGGCAACTACCGCCTGCTATTTTAATGACTGCTACTTACTGATTGACTTTTATTCGGCCCGGAAGAAGGTGCGGCCCGTGGCCAGGTTGATGTTTTCAAAAGCGCGCATTCGGTTGGCTCGCAGCGTATTGAGCTGAATGACGTTATTCTTGTAGGCTTCGTAGAAATCGAGGTATTCCACGACGCTGATGAGGCGCTTGGTATAGCTCTGCTCAATGTTGTCGATGAGGCGGGCGAAGGGGGTAGTGTCGCGGCTGGTGTTCTGGTACAGCTCATCGGAGCGCAGGGCCACCTGGTAGGCCTCGTGCACGTCGCGCCGCACCACCAGCTGCTGTTGCGTAGCCTGGGCCTGGGCCTGGCTAATCTGGGCCTTAGCCGCCGCGATATTACCCTGATTGCGGTTGAAAATGGGCACCGCGATACCCAGCGTCACCGAGTTGTAGTTATCGAAATAAGAGCCCAGGCGGTCGTAGCTGTAGCCCACGGCCAGGTCGGGCGTGGCCACGGCGCGTTGCAGGCGCAGGTTCAGCTCCTGGCGCTGCACCTCGGCGCGGCGGGCCAATAAATCAGCGCGGCGCACCACGGCCGTGTCGGTGAGCTGCACCTCGGGGTAGGCCGCCAGCGACAGGTCGCGGATGCGGTTGATGTTTACCACTGGCAGGTAGGCCGAGCGGGCGGAGTCGCGCAGCAAGATGTGCAGGTCGGCCTGCGAGTTGGCCTGGTCCGTTACTAGTCCCAGCCGCTCGCTCTCCAGCGTAAACAAGAAGGCTTTCAGGCGAATAACCTCTTTGAGCGCGATATTTCCCTTCTCATACTGGCTCTGGTAAAGCCCCACGGTGCGGCGCAACTGCGGAATTTCCGTGTTGTACACGCGCAGGGTCAGCTGCCGGTAGTAGATATCGTAGAACGTGGTCCGGAGCTGGTAGCGTAGCGTGCGCACCAAGTCTTCGAAGTTGAATTGCTCGACCACGGCGGCCTGCTGCTGGGCGCGGCCCGCCGCCCGCCGCCGCCCGGCCAGCGCAAATAGCTGCTGCGCCTGCACGGCCACCTGGTTGCGGTTGAGGTCAGGGTTATTGCCCACCGCGTCTTGCCGGTGAATGGCCTGCTGCAACACATTCTGGTCCACCAGAATAGTTGGGTTGTCAATGAGCCGGGCCTGAATAGCCAGCGCCTGCGCCGCCGTAATACTATAGCGCTGGGCCAGCAGCAGCAGGTTATTTTGCACGAAGCGCTGCTCGGCCTCGGGTAGGCTCAGGCGCACCGTGTCAACGGGCAGCGGCGTGCCGCCTACGGTCTGGAACTGGGTTTGCGCGTGGGTAGGAGCGCTCACTCCCAGCCCAGCCAGCAGCAGGCCGGCTCGCAGTAGCCGGCCGCACTTGGTAAGCTTGGCCGCAGTTGCATGGGGTAGCAGGGGCCCACAAACGGCACCCCAAAATCGTTTTGAAATCACTTTTTTAGCTTAAAATTCTCGCCAGGCACTTGAGCAAAGCTAACAGGAAGAAAGCGGACTTCATTCACTTAGCTTACATATTCATTATAACCTCATTAGGAGGGGATTAGAAACGGATTAGAAGCACATTAGAGCGGGATTAGAAAACGTTGAGTCGTCACAAAAAAAGCCCCTGGCTACGTGCGCCAGAGGCTTTCTAAAACTCTTGTTATCAGCTTGCTACTTATGCCGCTCGCGCTCCTGCTTGCTGCTATATACCCATTCGTACACGGCGGGTAGAATGAGCAGCGAAAGTAGCGTGGCCGTGATGAGGCCGCCAATGACGACGATGGCCAGCGGCTTCTGGGTTTCGGAGCCAATACCGTGGCTCACGGCAGCCGGCAGTAGGCCCAGTGAGGCCATGAGGGCCGTCATCACCACCGGGCGCAGCCGCGAGCGGGCGCCGTCTTTGATGGCCTGCACCAGCGGCATCCCCTCGCGCATGTTCTGGCGAAACTTGTTGACCAGAATTACGCCGTCCTGCGTAGCTACGCCGAAGAGGGCGATGAAGCCTACCCCCGCCGAAATGGAGAAGTTGACGCCCGTGAGCAGCAGCGCCGCGATGCCGCCAATGAGGGCAAACGGCACGTTGAGCAGCACCAGCACCGAGTCGAGGGCGTTGCCAAACGACACGAACAGGATGAAGAAGATGGCCAGGATGCTGATGGGCACCACGATGGAGAGCTGACGCTGGGCGCGCTCCTGGTTCTCAAACTCGCCGTTCCACTGCGCGCTGTAGCCTCGGGGCAGCGAGACATTTTTCTTCACCAGGGCCTGGGCCTCGGCAATGGTGCTGCCCATATCCCTACCCCGCACCGAGAACTTGATGGCGATGAAGCGCGCGTTGTTTTCGCGGTAGATGAAGGCCGGGCCGGCCACGTTCTCGATTTTGGCAATCTCCTGGAGCTTCACTTTGCCGCCGTTTAGGTTGGGCACCAGGAGGTTACCAATCTCATCGGGTGTCGAGCGGTAGGGCTGGTCGTAGCGCAGGCGCAGGTCAAACTTGCGCTCACCCTCAAACACCTGGCTCACGGCCTTACCCCCGATTGCCATCTCGATGACGGCGTTGGCATCGGCCGCATCCACGCCAAACTGGGCCATCTTATCGGGGTCGAGGGTGATGTGCAGCTCAGGCTGGCCCAGGTTGCGGAAGATGCCGAGGTCTTCAATACCCTTCACTTTTTTGAGCTGGGCATATACGGCGTCGGCTTTTTTGTCGAGGAAGTTGAGGTCGTCGCCGGTGATTTTCACCGCCATCGAGCCCTTCACGCCCGACACGGCTTCCTCCACGTTATCGCTGATGGGCTGCGAAAAGTTGAAGTCTACCCCCCGGTAGTGGGCCAGCTTGGCCTGCATCTGGGCAATGAGCTGGTCCTTGGTAATGTCGCGCTTCCACTGGTCGGCCGGGTAGAGGTCCACGAAAAACTCCTGGTTGAAGAAGCCCGTGGCATCGGTGCCATCATTGGGGCGGCCGGTTTGCGAAATCACGCCCCGCACCTCCGGAAACTGCTCAAAATCCTGCCGAAACTGCTTGGTGAAGTGGTACGAATCCTCCAGGCTGATGCTCAGCGGCATCGAGGCTCGCACGTAGATGCTGCCCTCGTTGAGGTGGGGTAGGAACTCGGTGCCCACGAAATGGAACGCCCCGATGCCCAGCAGCAGCGCCACCAGCGCGCCGCCCATCGCCCGGCGCGGGTGGCCCATCACCTTATCGAGCAGGGGCGCGTAGTTGCGGTTCAGGAACTCGATGAGCGGGTTGTGGCGCTCGCGCACGTTTTTGCGCAGCAGGATGGACGAGAGCACCGGCACCAGCGTGAGGGCCAGCAGCAGCGCGCCCAGCAGCGCGAAGCCCAGCGTGAAGGCCAGCGGCGAAAACAGCTTACCCTCCACTTTCTGGAACGAGAAAATCGGAATCAACGCCGTGACAATGATGAGCTTGGACGTGAAGATGGATTTGCCCATCTCGGTGCCCGTGTGCAGAATCTTGCTCAGCTTGGCCCGCTTGTTGAAGTTTTCCATGCCCTCGTGCTCGGCCCAGTGGGCCAGCATCACGAAGAGCCCCTCCACCATCACCACCGCGCCGTCGATGATGATGCCGAAGTCGATGGCCCCGATACTCAACAGGTTGGCCGTCATGCCCTTCCAGCGCATCAGAATGAAGGCGAAGAGCAGCGCCAGCGGGATGACCATCGCCACCGTCACCGTAGTGCGCCAGTCGGCCAGAAATATAAGCAACACAGTGGTTACCAGAATGATACCCATTAACACGTTTTCGCCCACCGTGTGCAGCGTGTGCTCGTTCAGCTCGGTACGGTCGTAGAAGACCTTGATTTTCACGTCGCCAGGTAGCACGGTCGTGTTCAGGTAATCCACTTTGGCTTCGAGCAGGGGTAGCACGGCGCCGGGGTTTTCGCCCTTGCGCATCAGCACGATGCCCTCCACCACGTCGTCGTGGTCGTCGCGGCCCACGATGCCAAGCTGCGGCAGGTTGGAGGTGTGCACGTTGCCGATGTTGCGCACCAGCACCGGTACTCCATTCACATTTTTGATGATAATCTTCTCGATATCAGCCACATTCTTCACAATGCCGATGCCGCGCACCACGAATGCCTGCTGGCCTTCGCGCACGATGTCGCCGCCCACGTTCACGTTGGCGCGCTGCAAAGCCTGGAACACATCGAGCGCCGTGAGGCCGTATTTGGTGAGCAGCGGGGGCGTCACGGCCACCTCGTAGGTCTTCACCTTGCCGCCAAAGCTCACCACGTCGCCTACCCCCGGCACGGCCTTCAGGTTCTTCTCAATCACCCAGTCTTCCAGGGTTTTGAGCTCGGTGGCCGTCTTGGTTTTGGACGTGAGCGTGAAGCGGTAAATCTCGCCGGTGGGGCCGGTGGGCGGCTGCACCTCGGGGTCCACGCCCTCGGGCAGGTTCACGTTGGCCAGCTTCTGGGCGGCCTCCATGCGGGCGTTGAAGTTGTCGGTGCCGTCCTCAAACACGATTTTGATGAACGACAGCCCGAACAGGTTGATGCTGCGAATCACCGTTTTGCGGCTTATCGAGTTCATCTCCGTCTCAATCGGGATGGAGATGAAGCGCTCCACCTCCTCGGCCGAGCGGCCGGGCCACTGCGTGATGATAACCACCTCCGTGTTGGTCACGTCGGGGTAGGCCTCCACGGGCGTGTAGTAGAAGCTCACCGCGCCCGCCACCACCACTAGGGCGGTGATAAAGAACACGATAAAGGGATGCCTCAGCGAGAAACCGATGAGGCCTTTGATGAATTTGTTCACGGGAGAAAATCAATTATCAGTCATCAATTATCAATTATCAGCCCTTTCTCAAGCAGCAACAGGAGACTAGCAGCAAGCAGGAACAAGCCCCCTACCCCCCTCCCAATTGCTGACTGATAACTGATAACTGGTAATTGAAATTAATCTGTCAAATCATTGAAAAGCAGTAGACTACCCTCGGTCACGACTTGGTCGCCGTTGCGCAGGTCGCCCTTCACGTAGGTGTACTGCGAGGTGGTGCGCACCACTTTCACCGGCACCACGCGGTATTTGCTCAGGCTGTCCTGCTTCACCACGAAGTATTTATCCTGGCTGAAAATCACCGATTTGGGGTTCAGGGCGAGTCCTTCGCCCGAGTCTTCCAGGTGCAAGGCCACGGTGCAGAACATGTCGGGCTTGAGCAGGCCGTCGGGGTTGGGCAGCTCCACGCGGGCTTGCAGCACGCGGGTGTCCGCGTCCACCACGTTGGAGATATTGGTGATGGTGCCCGTAAACTGCTTATCGGGGTAGGCCAAGGCGGTGATAGTCACCTTAGCTCCCATTTTCACTGCCTCCACATCCGTTTCGTACACATTGAGCAGAATCCAGACCCGGCTCAGGTCCGAGATGGTGAAGAGCGGCGTCGAGTTGTCGGGCCGCAGCTGCATGTTGGGGTTAATATTGCGGGCCACCACGTAGCCGCTCACCGGCGCTTTCACCTGGTACACGGGCTGGGCCGTGCCACTACTGCTGGCCCCGTACAGCTTGAGTATCTGCTGGCTACGGTTGAGGGCCGACTGCGCTTTGGCCAAGCCTTCGCGGGCGGCAATCAGGTCCGACTGCGAGGCGAAGTTGGTTTTGTAGAGCTGCTCAGTGTTGTCGGCCGTGCGCTTGGCCAGGGCGTAGTCGCTCTTGGCTGCGTTGAAATCGTTGAGGTAGCCGCTCACGTCGGCGCTCTGCACGGTAGCCAGGGCCTGGCCCTGCGATACGTGCGCGCCCAGGGCGGCATTCACGGCCAACACATTGCCGCTCACCACTGGAAACACCTGGTCCACGCGGCGCTGGTCGTAGCTCACCTTGCCCGTAAAGCGCAGGTCCTGAGCCAGGTTGCGGTTCTTCACGGTGTCGGTGCGGTAAGTCGATTCGGTGTCCTTGGTATTAACGGGCAGCTCGGGTTTGTTGCCGCCGCAGCCGGTCAGGCTCAGGACCGGGGCGGCCAGCAGGCCCGCAATGAGCAGGCGAGAGGGCATTTGAGGGAAGGACTTCATTTTATTGAGTTATAAATTATGAGTTATGAGTTATGA